>JBEBUB010000009.1:0-30045 GCA_040393445.1 Flavobacterium beibuense
GTTTTGTTTTACACAAAAACGCCTGAAAATTATATAACTACAGCACTTCTGATAATATTTTTAGGAATATATTTTCTTATACATATTTTTTCGCTAAAATCTTTTCAGAAAGCAATAAGCGGTAATTTATTTTACTTTATTTTGTATCTTTGCACCTTGGAAATTATACCATTCTATTTCGCTTATTGTTGGCTTATTAAATTTAAGTAAATTATGTCTGTTGCACCAAAAGTAAAATCGATATTAGTATCTCAGCCTGAACCAAAAGCCGAAAATTCTCCGTATTTTGACTTACAGAATAAGTATAAAATAAAAGTAGATTTCAGACCATTTATTCACGTTGAAGGAGCCACTGCAAAAGATGTAAGAGCCCAAAAAATTGATTTGAATAATTTTTCGGCCATTATTATGACCAGCAAAAATTCGGTTGATCATTTCTTTAGAGTAGCAGAAGAAATGCGTTATAAAGTGCCTGAAACAATGAAATATTTCTGCCAATCTGAAGCTATCGCTTTTTATTTACAGAAGTATATTGTTTACAGAAAACGCAAAATCTATGTAGGTCAAAAAGAATTCCCTGAGCTATCTCCGCTTATTAAAAAATATAAAGACGAAAAGTTTTTACTTCCGGCTTCAGACCAGTTAAAAGATGATGTGCCACATACGTTAAATTCTTTGGGTGTTGATTGGACACAAGGAATTTTTTATAGAACGGTTATGAGTGACTTATCTGATCTTAGAGACGTATATTATGATATCTTGGCTTTCTTTAGCCCAACGGGTATTCGTTCTTTATTTAAAAACTTTCCTGACTTTGTTCAAAACCAAACCCGAATTGCAGTTTTTGGAGCTACAACCAAAAAAGAAGCTTTAGATCATGGTCTTCGTGTTGATATTGCTGCCCCATCTCCTGAATCGCCATCAATGACTATGGCTCTAGAGAAATATGTAGCTGAAGTAAATAAAGGAAAATAATCATTTACAGACCAAAATAGCAGAACCCTGACAAACTGTTTTGTCAGGGTTTCTTTTTGAATATAATATTGCCAAACATCAATAAAAGCACGAGTAAATACAAGAAATAAGTTATGGTGTGAGCTATAACCAAACCTTCTACTCCATGACTCTTCATTAGTAGATTACTTGAAAAATAAAGAATTATTATAGAGAGAATTTGAGTTGCTATAAACGCTTTGGTCATTCTTTTAGCAAAAAATTGATAGCCCAAAATAAGCGAACAAACCTTAAAGAAATCTCCGATAAGTTGCCACGAAAATAGATCAGGCAAGACAAGAAACTTATCTGAATAAATAAGCTGTATCAAAAAGTTTCTTGAAAAGTAAAGCACCAACCCACCTATAATAAACATCGGTACTACATTCTTGTAATAATCTCCAAAAATACTTCTTGTCTGGGCATTCGAGGTTGATTGCGATAACTTCGGAAAAAAATAAACCGAAAGCAAAGTCGAGATAAACATCATATAGAATGAAGCCAGTCGATTCATAGCTTCCCAATTTCCTGCATTGTCAATTCCCAGATTATCAATCGCTTCTGTTCGGATTTGCAAATAAATTATTGGAAGGCAAAAAGCAGAAACTACAGCCATTAATGAATAAGACGAAAGATTTTTTATAACCTCAAAATCAAAAAATCCTTTACGGATGTATTTTTTCAGATCTAGAGATTTAGAAATCCACAACCAACTTACCAGAAAAAGCAATCCCGGAACAATCCCCATAGCCAATAATGCTCCCATAGTTTGGTATTTCAAAATCATCAGAATCGAAAACACAAAACCGATTACATTTCCCGCAATATTGATTAAAATAACTTTTTTGAATTGTGAAAATCCGTTGACTACAGCAATAAGGAAAAGATTCAGAGCAAAAAGCGGAAGGGATAAAGCCACTACCCTAAAAACTATCTCGAAATCGTACTCTTCTCCAAAAATTCGGTTGTTCCAATATTCTGCAAAGACAAAAACCGGAAGAGCCAGTGTGATAGAAGCTATCAAAAGTGACCAAAAAACAGTTGAAATCACTTTTGTCAACCTTTCTTCGTCTTTTTGGTGTTGAGCTACATATTTTACGATTCCGTTATTGAAACCCAAAGTCGAAAAAGTCTCTAGTGAAGTGATGAAATTTCGTAAATTTCCCAACAGTGCTACACCACTTGGTCCTAGAATTTTGGCTACAACTGAGGTCGAAACCAATCCGGTCACAATGCGAATCATCACACTCACACTATTGGTGGAAGTGATTCTGAAAACAGGATTTTGAAGTATAGATTTGAGTAGTTTCAAGCGTTTCGTTTAATATTCATTCAAACATTTAATAATAAAAGTCACTTCATCATCCGTAAGCACAGGACTCATCGGGATGCTCAATATTTCATTATGAATTTTTTCGGTTATAGGAAAAGATAAGTGACTAAAAGCCTTCATTGCCTTTTGCTGGTGAGGAGGAATCGGGTAATGAATCAATGTTTCTATTTGATTTTCAAATAGATATTTCTGTAAATTTTCTCTATTTTTAGTTCTAATAACAAAAAGATGAAAAACGTGATTTTCACTATTGTCGTAATAAGGAAGTACGATTTTCTCGTTTTTGATTTCGGTTAAATAACGCTTTGCTACCTCTCTCCTTCTTTGGTTATGAACGTCTAAATCTTGAAGTCGGACTCTTAAAAAAGCCGCTTGGAGTTCGTCTAATCGAGAGTTTAAACCCAAAAATTCATTTTCGTATTTCTTTTTAGAACCATAATTACGTAAAGAGAACAAAACCTCAGCTAGTTCATCATCATTAGTTGTGATGGCTCCGGCATCTGCCAAAGCACCTAAATTCTTGCCAGGATAAAAACTAAATCCGGAAGCATCAGACAGATTCCCTGATTTTACTCCGTTTAATAATGCTCCATGACTTTGAGCGGAATCTTCAACAACTAGCAGATTATGTTTTTTTGCGATATGATTGATGGCTTGCATATCACAAAGTTGTCCGTAAAGATGAACGGGTAAAATTGCTTTGGTTTTTGAGGTAATATGCTTTTCTATTTCGTTCGGATTCAGATTGTATGTCTGCAAATCTGGCTCTACTAAAACCGGAACTAAATCATTTTGTAAAACCGCTATAATCGAGGCTATATAAGTGTTAGCCGGAACAATAACTTCATCTCCCGATTGCATTTTCCCTAGCTGTTTATAAGCTCTGAAAATCAAAATTAAAGCATCCAAACCATTGGCTACCCCGATGCAATGTTTTGAACCACAATAATTGGCAAATTCTTGTTCGAATTGTTTTACTTCTTTGCCTAAAATATACCAGCCACCATCTAAAAACTGTTGGAATTTCTGCTGAAAAGCAGCTTCATAAGGTTGGTTTATCTTATGTAAATCAAGGAATTTAATCATAAAATCTTTTTCATTTTTTTATTTCTTGTCGTTAATTTCTCTTAACTGCTGAATGTCTAACAAATCCTTAGGTCTTCCAGCTTTTACTTTACTCGTAATTAAGTCCTCTAACGACAGTACTCTCCATCTTAATACTTTATGACCTTTTATAACCACTTCAATACTTTCATTATAGGCATCATTAAATGATTTATTAACTGAAAAGTTTGTAATTAACTCCAGATTCAAATCAACCGGTGTGAATTTAACCGAGATATTTTGTTCTTTATTTTTCACCGCTAAAGGAAAATCATGGATTTCGTATCCCATTTCATTAAAAACCTTCACTAGTTTTTGGAAGTTTTCATCAGTAGTTTCTATCCAAAAATCAACATCAGCGGAATGTCTTTGATATCCGTGAAAATTAACAGCTCCACCACCAACCATAAGCATTCTTACTTGATGCTTATAGGTCAAAGTCAGAAATTCATCTATATTTTCATTCCACTTTTTTTCCATTTTTCTTTTCTATCACAAAGTTATTAGTTTCCTTTTCAGGAATTTGAGTTGGAAATTTTTTCAGTATGGTTCTTGAAAGTTCTAAAAAAGAGTAAAAACGTTCTGCTCCTGAAAGTTTTAAAAACGCTTCAAGTTGCTCCTTTTTACTCTCTTCTTTGGTTAAAAATCTTATTTCCATAGCTTATAATTCTAATTCATAAAAATCCTGAACCACAGTTTTGGCCCCAAAACTCTCTTTCCAATACACTAGGCCTTCGTTGAGGCTTTTTCCGTTATTTTCGTTGGAAGTTCCCATATCAAAATAGCGTTTTTCAGCAGCATATTTTTTGATCAAATAATCATACAGAAAATCAACACTTCCTAATTTACTTCGTTGAGTATCACTACCAATGTATTGCGAATGCACCACATTTTCTGTTATAAAAATCGTAGTTCCGGCTACTATTTTACCTTCAAAATATACATTAAACTGCTTGATATTATTAGGAAAACGAGAATGTAATAGTTTTATTTCGTCAAGCGAATGTACAGGCTTGGCTTGATGTTTTTCTTGTAGAATAGGAATCAAAATTTCGTTCCAGAATTCAGAAAAATCTGTTGTTTCTTTGATTTCAAGTTGATGTTTTTCTCCTTTACGGATTTCGTATTTTCGTTTTTGAGAAATCTTATCCGGATGCTGATTATCAATCACAAAAAGAGTGTCTCGACGAATGAGTTTTGCCTCTTTCAAAAACAAAGCATAGAGCAATTCGTCTGAAAAATAATCGTTGTAAATTGACGGAATTACCTTAAAAAACAGTTTTGAAACCTGTTGCTTTGCATAAGCACAAACGGCAGCAAAAATTTCGAGAAATTCCTGAAGTTTTATAGTATGGTCGATAACCAATCCGCCATAACTCAAGCCTTGATGAGAGTGTAACTCTGCTCCTACTTTATTGGCCGGAAGTATCGCTACCAAAGTGTTTTGTTCAAAAACCAAAAGTGAAAAATCATCGAAACGATCTTTGTGATATTCCATAAAGTTGCGATTGAACAAAAAGGTTGCGTTTTTTGCTTTAGCCACAAATGCATTCCACAAATCGAAATCTTCTGAAGTGTATTGTCTGACTGAATATTTTTTCACAAAGATGGAATTAAAAGGTAAAAGTACTAATTTTTTCGATTAAGGTTTCTGCTTTCGGCTTTTGAAGTGTACATTTGCATAACTTTTATTTCAATGCCCAAACTTTAAACACTTTTTAAAGTGCAATTACAAAAACTAAACCTTCTCAATTATAAGAATTTATCTGCTGTCAGTTTTGATTTTGATACGAAAATCAGCTGTTTTGTAGGCAAAAACGGAATTGGGAAAACCAACATTCTTGACAGCATTTATCATTTGGCTTACGGAAAAAGCTATTTTAATTCCGTGGCTGTTCAGAATATCAAACACAACGAAGATTTTTTTGTAATTGAAGGCGAATTTCTCAAAGAAAATCAAACTCATCACGTGGTTTGTTCATTAAAAAAAGGACAGAAAAAAACACTGAAAAAAAACGGAAAAATCTATGAGAAATTCTCTGAACATATTGGGTTTATTCCGCTTGTGATTATTTCTCCTTCAGATAGTGATTTAATCTCTGAAGGAAGTGAAACCAGACGAAAATTTATCGATCAAATTATCTCACAATTAGATTCAAATTACCTACATCAACTTATTAAATATCAGAAAGTTGTCACTCAACGAAATGCGCTACTAAAATACTTTGCTTTGAATCGTGTTTTCGACAAGGACAACCTTTCGATTTATGATGAGCAATTAGCTGAATACGGCACTTATATTCACCAAAAAAGAACAGAATTTTTAGAAGAATTTACTCCGATTTTTAATCATTATCACACTATTATTTCGGGTAATAATGAACAAGTAAATTTGGTTTATGAAAGCCGACTTTTCGAAAAGAATTTACTTGACCTTTTACAGGAAGAACAACCAAAAGACCGAATGCTACAATATACTTCTGTAGGAATTCATAAAGATGATTTATTGTTTGAAATCAACGGATATCCCATAAAAAAGTTCGGGTCTCAAGGGCAACAAAAATCGTTTCTGATTGCATTGAAATTAGCTCAATTTGAATTCGTTAAACAACAAAACAACGTAAAACCGATTCTGCTGTTCGATGATATTTTTGATAAACTCGATAAATTCAGAGTGAGTAAAATTATTGAATTAGTAAACCAAAATACCTTTGGACAAATCTTTATTTCGGATACAGATAGAGAACGAACCGAGAATATCATTGACCAAACACAGCTTTCTTATCGGGTTTTTGAGCTTTAAATACTAAATTAACTTCTAAACCCAACCTATATTTCAATAACTGAGAAACCTTTAATTGAATCCTATTTCTTAGCTTTGCAGTATTGAAAAAACATTGATGTACGCAATTCTCGACATAGAAACCACTGGAGGACAATATAACCAAGAAGGAATTACAGAAATAGCCATTTATAAGTTTGACGGACACCAAATCATTGATCAATTTATCAGTTTAGTGAATCCCGAAAAGCCTATTCAGCCTTTTGTGGTAAAGCTTACAGGCATTAACAATGCGATGCTTCGTTCGGCTCCGAAGTTTTATGAAGTAGCCAAACGAATTATCGAAATTACTGAAGGTTGCATAGTCGTGGCTCACAACGCTTCGTTTGATTACAGAATTCTTCAAACCGAATTTGCCCGCTTGGGTTATAGCTATAAAAGGGAATCGCTTTGCACTGTTGAATTGTCTAAAAAACTGATTCCTGATCAAAAATCGTATAGTTTAGGGAAACTTGTTCGCTCACTCGGGATTCCCGTTAGCGACAGACACAGAGCTTCGGGAGATGCTCAGGCAACCGTAAGATTGTTTAAACTGCTGCTTTCGAAAGATACAGACAAACTCATCTTGAAAAGCCTTATTAAAACCGAAATTAATAGTGGGCTTTCGCCAAAATTACTCGATATCGTAGAGAGTTTACCTTCTGAAACCGGAATTTATTACATTCATAACGAGAAAGGTGATATCATTTTGTTGGGTAAAAGTAAAAACATCAAAAAGAAAATAAACGGATATTTCACGGGAGATTCAAAGCTCTCTAAGCGAATTCAGAATGAGGTTTTTACCGTTACATTCGAGAAAACAGGAAATCTATTGATTGCTTCGATTAAAGAAATCGAAGAATTACGTTATAACAAGCCTACTTATAACCGTTTGCCTCCAAAAATCAAGTTCTCTAAGAAGTTTTTCTCAGCTTCAAATAAAGAGGAAAATGCGATTCTTATTGACAAAGGTAGAACCATCGAAGAACGAACGGCTATTCTTATCGAAAACGGAGTGTGTAAAGGTTATGCTTTTTTTGATTTAAACTATCAGGTGACCAATATTGATGTGTTTAAAAACATTCTTATATCGGTTAAACCAGATAAGCAACATTTACAGCTTATAGAGCAGTATCTTCAAAAAAGTAAAGTGTTGAAGATTATTGAATTTTAGGTCGAAATTAAAATTAATTCCAATAGCTATCAGTATAGAATACTAAATTTTCTACCTTTGAATTTTATTTGATTTTTTAAAAAAATGAGGGAAGAAAAATCCAACTGGGAAATTCTAAAACAAAGAATCCATATTACTATTTACGGGACAAATACTTTCGAAGGAAAACTTTTCGATATCGTACTTCTCTTTTTAATCTTCTTGAGTGTCTTGCTAGTAATGCTCGAAAGTGTTGAAACTCTCGATGCTAAATATCATACCTTTCTTCATGTTGCAGAATGGGTGATTACGATTTTCTTCACTATAGAATATATTTTTCGAATCATTTCGATAAAAAAGCCTTCGACTTATATTTTCAGTTTCTACGGAATTATCGATTTGATAGCCGCCTTACCGATGTATTTGGCAATTTTTATTCCGGGAAGTCAGATTTTATCAGTAGTTAGAGCCCTACGACTTTTACGACTTTTCCGAGTTTTGAATTTGGTTCAGTTCACCGGACAGGAATCTCACTTAAAACTAGCCATTAGAGCCAGCAGACAAAAAATTACGGTTTTTGTTTATTTTGTTATTATCGTAAGTTGTCTTTTAGGAACTTTGATGTATGCCATCGAAAAAGGCGAAAGTGGTTTTAAAAACATTCCCGACAGTATTTATTGGGTTATCGTAACACTTACGACAGTGGGTTACGGAGATATTGTTCCAATCACTACTATAGGTAAAATGATTGCTTCACTGATCATGGTAATGGGTTACGGTATCATCGCTGTACCAACCGGTATTGTAACGGCAGAATATATGAATGCAGCTAACAAACATCCGAAACCGAAAAGAAGTTGTGCACATTGTGGGAAATATGACCACAGAGAACAAAGTATTTATTGCTATAACTGTGGGTTTGAATTAGAGAATGAATAAAGCTAACAATCTGCTCCGTTACTCACAAACAGGTGTAGATTAGAAGGCGAAACAAACGGAATATCGAGTCCTAAACCTCTCAGGATAAAAAGTACTCCGAAACACACCATCACTACAGGAATCACTTTGCTAAGGTTTTTTCCGAGTTTGTTTTTGATGAAAACACTAAAATACACCACAAGGCTCATCAGCGGAATGGTTCCTAGACCGTAAAGCATCATAAAGAGCATTCCATAAAAAGCATTTTGCATAGCCAAAGCTCCGAACAGCGCTACATAGACCATAGCACAAGGCAAAAAGCCATTCAACACTCCGATAGTAAAAATAGACTTATTTGTTTTTTTGCGAAATTGCTCTCCGAGCGATGATTTCACATAAGAAATACCTTTGTAGATGGGTTTAGAGAAGTTGTACCTAGCGAAAACTCGTTCAGGAATTAGAGCTACGGATATAATGATAACTCCTATAACAACAGACAACTGTTGTTGAATTCCAGCCAGATACAAACTTCTACCTAAAAAACCAAAAATCAAACCCAAGGTTCCGTAGCTCGATAGTCTTCCTATGTGATATAATATAATTTGTAACGTCTTTTTTACCGGATTGGTTCTGTCAACAGGAAGCATGAGAGCAATTGGCCCACACATCCCGACACAATGCAGACTCGAAACCAAACCTAATATAACAGCTGATAACAGCATTTTTTTAGACTTAAAAGCAAAAGTGAAAAACTCCTTTTACTCGATGATGATTCCTTTTTTGTTGAAATATTCTTTACCTTCGTAACCCCAATCTATGTAAATATCCCAGCGACCACCTGCCAAAACATCTTCAGGTATGAGCAAATTAGAAGAAGATAATGAAATGGGGACTTCAAAATCGAGGCTTTGGTCAGATGGTCTATATAGGGATATTTTTCCTTCTATTTTTTTGTAATCGAACTCACTCGGGAACGAAATCAATACTGATTTGTTTTCAACTGAGATTTCTACTTTATGTGTTAAGTCATAAGCATTCTGCTGTTTTTGTTGCTGATTGCTAAGACCTTTTTCGTGTTTGTAATAATCATTTATCACAAGCTCATTGTCATACTTTTTGTCTGATTGCACTTTGAATACAAAGAACAAAATAAAGGACATGAAAAGTGCAAATGCGGCTACTACTATTCTCATAATTGTTTGTTTTAGTTGGCTTCAAGTTTCAAAATATAGGTTCGAAACCTGAAGCAAATATTTTTAATCAAATCGTCTAGGACCAAGGAAATTGGTTTTTATCTTATCAATCTGTTTATCCTTTTCATAAATCCCGATTTGTAACTTCATTTTATTCTCTGTCAGATAAGCCGGATGAATTTCAATAAACAAGGTTCCTTTGGCTTCTGACTCTTGTTTTACTTCAAAATGTTCTGGGCCAACCGGGATAATCTCTCCTTTCGGGCTTAACAGTTTAAAGCTCACCTGCTCATAATCTGTCGTGGTTTTATTCAGGATTCTATACGTATAAACATTGCTCACTCGTTCGCCTTTCATTTCATACAACTGTCCCGGAATACGTTGCAACGTCACTTGCAAATCACTTCTGAGGAAAATCATACCTATAAGAAGCCCCATCATAATGGTCAGAACAGCAGCATAGCCTTTCATTCTGGTAGTGAAGACAAACTTCTCTTTTTTGGTAATTTCGTCTTCTGAAGCATAACGAATGAGACCTTTCTCAAAACCGACTTTTCCCATCACGTCATCACACTCATCCATACAGGCCGTACAGTTAACACACTCCAATTGAGTTCCGTTCCTGATGTCGATTCCCGTTGGGCAAACCGCCACACACAGTTTACAATCAATACAATCTCCGTGTCCTGCCTCTACCCTATTTTCTTTTTTGTTGATTCGGGCTCTTCCGGTTTCTTTTTCGCCTCTTTTATAATCATAAGCCACAACGATTGACTTATTATCCAGAAGCACTCCTTGTAACCTTCCGTAAGGGCAAGCGATGATACAAACTTGTTCTCTGAACCATGCAAAGATGAAATAGAAAACCGCAGTGAATATCAATAGCGCAATTAAGGTTTTCATGTTATCTGCAGGACCTTCGGTAATCATGTTGAGAACCTGGTCACTTCCTATCAGATAAGACAAAAAGATGTTGGCAATCAAAAACGAAATCACAAAAAAGATAAACCATTTCAGTGATTTTTTTCTGATTTTCTCAGCATTCCACTCTTGTTTATCGAGCTTGATTTGAGCATTTCGGTCACCTTCTATCCAGTATTCTATTCGTCTGAAAACCATTTCCATGAAAATGGTTTGCGGACAAATCCAACCACAGAAAATACGTCCGAAAGCTACCGTAAACATCGCAACGAATATCACCCCGATAATCATGGAGATCATCACCAGATAAAAATCTTGCGGAAAAAACGGAATCCCGAAAATATTGAACTTTCGCTCAAAGAAATTCAACAATATAAACTGATGTCCGTTTATCTTTATAAATGGAAAAGAAAACAACATCAGTAAAAGAACGTAACTTACTAATTTCCTTTTATCATAAAACCTTCCACTGGGTTTTTTAGGATATACCCAAGCTCTTTTACCTTCTTGAGTAATGGTAGAGATACTATCTCTAAACGATTCATCATTAAAATCAGACATACTATTTTTCAGAATTTTAGCCCTGAATTGCCTTTGGGGCAAGCTGCTTGAAACAATCAGGCTCTCTGAGTATTTCAAAACAGCTTAATTATTTTTTATCGTATTTGAATGTCTTCCGCCTCAACTTCTTCTACTTCTGAAGCAGTAGTAGTATCTTCACTTGCCCAAATTTCTCCTTCGGGTTCTTTGGCTACAGCAGGAGTTGTACCGCCTAAGCTCAAAATATAACTTGCAACTTGTTGGATTTGTAAAGGTTTAAGTTCAGACTTCCAAGGAATCATACCTTTTCCTTCACGACCACCTTCAGATATAGTATGGAAGACTTCTTTGATTCCGCCACCCAAAATCCAGTACTGGTCAGTAAGGTTTGGCCCGATACTACCTCCACCATCTGCTAAGTGACAAGCCACACATTTTTCCATATAGATAGCTTTTCCTGCATTTAGGTCTGCATCTTCTGTAAGTAGGGTTACAGTGCTTGCATCAATCAAATCTTTAGCTGTTTTTTTCCATTCTTCTATTTCAGCTAGTGCAATAGAGTTTTTTCTTTCGTATTCTTGGTGTTGGTTTTCACCACCCATGAAGTGATAATAACCTAGATAACCAATTCCGAAGAAAATACAGATGTAGAACAAATAAATCCACCAAGGCGGTAATACGTTGTCAAGCTCTTGGATTCCGTCATAGTTGTGATCCATAAGGAGTTCGCCTTCTTCTTCAATAGGTTTTGATTTGGTCAAAGCACCCATTATTTTTTTATACAACGGACTATCTTTTAGGCTAATGCCTATTTTGTTTTGCTCTTCGATAAGTTTTTTCTGCTCTTCACTCATCAACATATAAGTGACGTTATCAAAAGCATTGTTTATTATCTCAATCGCAATAAGTATCAATAAAAATAAACCTAAAAATACCGGAACGGCAGGGTAAACCATAAAGGCAGGTTTGTCTCCTGAATCAATAAAATATTCCAGACCCATAAAAACCAATGCAAAAAGCAAAGGAATTCTAACATAAGAAGGGATGATTTTTCTCATAAAATTAGTATTTGTTGTTAGCGTTTTCGTCTAGTGGCATGTTGCTCAACTCTTGTATTTTCTCTTTTTTATAGGTGAAAACCCACCAGTATAAGCCTACGAAAAAGGCAAAGAAGATAAGCAGGGAAATAACCGGATAAATCTCTATTCCGGCTATGGTTTCCATATTTTGTTTGATGAACTTTAGCATAGTTATTTGTTTAAAGTTTAAGGTTTAATGTTTCAAGTTGTTCTCGATACGCTTCGCTAGTCGAACTGAACACTGAATACTAAACACTGATTACTATTCTTTTACTTTTATATCTGTTCCAAGACGTTGTAAGTATGCTATAAGAGCTGTGATTTCACGTTGGCTCATTGGCACAAACTCCTCTCCTCTTTCAATCGCATTTTTCTTGCTAGCCTCATAGTTTTTCACAAACTCAGGGTCGTTATGCAAGTTTTTCTCGATTTGCTCACTTTGTGCTTTGATGCTTGCTTGAGCATTGGCTACATCTTCTTCTGTATAAGGAACTCCTAGTTTTTGCATCACTCTCATTTTAGCTTCTGTTTGAGAGTAATCCATTGGTTTGTTTTTGAACAACCATTGGTAACTTGGCATTATCGAACCTGTTGAAGTTGATTGCGGATCCCACATGTGGTTAAAGTGCCAGTTGTCGTTATACTTACCTCCAACTCCCATCAAATCTGGTCCTGTACGTTTAGAACCCCACAAGAACGGGTGATCATATACATATTCTCCTGATTTAGAATATCCTCCTGCTTCTTCTTTTCTATAACGCTCTACTTCGTGACGGAACGGACGAATCATTTGAGAGTGACAACCCACACAACCTTCTCTGATGTATAAATCACGTCCTTCTAACTCAAGCGGAGTATAAGGTTTTACGGTTGTTATAGTTGGGATGTTTGATTTCACTACCAAAGTTGGAATAATCTGAATGATACCACCAATCAAAATCGCTATAGTTGCTAAGATGGTAAGCTGAATTGGTTTACGTTCTAACCATCCGTGGAATTTCTCTCCTTTAAGTCTTCCGCTTTTGATTTTTGTAAGAGCCGGAGCTTCTGCCAATTCGTCTTCTACGCCTTGACCTTGTTTGATAGTTTTGATAATGTTATAACACAACACTAATAATCCGATTACGAAAAGCGTTCCTCCAATAGCTCTCATCCAATACATTGGCATGATCGCCTCAACGGTTTGCATAAAGTTGTTTTTTAGCGTTCCGTCTGGGTTAAAGTCTTTCCACATTTGGTGTTGTACGAAACCAGCTACGTATAAAGGCACTGCATAAAGCACAATTCCCAGTGTACCAATCCAGAAATGGAAGTTGGCTAGTTTTTTAGAATATAATTCGGTTTTGAACATTCTTGGCACTAACCAATAAATCATACCGAAAGTCATGAATCCGTTCCAAGCTAATGCTCCAACGTGTACGTGAGCTACGATCCAGTCCGTAAAGTGAGCTACGGCATTTACGTTTTTAAGCGAAAGCATTGGTCCTTCAAAAGTTGCCATACCATAACCTGTAATTGCTACTACGAAGAATTTCAATACCGGTTCTGTACGTACTTTATCCCATACACCACGAAGGGTTAAAAGTCCGTTAATCATACCTCCCCAAGACGGAGCAATAAGCATTACAGAGAATACTACCCCAAGGTTTTGAGCCCAATCCGGAAGTGCTGAATATAACAAGTGGTGAGGCCCAGCCCAGATATAGATAAAGATTAATGACCAGAAGTGAATGATTGACAATCTATATGAATATACCGGTCTGTTGGCTGCTTTCGGCACAAAATAATACATCAACCCTAAGAACGGAGTCGTAAGGAAAAAGGCTACCGCATTGTGACCATACCACCATTGCACCAAAGCATCTTGCACTCCTGCATACACAGAATAACTTTTCATAGCACTCACAGGAAGAGCCAAACTGTTGAAAATATGCAACACAGCAACGGTTACGAACGTAGCGATATAGAACCAAATCGCCACATATAGGTGTCTTTCTCTTCTTCTGAGAATCGTACCAATCATATTGATACCGAATACTACCCAAACTAAGGCGATAGCAATATCAATAGGCCATTCAAGTTCGGCATATTCTTTTGAAGATGTATAGCCTAATGGAAGTGAAATGGCAGCAGCCACGATTACTAGTTGCCAACCCCAGAAGTTGATGTTACTAAGCACATCACTATACATTCTAGTTTTGAGCAGACGTTGAAGTGAGTAGTAAACTCCCGCAAAAATGGCGTTACCTACAAAGGCAAAGATAACTGCATTGGTATGCAAAGGTCGAAGCCTACCGTAGCTCAGCCACGGAATACCTTCTGTAATGTTCGGAAAAAGATACATGAGAGCCACCAAGAGCCCCACTGACATCCCAACAACTCCAAACAAAATAGATGCGTAAAGAAACTTCTTTACAATTTTGTTGTCGTAATAAAACTGCTGTACTTCCATAATTTAACTGTTTTTGTCTGATTGTATATTAGAAACTTTATTATTGGTTTTCGTTTTCTTGAGTTCGTCATCAAAAAGCATCCGAACAGAGGGAGTGTAATCATCGTCGTATTGCCCTGATTTTACTGCCCGCAAAAACGCCAAGACAAAAAACACGGCAACAACAATACTAATAGAGATAAGAATATAAATGACGCTCATACCATTTAATTTTACATGAGCAAAGGTATAATGGGAGAAACATTCAAAATATGACATTTATCATACTTTGGATTTTATTATTTAGGTAGTAATTTATTAGTCCGGAGTCTTGAGTTTTGGGTTGAATCAAGGAATTAGCCAAAAGCCAATAGTTAAGAGAATAGAAAATAGAGAATAGAAAATAGAGAATAGAAAATAGAGAATAGAGAATAGAATAAAGAGAGATTCTGATTGTAGAGGTAAGTTTTAGAGAGACAAAAGTGTAAAGCCACTAGACAAGAGCTAATAATATTGTAGTCACTTTTCTACTATTGGCTCTTGCCTATTGCCTATTGGCTATATTAAACTACCAGTTTCCCACGAAAGCCACGAACCCCATAATAAGATTCGGCTCCGTTGTGGTAGATGAATACCCTACCAAATCTGCGGTCACCAAAAATTGCTCCACCTAGCTCTCTTACTTCTTTTGGAGTTTTGAGCCAGCTTGACGTCTTTAAATCAAAGTTACCTAACTTTTGCAGTCCGAAATACTCTTCTTCCGTTAGCACTTCGATGCCCATTTCGTTGGCCATAGCTAGTGCACTATTTTTGGGTTTGTGTTCTTTACGGGATTCTAAGGCTTCTGTATCATAACAGAGGCTTCTTCTCCCCTTTGGAGTTTCAGCAGCACAGTCGAAAAAGATATAAGCATCTGCTTTTTTGTCGTAGGCAATCACATCAGGCTCTCCTTGGGTTTCTTCCATTTGGTCGAGTGACCATAATTTAGCCGGATTCGCCTCTAAACGTTTTTGTACGTCTGCCCACTTGATGCCTTTGTGTCGGTTAGGGTTTTTCTCGAAACGAGTTTGCAAGATGTTGAGCAGTTCTTGGGTTCGGGCTGGGTCAAGTTGTTTTTTCATTGTTCTTTTTAGTTGGTTTGGAGTACGAAAATACGAAATTATAGTACTTAGCCAAAAGCCAATAGGCAATAAGCGGTTGTCTGTTGTTGGGTGTTGGGATGTGAGGAGAGAAGCAAGAAGAAAGACTAAAAAAAGCGGAGTCATCATATACAGATGCTCTGCTTTTTTTTAGCTTCCATATTGTATTTGTTTTTTTATTAAGTTTACTTTATCAAACTAACCTTCATGAAAGGAATAATTATACTTCTATTACTCTCCATTTTCGCAATAGGTTGTGGGCAAAACTATAGAAGCTCCTATAATTATCAATGTGCTACACAATTGACTAACAATGAGATTTATGATGCTCAACAAAACTCATTATATGATTACTCTGATGATGATTTGGATTTGCTCGCTGACATTACGACATTTATAATTGACTCCAATCCTGAAAAAGAAGGTTATGAATGCTTTTTTAATAAACGAACAAAAGATTTATTGATTCTTGATGTTTACGGATTAGAAGACGAAGCTAAAATTGACAACACATTTTGTGAACTAATAAAAAATAAAAATATAGAATTACCCCAAAATGTAATTATCCTTTTTCACAAATACGTTAATGGATATGATGATGGAGGTGTGATTGTTGGATTGGCAAATTTAGTTATAGCCAAGAACCAATAGTGCCTAGATTTCTCGACTACGCTTTGCTACGCTCGAAATGACAGTAAAAGATTTCTCCGTTTCGCTTTGCTCCAGTCGAAATGACAAATATAAATAGAACAAAAGAATGACCCATTCTACCAAAAATAAAGTTTATTTCTGTTCCTTACTTGTAGTAAGTGTTATTTGGTTGGTCGTGTTTCCGAAACCAGTCAGCAATTATGCACCCTTGGTGTTTATGCTATCGACATTTCCGTTTTTTATGTTTAACTATTATGCTAAGCTCATTGACTTTAGTAATCGTTTAAAAACTATACAGCCCGATTTATTCCAGAAACACGTTGTTGATTATGGATACGCCTTTAAACGAAAAATCGTAAGGGTCGGGTTATTTCATAAAAACCATGATTTCGAAAATCTGGAAGATATAGCCTTAAGGGAAATGTATCTTTTATGCAGACAATCATTACAGTTGGGGTTACTCTCGTTTGTGATTTTTCCGGTGTTGGGGATTGCGTGTATAGTTATTGGTTATTAGTGATTAGGAGAAAGTGGACAGGAGAAAGTGGACAGACAGTTGTAGGGGGGTTAGCTGTATGTTGAAATTGGAAAATGGAAAATTAAAAGTGATGGGTTCTCTCCTACTCTAATAAAACAACAAAACGTAAATACGAAGTTATGTATTCTAAAATCTCTAAATTTTTTGAAACCCAATACCCTTTAAACCAACATGGGCTAGAGGAGTTGTTTTCGTTATTTAAAGTCAATCACTATAACAAAGGGAGTATCCTGCTGAAAGCCGATACTACAGAGAAGAAACTCAGATTTCTCAATAAAGGGATTGTTAGAGAATATTATACGAATTCAGAAAAAGAGATCAATATCAACTTTTATGTAAAGCCCCAGTTTATATCAGATTTGCTGTCATTTAACCAGAACACACTTACCAAAAAAAATCAGGAGTGCCTGACAGATATACAAGTTCTGTCGATAGAGCGGAATGCTTTTTTTGATTTGCTGGAAAAGTACGAGTGCGGAAAAGCTATTGTTGATTCCTCTTTTGAGATGTTGCTACGACAAAAAGAAATGCTAGAGTTCAACCGTACGACAAAAACTCCCGAAGAGCTTTATAAAGAACTATTTATATATAAACCGGAATGGCTTCATCTCATCCCTCAATATCATATTGCCTCCTACCTTAATATAACCCCGGAAACATTAAGCCGTATCAGGAAACGCACTTCTTGATTTGAATCAATGAGCAATAAAGCTGGTTGATAGAAATTTGCATAAAATATTTATACTATGTTGAAAATTCATCAAATCAGAAATGCTACTATCATTCTTGAAACCAATCAAGAAATTATCCTCGTTGACCCCATGCTAGGTAAACAAGGGTTTATGCCCAGTTTTACTTTATTTAGGCATAAAGCCAAAAGAAATCCTACCGTTCCGCTCCCTCAAAACATTGACTCCCTACTCGATAGGGTGACTCATTGTTTGATTACACATCAACATCCTGATCACATAGACAATGCTGCAGTAGGTTTCTTAACTCAAAGAAACATTCCGGTGGTTTGCAGTATAAAAGACGAAAAAGCATTCAAAAAACAAGGTCTGAATGTTGTTCAAGCCTTGAAGTATTGGGAGAGGCAACCTTTTTTAGGCGGCACTATCGAAGGCATACCTGCCAAACACGGTTACGGTTTTGTCTCTAAACTCATGGGAAATGTCATCGGTTTTTTTATCAAACTTCCTAATCAACCCTCTATCTACTTGAGTTCAGACACCATATATACAGAAGCAGTAGAGAAAGTGATTCATACGTATAAACCCGATATTAGTGTTTTAGCCTGTGGAGCAGCTCAGTTTGATGTCTTCGGCCTGCTAATTATGAATGTAAAAGATATCGTAAAATTCATCCGAAACTCACCGGGCAAAGTGATTGCCAACCATTTGGAATCAATAAACCACTGTCCTTTAACTCGTAGAGAACTAAGAGATATACTCACCAAACAAGGTCTCACAAATAAAGTTTTTATTCCGGAAGATGGTGAGGCGATAGCGATTGATTAATAAGGTGTTCTGTACTGTTAAATATTTTTTTATATTTACTTCGTATAATTTTGGGTTGTTGGTGGGTTAGGTTTCAAAAAAAAACACAACTATGAAAAACATGTATTGCCTTTTGTTGATCGGTATTTTTATCGTAAGTTGCTCTAAGTCTATACCTCCTAATGACCCAATTCCTGAACACGAGACTTTCACTATTACCTCTCAACTTGTGGATGAAGAGAGGGTTATCAATGTTTGGACACCCGAAGATTACAAAACATCTGCAGACTCTTTGCCTGTTATGTATATGGCAGACGGAGGCATCAAAGAAGATTTTCCTCATATAGCCAACACCTTGGCAAAGCTTATTCAAGAGAAAAAAATCAAACCCGTTATATTGGTAGGTATCGAAAACACTCAAAGAAGACGAGATTTAACCGGGTTTACCAAGGTTGATACTGATAAAGAGGTTGCTCCGATTGTGGGTGGGTCAGACAAGTTCAGAGCTTTTATCAAAGAGGAACTTTTCCTGGAAATTGACAAACGCTACAGAACAACCCTAGAGAAAAGCATTATAGGAGAATCACTAGCAGGGCTCTTCGTTATGGAAACCTTCTTTCTTAGTCCCGACATGTTTGACCATTACATTGCTTTTGACCCTTCGCTTTGGTGGAACAATCATTATTTAGTTAGAACTGCAAAAGAACATTTAGCAAAACTTCCTTCAACGGAAAAAAGACTTTGGTTTGCCGGGTCTGATGCAGAAGATATTGCCACATATACACAAGAATTGGCTCAAATCTTAGAAGCCGAAAATCCTATAAATCTGACATGGAAATATTCAGACGAACCAAACGAAAAACACCATACTATTTTTAGGGCTACAAAAGAAAAAGCTATTGTATGGATGTTGAAACCCTAAACAAGAATTGAAAATGAAACCTTTAATAGTATTACTTTCCGTATTTGTCATTTCGCTTTTGGCAACGAAATTTGTTCATAAGAATTTTGAATTTGCGCTATCAGGGCGAATTGCTATGTCTGTCATGTTACTCTTTACGGCTATAGGTCATTTTGCTTTTACAGAAGGGATGACCATGATGTTGCCCGATTTTATTCCTTTTAAAACCGAAGTAGTTTACTTAACCGGAATAATCGAAATAGCAGCCGCTATTGGTTTATTTATCCCGAAACTAAAAATCGTTACAGCATGGTTGTTGATTGTGTTTTTTATACTAATACTTCCTGCCAATATTTATGCAGCTATCAAACAAATTGACTATCAAAAAGCAACTTTTGACGGAAACGGACTCTCCTATCTATGGTTTAGAGTTCCGTTACAAATTCTTTTTATAGGTTGGACGTATGTTTGTGCCATTAAAAACTAAATTTTCAGATAATCACCTAAAAACAAATGAAATATGAAGCTAAAAATTGTATTTATACTGGTTTTGCTCTCTTCAGTTTGCTTTGCGCAAGATGAAAAACATACTGCTGTAGATTACGCAGGCAGCATTATCGAAATTCCAGAAGGCTATACTTCAACAACCAAAAAGGATATTTCAGGAAATAAATTTAGAGCTAGTTGGTTTTCTCTTCCTGATATGGGCGATAATGACGATATGAGTGAGCAACTTATTAGTGAGTTTGAAAGTCAACTTCCGCTCACTGAAGCAAAAGAAATTACGTTTATATCATCGGGTTCAGAATTTACCGGAAAGCAATATGTGTTAGACAATAGGAGTTATATCATTCTTGGTTGTGGTATCATCAATAATCAGTTTGTGTTTTTGAATGTAAGCTTTATCAAAGAACCCAAAACCAATGACGACCTCGATGAGTTAATGAAAAAGTTTATTGTTTTTAAAGAATAAACTAAAACCCAAAAGTAGATTTAAGGCTTCCCTACTAACGGAATTACATTTTTTTGCATCTTTTTTATCAAAGTCTATTTCGTATCGATTTTTTATTACATTTACGAAATGTTCACCGCTTGTCCTTTGACTGAGTCTGCTATATAAGGGATTCCGCAAAACTAATTGAATATTAGTAAATCAAGCACTTTGAACAAAATAACGAAACCTTACATAAAATGGAACACTACTGCTCAAACTGTAATGAGGTTATTATAGCGAATTTCTGCTCTCACTGCGGACAGAAAAAATACAAGCGAATTGATAAGAAATATATTTGGGAAGAAGTGCAATATTCCGTATTGCATACTAACAAAGGATTCTTGTATTCCGTAAAAAAAATTATCAAAAACCCCGGAAAAACAGCCAGAGAATTTATAGATGGAAAAAGGGTAAACCACTATAAGCCCATTCTATTGGTTTTTGTCTTGAGTGGTATTTCTTCTTTTATTTCTTACAAAGTTATTGGGCTTAAAGAAGCCATGAGTGAGATGTATTCTCAAGAAAACATGAATTCACAATTTATGAACGATTATATCTCTTTTGTTTCGAGTTATAATTCTTTAGTGATGCTCTTGTTTATTCCTTTGATTGCAATTATTACAAAAATTACCTTTCGAAAATGGGGACACAATTATTATGAGCATATCATCATGAATGCTTATGTGCTTTCATTTTATACGCTACTGACCATGGTCATCGTATTTCCGGCTATGTATTTCATTAAATATAACCCTGAAGCTTTAATGTCTTTGTCAATTCTCTCGACATTAGTATTAATGCCTATAGTTTTAGTATGGTTTTATAAAGGTTTTTATGCTGAGAAATCTCTAAAAAGTATTATTGGGAAAATGTTTCTTATGTTAGGATTAATGATAATAGGTTATATTGCACTTATCATACTAGGTATCATCATAGGTATCTTAATAGCTATATTGAAAGGGCCTGAAAGCATACAATATCTGATACCACCACCAAAATAAAAATCTAATAGACATAGATAAATAGAGGAGAAACTTTAAGGTTTCTCCTTTTTTGTTTAGTAATTTTTAAAAGATTTCTCGACTTCGCTACGCTACGCTCGAAATGACAAAGTTGTCAAGGGGCACTTGGTCAATACTATTTTTTAACAAGATTTTATTAACTAAAAATTAATTTGTAGTATTGTATAGACTTAATTTTTAAGCCTTTAAAAGATGTTTATGGATAGATATAAAGAGACTTTTGAAACATGGAACAAGCTAGCTTCCTTATACCAAGACAAGTTTATGGATTTAGACTTGTATGATGCTACTTATGATTACGTTTGCCAGACGATTTCAAAACCCAAAGCCAAGCTCTTAGAAATAGGTTGCGGTCCGGGAAACATTACCAAATACCTTTTATCTAAGAGACCAGATTTTACTATTTTAGGGATTGATATTGCCCAAAATATGATAGCGCTTGCCCAACAAAACAACCCAACGGCAAGCTTCGCCGTTATGGATTGTAGAGCAATACATACACTAGAAAAAGGCTATGATGGCATCATTGGTGGGTTCTGCCTCCCCTATTTATCTCAAGCAGAAAGTAGTGAGCTCATTGCTACTTCCTATAACCTATTAAACCAAAACGGACTACTTTATTTAAGCTTCGTTGAGGGCAACCCTGAAGCGTCTGATTTTAAAACCGGAATTGGCGGAAGGGTTTATTTTTATTATCATGATTTAGAAGTGCTTACATCAAAATTATTAAACCTGAAATTTAAGAACATCAAAACCTTTAAAGTAAAATACAAAACCTCAGATACAACATTTGACATACACACCATAGTGACCGCAATAAAATAAAAATACTAACCCTTAAACTTATAAATCTATGAGAGACATTATGTTAATAGTACATTTCTTGGGTCTGGTAATGGGCCTAGGAACTAGTTTTGCGCATGCTTTTTTGGGTGCAGCCACTGCCAAAATGAATGAGGAAGAAGCTACAAAATTCCGGCTCAATGCCATGGTGCTTAGCAAAATGGGGCATATCGGAATCTTTTTATTACTCGTATCGGGTATTTATTTGATTCTTCCCTATTGGCCCTCGATAGGAGAAAATCCGTTACTTATCGTAAAGCTAGTTTTAGTAGCATTTCTGATTGTTTTAATTACGCTTATTTCTCGAGGAACTCAAAAAGCTCATCAAGGAAATGCTGAAGAGCAACTCAAAAAGATTGAACCACTAGGAAAACTCACGCTACTTGTTGGGCTAGCAATTCTGATTGTAGCCGTGAATGTTTTTCATTAAAATTGGGAATATTTAAGCAACATTATATAGCAAAAGAGTAAGCTTTTTTACGGATAATTTATATATTTACCCTCACTTAACCTTTATTCAATAAAATTATGAATCTGAATTTTCCGCCTAGCTTTTTAGGAGCCCGTGGTGATGTGCTTATGGATATCGTGGTGATTTCTATGGCTGTTATCTTACCGCTATTGTGGTATTCCATCAAAAAAGTAAAACATGACAGAGATTTTTCGACTCACAAAAAGATACAAGTCATCATGTTTTTGGTGTTGTTCTTTGTGGTGCTCTTGTTTGAATATGACATGAAACAAAACGGAGGTATTTTTGAAATGGTAAAAGGTTCGAGTTTTGAAGACACGTTTTTCCTGAACTTCACCATTTATTTCCATACAGCACTTTCGATACTGACATCACTGACTTGGATTCTACTCATTATTTTTTCGCTGATAAAATTCGACAGAAACCCAAGACCGAATGCGTTTAGCAAAAGACATAAGTTCTGGGGAAGAATCGGGGTTTGGGGTATGTATCTCACTTCCATCACCGGAATCATTTTATACATATTCGGGTTTATGCTGTAAAAAGTTTCCCGTATAATTTTAAAAGAGACGATGAGCTTAGGCTTGTCGTCTCTTTTTACTTTAAGAGTGGTTTAACAATTATTTATCATCTGTAGCAGTAACAAAAATAGGGCTATTTCGGTCTAATGAGGATAATAATCCTTAATCCTTAATCCTTAATCCTTAATCCTTAATCCTTAATCCTTAATCCTTAATCCTTAACTCCTTACTCTATGAAAAAAACTATTTACCTTATGCTGACCGGCTTGATTACTCAAGCAGCTGTAGCTCAAAATTTTAATTACGACAAAGATAGAATTAGCAGTCATGCTATTTATTTACGCTCAATGGATGTGCAAACCGCCGATTTAAACAAAGACGGATATTTAGACATCGTCTTGGCTGTAGAATGGGCTCCGAATGCTATTTTGTGGGGAACCAAAGACGGAAAATATTACGACAACCATGCGATGAAACTTTCAAACAATACTTATGATTCTGAAGATATTGCTATTGCTGATTTCAATAACGATGGTTGGCTTGATTTAGTCTTTGCTGCAGAAGACGATATGAACCATGAGTTTTACCTAAATAAAGGAAATGGAAAGTTTGAAGAAGTAAAAAATAAATTCCCACAGTTTATCTCGAATGCTGCTCAGGCGTACGACTTTAATGGTGATGGAGCTATAGACTTGATTTTCGGCAATCAAGGGCAAAGTCGACTCTTTATCAATGACGGTAAAGGTAACTTTACCGATGAAACCCAAAGCAGATTGCCTATAGACGAAGATACTACGACTCAAGATATTGCTCTAGTTGATGTAGATAATGACGGAGATATAGACATCATTATGGGTAACGAAAGCGGAAATCAATTGTGGATAAACCAAGGTAAAGGCTTCTTTAGTAACGAAACAGCAAACAGATTGCCTAGTAGTGCGAATATCGAAACCCGAAAAGTAATCATCATAGACGTAAACAAAGACAATAACCCAGACATCTTCCTATGCAATGTGGCTTATGACGATACTAAAAACAACCAAGATAAACTGTATCTAAACAATGGTAATGGCAACTTTACAGACGTTACCGAAACGCATCTGCCAGCTCAAGACCTCAGCACGCTGGATGCTTTACCCCTAGACGTTAACCACGACGGTCACCTTGACCTTATCCTAGCTCACGGAGGTAAAGTAAAACCAAGTGTTTTTATCAATAACGGGAGCGGAAAATTTATTCTTGACGAAAATGTGTTAAGCGGACTTTCATTTTTAGGGAATTACATCGCCATACTGGCACAAGATTTTAACCACGATGGTAAAGCAGATATCTATCTAGGAGGTTTTATGTCTTCAGACATGATACTGATTCAAAATAATTAAATCCTCATATATTAGATAGTTAATGAGGTAGAGATGGGCTGGTCTTGTAGACCGGCTCATTTTTTATGCATTACTCAAACCTTACCGGATTCGGATTCTTGAACTTATAATCCAATTCATTTTGCAATAAATCAGAAAGTATGATTTTACCAAAAGGCTCTTCTGTAACGACTTCATAAGTAGAAATTCCTTTTTGATATTGAATAATTTCTCTTTTTGTTGGATGCTCAGGAGCTACTACATTATAGAGTTTAGCGGAACAATTCTTCTGTATCATTTGCTCTATGATAAGGCATATATCTTCGTAGTGAACGTGATTTACTCGTTGCTCAGTGGGTTGAGGGTTATAATTGCTAAAGACTCGGTTTTTGCCCATCAAACCACCCAACCGTAAGATATTCAGTTGTGAAAAATACTCTTTCATAAAGTTTTCGACTTGAATGAGATTGGGTTGTAACTCTTCATCCGTGAAAGTATTTTCAGAAACCTCATTTTCTGTTTCCGGATAAATCCCGATTGAGCTCATCAGGAATAACAGCTTGTCATAGCCTTTGAGGAATTGAAGGATGTTTTCAAAGCGTTGTAATAGCACCTCCACACTTTCTCTTTTAGCAAACGGAACCGTAATAATAATTGCATCGAGCTTTGTTAAGTGTGCCCACACTCCTACTTCTGTAGAAAAATCGACTACAGAAACCTCAAAACCTTGGGAGCTTAGTTGTTCTTTTTTGCCTTCAGACCTTGTGGTTGTATAGATGTTATAAAAACCTGATAGATACTCTGCCAAATGAAGCCCAAGCCAACCACAACTAATAATTCCGATGTTTTTCATAGATTTAGTTTATTGGTTTATTACTTCAATAGCTTTTTCCAATACTTCATCTCTACCGTTTTTTATACCCTCAATAGTTGGTTCGATATAAATATCAGGAACAATCCCTGTACGTTGAGTGTTTACACCATCCGGATAATAGACTCCAATACCTGAAATAACAGTACTTAAACCTCCCGGAAGTAGAATCGTTGAAACATTTCCGTCTGCTCCGGCTGTAGTACTTCCTATAATCGTTCCTTTTGCTGCTCTAAAAGCCATGGCCGTGTATTCAGATTGGCTTTGAGAATTCTCATTTACTAACACTGCCAACTTTCCTTTATATTTGTTTCTACTAGATCTAATTTTGTCACCTTCTCTAAAAGTAAACTCTCCCGGATTGTTTGGATTACTTTGAGTGAACTTCACAAACGCAGTCGGTTTGGTTACAAAATATGACCCCAACACAAACGGAACAAACGTAGTCGGATAATTTCTGATGTCAATGATGATTCCTTTTGTATCCTTAAACAATTCTTTGATTTCCGGAATGTCTTTAGATTGAATATTACCTAAAGTGACGTAGCCAATGTTTCCGTCTAATAGTTTGTAGCATTTTTCATCATTGTTCACTCTGTATCTAAAAATCTTTAGTGTCTCTCTGTCATACAAACTAATCTCTTTTTCATGAGACTCGTTGTCTGAAAGGTAGTGTAAACGTATAGTTTTCTCAGGTGACCGCAGCAAATCAACAGCAATTTCTCTAAACCTTGAGGCCTCGTTTGAGACCGGATAATACATTTTCACACTATCTATAATTGATTCCACAGATTTTCCGTTAATGTGAGTAATGATATCTCCTTTTTTGAGTCCGATGTTTTTACAAAGTTCTTCATCAAAGTAATCTGCCACCACAAACTTATTTTCAATAAACCTTACTTGGAAAGGAGCAAAATTGTTTCCTCTCCACTCTTTTATTTTATCGCCTCCTGCCCATATATTAGCATGCGTATCATTG
This sequence comes from Flavobacterium beibuense, assembly GCA_040393445.1. GTDB lineage: Bacteria > Bacteroidota > Bacteroidia > Flavobacteriales > Flavobacteriaceae > Flavobacterium > Flavobacterium beibuense_B. Next base: position 26,275 of record JBEBUB010000009.1, read on the forward strand.
ATTTCGCCAATCACTCTAACAGCGGCTAACTCATATTGCAATTCATCAGAAGCATTGAGAAATTCAGGAATATATTCTCTTAGAACCGTACTCCAATTTTTGTCGGTAATGTATTTATTTGGAAAAAAATATTCTACAGCACTCCATAACCTATAAAGCGACAACAACCTGAAACCTGCATCCGGATAAGGCATATTATCATAAGGATTTTCATGCGTGAAATGAGGATTTCCGACATTCGGAAAAAGCGAAATGTAGAAATGTTCCTCTTGATTTCGTTTGTCATAAAGCTCTTTGAGGTTTTTTTTCAAATCTGTGGAGGCATCTAAGTTTTCAATCCAAGATAAATCAGGTTTGATGTAGGCATCCTTTGGAGTAGGTTTACATTTTTTACAAACCGATAGTTTTCCATATTTAGCTATCCAAGTCGTGAGAACTTTATCTCTTTGTTCTTTGGATGTAGTCTGCAAATATTCGGGCAACATACGAAACAACTCATAATCCCAATTATAATTGCCTTTGGCTACTTCAGGATGGTGATATTTCACAAAGCCCCAAACCTTGCCGAGCAATTCCAGATTATCAACCATTTGGTTTGTAAGTTCAGGAAAAACAATAGTAGAACCATTATCAAATTCTTTGTCATTCTCTGCAGGAAATAAATCTGGAACGTAAATTTCAATCTCTTTCTTATTGATATCTTTACCGTCTATAGTGACTTTAAAGTTATCAAACCACACTTTCCCTTTGCCTGATAACAAACCTCCTACTAAAATTCTCTTAGATTTATTGGGAGTTAGCGGTAAAGTAATTTCATATTCTTGCCAATCTGTTGTGCCGATTACGCCTCTATTATACATATTATAAAATTGTATATCAGGATCTATTCGAACAAATAATCCTGCATAACCGTCAGTCACGTTTTCTGTCTTTATATAAGCCGTTAGGCGAATATTTTTTCCTATATAATTAGGTAGATACAGAGCCAAGGCTTTAAAGTCCGGCTCACTGTCTGTGTTCTCAATCACAACCGAAGATGAACCATTCTTTACGTTAGTTGAATCCATATAAACCTTAAAATCCTGACTACCGAATAGCTGCCAAGTTAAAGGAAGATCATTTTCGATTTGTTCAAAATCTAGATTAAAAGGAGATTCTTTTATGGTTTGACAATTACTAATAAACGGAAATAAAAAAGCAATAATCAGTAGGATGGTTTTTTTCATAAATGGTATATCTACTATTCTTCACTAATATTCAAAGTATCAATTCTAGTTTCGACTTCTTTGCCGTTTACTATTTTTGCATACGTAACAATCATCTTGGGAATGCCTCTTTCAGGTTCATAATATTCTTCTGAGGAGTTTTCAGAGAATTTGACGTTTCCTTCCTTATCGAAATGATGTATTCTCATATACATCTTCTCCCAATCAAAACTACTGGTTGTTAGTGTTCTGTTGTAAGGATCTATTACTTCAATACTATTGTCAGACAAATACCAGCCTAACGTATCTGTTTCTGTATTAAAAGTATGGGTCTGTTTATCAAATATAGTAATGTTTGTCATGCTTGTCATAGGCATACTTCCATGACTGTAAATCACAAAGTCTTTATAGCCATCAAAATTTACATCTTCAAAATATCTATTGTTTATGATATCAAAATAATCTTCTGCCTTGTAGTCGAAGTCTTCCGGATATCTTACGTTAGTGTTATCTTCTAAAATTATTCTTTGACTAGGTTGCTCTTTGAGTTTTAGAAACAATTCAGAAACACCATAATCTGCTATGATAAGAGTATGTTCCCAAAAGCAGAATAACTCGTTAAATTCAAAAGGTTCGCTAGTTTTAATAAGCGTATCATAATATATCTCTACATCTTCTACAGCAACCGTATCCGTTAAAATGGCTTTTTGTAGGGTAAAATTCCGTTTGGAGTTATAGCATCCCACCATAAACAAACTCAGACAGAATGTATAAAATAGGTTTTTCATGGTTGGGAGGGTTTATGTATAGGTTAATTTATTTCTTTTCGCCACTAATTCCTGTGGCACAACCTCCGAAATATGTATCTAGGTTGACTTTCAGATTATAGCTTTCAAATATTTGTTTTACTTTCTCTGAATTCTCAAATTGATTCATATAGACCCAAAGCATTTTGTAATCTTCCGAGTTGCCTAAAAATAATTTACCAAGTATAGGGATTATTTTTCCTAAATAAAAGCCAAAGCAATAAAGTAGTAATTTGTTTTTGGGTTTAGAGACTTCTACAAAACTAAACTTTCCGTTGGTTTTAAGATTCGGTGTACTTCTTTAGCTAACCTATGTAATTGTTCTTCGTTAAAAGTTTTGAGTCCGTAAGCACAAGAAATCACATCAAATTGATTAGATTCCAATTTGTTTTCCAATATATTATCACAAAGAAGATGTAACCTGTTTTTGAAAACATGGTGGGCTTTGCCTTGAGATTGACGAATCATATTCTCTGAAAAATCAAGAGCATAAAATTCAGCATTCGGAAAGTTCTGTTTTAAAAATTTCCAGTTCTCCCCTAGCCCTGACAACAAATCAATTACGTGTAAGTTTTCGTGTGATTTGCCAAGTTTCTTTAAAAATTGTTTCCGCCATCTGATAGAAAAACCAAATGATGTGATATAGTTCATCCTTTCATACGAACTAGACATTTGGTTAAATAATTGTTTTACAAATTCCGGTTCATAGATATTGTTCATCCTATTTCAATTATTTCTTCAATACTCAAATCACTGAGAATAATCGATATTGTTGCTGATTTCTTTTGAATAACTATTTCTGCATCCATATCATAAAACTTATGATTGTTGTCAGGAATCAAAAGACTAGTCACTCTATAAATTTTCTATATCAATTTGAGGTTGCTGTGTTTTAAATTGTTCTTTTATATCACTCCAATTAGATTCTATGTTTTTAAGTATTCTATTTGATAATCAGAAATCTCTGTATCATTTATCGGAAATAAAACTTCTATCTGATTACCAATAGCTGACTCTGTCATGCCTTTGTAATTTTTAGTTCCGTCAAACTCAACATAAGTAAATGTACCTATACTGGTTTGAACAGATTTTTGATTCTGTTTTTTAGTAGATTTAAAAAAGTCGAATCCCATATGCTGTTGAATTTTGATAAAGTTATAAAAAAATGAGTATATTTTTTATTTGCTAACATAACTAGGCTTCACCACAAGCTCTTGAGAGTCTAATTTGGTGACGATTAGTTGCTCCTCATAAGTTCGATTATTGCTGGTATAAATAATCGAAATAACAGAATCTTGTTCAAAATTCCATTTGCCTTCTACTTGTTCAAATTGAGTCGGAATTCTATTTAAAACTTGATAACTACTCACAGCTCTAGAAACGATAACCGTTTCGTCTTTTTTAAACCAATAGCCATAACTATCTCCAAACTTTATCGTAGGCACATAGGTTAGCTCCAAATGAGGATGAAATTGCGTACTGGTCAGATGCCAACCTTGATAAAGGTTCGCTTTGCTGTCAACCGAGTCAGTCTTATAACTCATTAGTATCAAACAGCATACTAAAGCAATACAATTTTTCATGACAATATGATTTTATAGGTTAAACATTCAATTTCCAAATTATCACATTTCCAAATTATCTAATTAGCCGTAATCTTTTTTCTATGGTTCTCTCCCCATTCTGCTAGTGAGGAAACCACATTTTTGAGTGTCGTGGCATACTCCGTAGCTTGATATGCTATTATAACAGGAAACTGG
>JBEBUB010000010.1:0-26348 GCA_040393445.1 Flavobacterium beibuense
GGTTTCAGAAGTATAGTATGAAATAACCAAATCAGGTATAGTATCTGTAATAGTACTTCCAACAGTAGTTAAATCGAAGATTGCTACTTCGTCTGTATCGTCATCGCAAAGCTCTAAAACCGTACCTTCTATAAAATCAATATCCGGAGATGCAAAGACAGTAACAGTAAAGCTGTCTGTATCATACAACGATGTATTATCATTATCTTCTAAACGAATCCAAATGGTAACAGTAGTACCAGTAGGAACTTCATAAGGATTAGTTATATCTATAAATTCCGGTACATCATCTAATGTTGAAGATGAATTAATATCTACATTATCATCTACAGTAACAGTAGGTATGTCTGAAGGATCATAAGGGTCAGGAAGTGTAACAGTCCATTCATAAGTAACTGTTTCTCCAGAACCTATTGGAACAATACTGGATACATTTCCACCCCCAGACATTCCAAGGCTATTGGTCCATGAAGCAAGATCTAAATCAAAATCAGCAGGAAGAATAGCTTCTATTGAAGCTCCACTAGTTCCTCCAATTCCAGTATTTGTTACTGTAATAGTATAAACAATTGTTGAAATACCAGTATCTATATCTGTTTCTATTTCTCCTGCAACTAAAGAAGAGTCTAAATTGATATTATCTGTAGCTGTAACTATAGGAGTATCTAATGGACTGAATCCTTCAGGGATAGAAGTGATAAATGAATATTCTACGGTTTGCCCTGCTCCAACTACTATAGTTTCTGCCACATCGCCCGTTCCACTTCCTCCTATAGAATTTGTCCAGCTAATAGTTCCTTGATCAAAATATCCAGGAAAATTAATTCCGACAGCAACAGAATCTCCATCAGCAGTTCCATTATTAATTATTTGAACTGTATAAGTAGCCGCTTGTGGGCTTTCTGCTCCTTCTTCTGTTTCGTGAAAAGTTACACTATGATTATCAAAACCTTCTAAAAGATCTTCTATAAATTCAGAAAGATCAATTGATTCAACCCCGTCTTTATCATTATCACAAATTTCTATGTCTTCTGGAGCTTCAAAATCACATCCTACGGTGATCAAATCAAACGACCTTATCACAAAACAATCACTATTAAAATCTTGTACCCTTACATAAATGGTTTGCGGATTTGACAAAGCTGTGTATGCATTAAGTGAAGGATATGGGTCAACCCACTCTAAATTCATCCAGTTTTCAAGGTCTTCCATATTGAGGTGGAAAGTGATTTCTACATCTCCTTCTGTAAGTTCACTTCCATAAATATCATCATAAACATCTGTAAGATCAAAGATACCATTACAAGATTCTAAATCTTCTGGTTCTCCTGCAGGGAGTTCAGGATAGAACTGCACGATTACACTACCCGGATTAAGATCGCACTCTACATCTACATCTTCTCCTAATATCTGGATATTTGTATACAATTCATAGAGCCCTTCTTGACCTTCAGGAACCTCATAAGTAGGATCTGTAGCTCCCGGAATAGGCTCTCCATTATAATACCACTGATAATTATAGACAATATCACATACACCATCAATTTCGTCTAATCCTGATTGTAATAATATTGTATCTGTAGGACAAAGAGCGGTTCCTTGTTCAATCAAGTAATCATTCCCTAAATCAAGGCTCCCTATATCAAAACTACCAGCTTCAAGAAAAACGGCAGAATCTAATGTAGTATCTTGATAATCTCCAATGGCTAGTTTAATACGATATTGCCTACATGGTATAACCGGAGATTGAGCTACCAGACTCACCGTATTACCGCGCATATTTATTGGGTCTCCGGCTACATTTGATTGATCATAATATTCTTCATTAACAGCCGCACAACCATGAAGACCATTTCTAATAGTAGTAACTGAAACAGGTATAGTTGTATCGGGCACAAGTGCTATGTTGGTTTCAACTCCAGTAGTAAGGTCTGTTAAGATAAACGCAAATACATCCGCAAAAGTACACTGAAACCCGGATGCATACTCATTAGAGGCAAACACGAAGTTAAAACTCATTTGATCGTTAATCGGAGTAAAGTCAAACTGTAGAAAAGTTACATCGTTTACGGAATTAGGCTGTCCGTTAGCGGCACTGATAGCTTGAAGTTGAGCATCTCCCATTCCGGAAGCTACACCGTCACCACCTCCCGTAGTGAAAGGTCCTGCTGTATTCAACACAGGTCCACAACGTAACACTACACCTTCTTTTAACGGAAAATCAGAATTATTAGCATGAAAATAACCCATTCCGGCAGGATAACCCTGAGACGTGATATTTTCAATCAATGCACAATCCATACCTACCAACACATCTGTAACCAACTCTTCTGCTGTATATTCATTATTAGTTATCGTAACATAGTTAGGGCAAGGTGTTATGCTTGCCACAGCCATTTGTTGACCAAACCCATTATTAGGGTTATTATTAAGTACTGGCAAAGGATCTGGAGTACTACTTGACACATACACTCTATTAGTTAAATTAAGAGTGGTATCTATAGTTTCCGGAATACGGATATTCAAAGTATATATTACTGTTTCGCCAACATTTAGGGCATCAATCGTGTTATTTAATGTACCTGTTCCAGCACTTCCGTTAGTTCCTTCCCATGTCATATTGTAATATGTAATCCCATATGTCGAATATAGTGGGGCTATAGGATCGTGTATTACTACATCATAGGCAGTACTTGGACCCGCATTGGTCACAATAATTTCATACACTACCCACTCATCTTTTAAATAGCAGTTTGTTAGAGCATCTTTTAAAATACTAAGGTTTGCCAAAGGCATAGGAGCAGCGTAATTAGTGCACCCTAAACAAACATTATTATCATTTGAAGTGTCAGAAGTCACCTCAACAGTATTAATAATTGTTGCCGTTGGATCATAATCCTCAGGAATAGGAACCACAACAGTATAAGTTATTGTTTCTCCAAATTCCAATACCGCAACAGTATCGACAAGATCTCCTGTTCCAGAGGTTCCGTTACTTCCTTCCCAAGTAACCTCACTTATATCAATATTAGGAATATTTGAAATTAAATCTGTAATTTGCACATTTTCAGCATCATCAGGACCATTGTTTGACACTGTAATTGTGTAAACAAAATCATTCCCCGGTATATATGCCCAATTTGTAAGTAAGTAGGTTACATCTATTTCCTCATCTTCATCTTCATCCTCCTCTACTGTTATTGTAACATTCGCAGAAGTTAAAATATGAGAGGGATTAAATCCGGCATTTATAGGAGCTGTAATTTGATAGGTGATTATTTCACCCGGCTCTAATACTGCTATAACATCTTCTATACTTCCGGTTCCAAAAGTTCCATTACCTGACCATGATACAGCAGAAGGAACAACTCCATCTGGTAAGGTAGTTTGTACTTCTACGTTTTCAGCTGTAACTCCTCCATTATTCCCTACTTGAAGATAATAAGTAATGCTTTGCACATTATTTATACCATAGTAAGTATAAGTGGGAGTTGTAGCTGTTTTCGTAGTAACGATATTTGCTGTTTGCGAAAACCCTTGTGCAAACAAAAACAAAAGTAATATTAAAGTAATTTTTTTCATAAAATTTCTCCTTTTTTATACTATATAATTAATTTGGTTGGTTCAGTCGTTTTTTATTAATAATTTTCTCAGCGAAGCAATTCGTTAAGAATCTCCAAATATAAACAAATTTAAAAAATAACTTAATATCTTTGTAAAAAAAACCAAACAACATGTCTCAAATAGCGATTAAACCTACTCAGAATCCGAACATTATAAAGTTTGAACTACCCGAATTTATCACTAAAGAAAGCCACGAATTTAAAAATATAGACGAAGCAAAACCCTCTGCTTTGGCTCAAAAATTATTTTATTTTCCTTTTGTAAAAACGGTTTTTATCTCGGGAAATTTTATTGCTGTAGAACGATATAATATTGTTGAATGGAGCGATGTTCAAGAAGAAGTTGCGAACCAAATCAGTGATTTTATAAATTCAGGACTGCCAATTATTGCACCACAACCCGAAAAGAAAAAGATTCCGGTTTCAGTGTATGCAGAAAGCACTCCGAATCCTTCAGTGATGAAGTTTGTGACCAACAAACCTCTGGTTAAAAACTCTGTTGAATTCAAAAATATCGAAGAAGCTCAAGCCTCAGATTTGGCTACTGAACTTTTTCAGTTCCCTTTCGTAAAAGAAGTTTTCTTAGACGAGAATTACGTTTCTATCACCAAATACAACATCAAAGAATGGGACGAAGCAGCGATGGAACTTCGCTCTTTTATCAAAGAATTTATCGAGCAAGGAAAATCCGTTTTTGATGAGAGTAAACACAACCCGACTCAACAAAAAACTCAAATTTCTGACGAGCAGTTTGAGAGTTTAGATACGACTTCGCAACAAATCATCAATATCTTAGAAGAATACGTGAAACCGGCTGTAGCTTCAGATGGAGGAAACATCGCTTTCGAATCTTTTGATCCGGTTGAAAAACGAGTAAAAGTAATCCTTCAAGGAGCTTGTAGCGGATGCCCGTCTTCAACATTTACGTTGAAAAGCGGAATCGAAAACATGTTGAAAGACATGCTAAAAGACAACGATATTAAAGTAGAGGCTATTTAAAACAGTCCATTAATTTCTGCATCAATTTTGTTGATGATGTTACCTAAATCTTCAGGATTATCAACAAAATTGATGTTATCTACATCAATAATAAGAAGTTTTCCTTTGTTGTAGTTTTTAATCCAGTCCTCATAACGTTCGTTCAGACGTGACAAATAATCAATCGAAATAGAATTCTCATAATCTCTACCTCTTTTGTGAATTTGACCTACCAAATTCGGAACAGAACTCTTTAGATAAATGAGTAAATCCGGAGCTTGCACCATAGTTTCCATAAGTTCAAACAGAGAAGTGTAATTGTGAAAATCTCTATTGGTCATCAGCCCCATATCATGTAGGTTGGGTGCAAAAATATGAGCATCTTCATAAATGGTCCTGTCTTGAATGATTTTCTTTCCGCTTTGTCTGATTTGAAGAATCTGACGAAAACGACTGTTCAAGAAATAGATTTGCAGGTTAAAACTCCACCTTTCCATTTGGTGATAAAAATCGTCTAAATACGGATTATCAACCACGTCTTCAAAATGAGGTTCCCATCGGAAGTGTTTAGCTAAAAGCCTAGTGAGTGTGGTTTTTCCTGCTCCGATGTTTCCTGCTATAGCAATGTGCATTATGGTAGTATTAGTTGGTAATTTTGGATTGTTTTATTGGTAAAAATAGATAAATTTCGGTTTTTGTAATCGAAACTATCAAATACTTTTTCTGGTAAAGAGAACTCTTGAGGTTCTCCTTTCAGACTTTGGTAAAAGTATAAATTATCATTTAAACTCAAAAATATTTCCCGATTTTCACCAATTAATATTTTATTAAATTCCGGAATATTGCCATGTGAAATAACATTTCCGTAATTATCATAGCTATACAGTTCATTTTCTTCAGAAATTCTGAACCAATAATTGTAGTCTGACTTCCAATACTTGAAGTCACTTCTGAAGGGCTGATTCACAGTTGTTTTTTTCTTGTTGAGGTAATCAACCAAAAACAAACTACTAGTGAGATTATCATAAACCCAAAACCTGTTTTTTGAAGCCATCGAGCAGGTTTGAGCTACTATATCAAAATCTGAAAAATTGATTTTTGAGATTTCAGAGAGCTGATTATCAAGCAAAACCACCGAATTAAAATCTCGGTAAAATATCAAAATTTTGAGCGGATTTATCAAATCAACTGAAGTTATCTTACCTAAAGACAAGTTTTTATATTCCCACTTTTCGGAGTTTTTTTGCTTATAGAGTACGTTATTTTTAGCAAAATAATCATAGCCCAAAGCATCTTTACCAAAATACAAATCAGCTTCAACAGTTATAGCACTTATGAATTTAAGTTCTGCTTTCTGAGAAAATCCGAAAACAGAAAAGAAAAACAGCGCTATAATCTGAATTCTTCTGAGCATGTTTAGGTTATTTCTCTCTAATATAAATATCGATTGGGACTCCAGAAAAATCGTAGTGTTCTCTGAGTTTGTTCTCCAAAAATCGCTTATAAGGGTCTTTTACGTATTGCGGTAAGTTGGCAAAAAACACAAACTGCGGTGTTGGAGTCGGTAATTGCATACAATACTTAATCTTGATGTATTTCCCTTTCAAAGCCGGTGGAGGATAATTTTCGATAAGTTTCAACATCAAATCATTTAGTTTTGATGTCGCAATACGTTGTTTACGGTTTTCAAACACCTGAACAGCAGTTTCAAGAGCTTTTAAAAGTCGTTGTTTCGTAAGAGCCGAAACGAAAATAATTGGTACATCTGTAAACGGCTCAATTTCTTTACGGATTTTATCTTCATATTGCTTGGTTGTCATGGTGTCTTTTTCGACCAAATCCCATTTGTTAACCAAAATCACGATTCCTTTTCGGTTTTTCTCTGCCAACCAAAAAATACTTTGATCTTGACCTTCAAATCCACGAGTAGCATCAATCATCAAAATACAAATATCACTATGCTCAATCGCTCTTACAGATCGCATTACAGAGTAGAATTCCAAATCTTCTTTTACTTTAGATTTCTTACGAATTCCGGCTGTGTCAACCAAGTTGAATTCAAAACCAAAACGGTTATATTTCGTGTCGATTGCATCACGAGTTGTTCCTGCAATATCAGTCACAATATATCTGTCTTCACCAATTAGAGCGTTGATGAAACTTGATTTTCCTGCATTTGGTCTTCCAACCACAGCAAATCTTGGCAAGTTTTCATCTGTATCTTCAACAGTTGGTTTTTCAGGAAAAGCATCAATCAAAGCGTCCAAAAGCTCTCCTGTTCCACTTCCTGAGGTTCCGGAAATAGTATAATAATCACCTAAACCTAGGTTATAAAATTCAAAAGCATCTTTCTCACGCATGGCATTATCAACTTTGTTGACTGCCAAAAGCACAGGTTTAGTTACTTTTCTAAGTAGTTTTGCGACTTCTTCGTCAAGCGGAGAAATTCCTTCTTCAACATCAACCACAAACACAATTACATCAGCTTCATCGATAGCCAATTCAACTTGTTTACGGATTTCGCCTTCAAAAATATCATCTGAGCCTTTCACATAACCTCCGGTATCAATGACAGAAAATTCTTTTCCGTTCCACTCACTTTTTCCGTAATTACGATCACGGGTTACCCCACTTACTGCATCAACTATGGCTTCTCTACGCTTAATCATACGATTAAACAAAGTTGATTTTCCTACATTTGGGCGTCCTACTATGGCTACAATATTATTCATTTTTCTTTGCTTTAGGCCGTAAGCATTATGCTGTAAGCCTGTTTATTTGTTTAAAGTTTCAAGTTGAAACGTCTATTCTCTATATTCTGTTTTCTATTTTCTTATTTGTTGTTATACCCAAAACGTTTGAGCTGTCTGGCATCACTTCTCCAGTTTTTGTTGACTTTTACGAAAGTCTCCAAATAGATTTGTTTTCCGAAAAACTTCTCCATTTCCATTCTTGCCTGAATCCCCACATTTTTTAGAGCCGCTCCTTTATGACCAATGATAATTCCTTTTTGAGTATCACGCTCAACCATAATCACTGCTCTGATTCTGATGATATCTTCATCTTCGATAAATTCCTCTGTTTCGATTTCAACCGCATACGGAATTTCTTTATCGTAATTCAAAAGGATTTTCTCTCTGATGATTTCGTTTACGAAAAATCGCTCCGGTTTATCTGTCAATGCATCTTTTGGGTAGTATGGTGGTGATTCCGGAAGAAGCGCTACGATTCTGTCAAAAACTTCTTTTACGTTGAAATTCTCCAAAGCCGAAATCGGATAAATCTCCGCATTCGGTACTTTTTCTTTCCAAAGTGTGATTTGCTCTTCGAGTTGTTCTTGGTTGGATTTATCAATCTTGTTCAACAACAACAAAACCGGAATTTTTGAATGGATGATTTTATTGAAAAAAGCTTCGTCTTTCAGGTCTTTTTCTCCTATTTCGACCATATAAATCAAAATATCAGCATCTTCAAAAGCTGATTTCACGAAATCCATCATCGAAGTTTGCAACTCATAAGCCGGTTTGATGATTCCGGGAGTGTCTGATAAAACCACCTGAAAATCTTCTCCGTTCACAATTCCTAAGATTCTGTGTCTGGTTGTTTGTGCTTTTGACGTAATAATAGAGAGTCTTTCCCCTACAAAAGCATTCATAAGAGTTGATTTCCCGACATTCGGGTTTCCGATAATATTTACAAAACCTGCTTTATGCATTCTAATATTTTTTTTGCAAAGGTAGTTATTTTACTGATACTATGTTTTTAAACATTTCTAAGTACCTTTGTGAAAAATTTTTCTGTTTTGACTCCTGTTGCCATTACTTCTGTTGCTTCTTTTTCCGCTTTAGGCTCTGACATTGAAACGGTTTGGGGAAACTACCAAAATCCGACTTCTCTTATATCAGAAAAACAAATTGGTAAGCATAAAGAATTAGTTTGTGCTTTACCGAATGAATTGTTTCAAATTAAAGAAGCGTTACGTTTTGAAAAAAACAAATATAAAAATCTTGATGATTCCGTTCTGTACGGAATTCTAGCCTCAAGAAAAGCAATTAAAAAAGCAGGTTGGACAGAAAGTGATTTGTATGGGATAAACATAGGTTCCTCAAGAGGCGCTACTTCCCTTTTTGAAAAATACCATAAAGAATTCATCGAAACCGGAAAAACCAGCACACAATCTTCCCCAAGTACAACTCTGGGAAACATTTCTTCTTGGATAGCTCAAGATTTAAAAAGTAAAGGACCCGAAATTTCTCATTCCATCACTTGTTCTACAGCACTTCATGCAATACTTAACGGAATTGTTTGGATAAATGCCGGAATGACCGATAAGTTTTTGGCTGGTGGTAGTGAAGCGCCGTTGACTCCTTTTACATTAGCACAAATGAAAGCGATGAAAATTTATGCGAAAACTCCGTCTAAATTTCCGTGTAGAAGTTTTGATTTAGATAAAACCGAAAACACTATGGTGCTAGGCGAAGGAGCAGCTGTGGTGTGTTTGGAAAAAGGTCAAAAAGAAAATGCTTTAGGCTATATAACTGGAATTGGCTATGCTACCGAAACGATTACTCATGGTTCTTCAATTTCTGATGAAGCCGAAAGTATGCAAAAAGCTATGAAAATGGCACTTCAAAATACTCACCCTAACGAAGTGGATGCTATTGTGATGCATGCTCCCGGAACTATAAAAGGAGATTTATCTGAATTTCGAGCTATCGAAAAAGTTTTCGGAGAAAATCTTCCGCTTCTTACTTCTAATAAATGGAAAATCGGACATACGTTTGGAGCATCCGGAGCATTGAGTATCGAATTAGCGTTGTTGATGTTACAACATCAAAAATTCATCGGAATTCCTTTTGTTCTCTCCAAAAAACCTGTAAAACCTCTTCAAAAAATCCTTATAAATGCAGTAGGATTCGGAGGAAATGCCGTAAGTATTCTTATAGAGAAGTAATTTTCAAAAAAATATTTTTTTGTAAACTTTTCAACTTTAATTTTTAGTCAAATTACTACAAATCAACATACTAACAATTAATTCTTGATAACTTTTTGAAAAGACGTTTTTTTTCGTATTGTTTTTTTGTTTAATTTTATCCCACTGAAACTTAAAAAACAAACACTATGGAAACAATTGCAGAAACGGTTACAAGGAAAATCTTTTCTAACGAAGAGGTTTTTCAGGAGTCATTAAAGTACTTCAAAGGTGATGATTTGGCAGCCCGAGTGTGGCTGAATAAATATGCTCTTAAAGATTCTGAAGGAAATATTTACGAAAAATCTCCTGCTGATATGCACCGCAGAATTGCTTCTGAAATTGCAAGAATCGAATCACGATACAAGAACCCAATGTCTGAAGAGCAGATTTATGATTTGATTAAAGATTTCAAGTATATCATTCCGCAAGGTAGCCCAATGACTGGAATCGGAAATCCGTTTCAGATTGCATCGTTATCCAATTGTTTTGTGATTGGAAATAAAGGCGAAAGCGATTCTTATGGAGGAATCATGAAAATCGATCAAGAGCAAGTTCAACTTATGAAACGTAGAGGTGGTGTTGGTCACGACTTGTCTCACATTCGTCCGAAAAGCTCTCCGGTTAAGAACTCTGCACTTACTTCCACTGGTTTGGTTCCGTTTATGGAACGCTTCTCTAATTCGACTCGTGAGGTCGCTCAAGACGGTCGTAGAGGAGCTTTGATGCTTTCGGTTTCTATCAATCACCCGGATGCAGAAGATTTTATCGATGCAAAGTTAGAGCAAGGAAAAATCACAGGAGCTAACGTATCTGTAAGAATTGACAATTCATTCATGCAGGCGGTTAAGAACAATCAGAATTATACTCAAAAATATCCGATTTTTAGTCAAAACCCGAAGTTTTCTAGAGATATTAATGCGAAGGAACTTTGGAAAAAAATCGTTCACAATGCTTGGAAATCAGCAGAGCCGGGAATTCTGTTTTGGGACACTATTATCAATGAATCACTGCCTGATTGCTATGCAGATTTAGGTTATAAAACTTTGTCGACCAACCCTTGTGGAGAGATTCCGTTGTGTGCTTATGATTCGTGTCGTTTGTTGGCCATCAATTTGTTTTCGTATGTGGTACATCCGTTTACGAAAGAAGCTTATTTCGATTTCGAATTGTTCAAAAAACACGTAGCGTATGCACAACGAATGATGGACGATATTATCGATTTAGAACTTGAAAAAGTAGATGCTATTATCGCTAAAATCGATGCAGACCCTGAAGATCCAGAAGTAAAAAGAGTAGAGCGAAATCTGTGGTTAGAAATCCGTAAAAAAGCAGAAGAAGGTCGTAGAACGGGAGTAGGAATTACAGCCGAAGGAGATATGCTTGCTGCACTAGGAATTCGTTACGGAAGTGAAGAAGGAAATGATTTTGCTGTAAATATCCACAAAACGTTAGCTTTGGCAGCTTACCGTTCGTCAGTTGAAATGGCAAAAGAAAGAGGGGCATTCGGAATTTTTGATGCAAAACGTGAAGAAAACAATCCGTTTATGATGCGAATCAAAGAAGCAGATCCAGCTCTTTATAATGATATGCAAGAATACGGACGTAGAAATATTGCTCTATTGACAATCGCTCCAACCGGAAGTACTTCGCTTATGTGGTTTTCCACCATAAATTCAAACAATGGATGGAAGTAAACGGAATCGATACAACTAAAAATTATTCGAATGACGAAATCAACGAACTCATCGAAAAATCGCCTTACTACAAAGCAACTTCTAATGACGTAGATTGGTTGAGCAAAGTAAAAATGCAAGGAGCTATCCAAAAATGGGTTGATCACTCGATTTCAGTTACTATCAATATTCCAAGCGATGCGACAGAAGAATTGGTTGATAAATTATATATGACTGCTTGGGAAGAAGGCTGTAAAGGAGTAACCGTTTATCGTGACGGTTCTCGTTCAGGAGTTTTGATTTCGGCTGAAGAAAAGAAAGAACCAAAAGATATTGATGTAGATTACAAATTGGTTTTCCCAACCAAACGTCCGCAAGTGTTGGAGGCGGATGTAGTTCGCTTTCAAAACAACAAAGAAAAATGGATTGCTTTTATCGGAACTATCGAAGGTCGTCCTTATGAAATCTTTACCGGATTGGCTGATGACGAAGACGGAATTTTGTTACCTCGTTGGGTTGAAGACGGATTTATCATCAAAAATAAAGACGAAAAAGGCAACACTCGATATGACTTCCAATATGCGAACCAAAGAGGTTACAAAACCACTATTGAAGGGCTTTCGTATCGCTTTAATCCAGAGTTCTGGAATTATGCAAAAATGATCTCAGGAACCTTACGTCACGGTATGGAAATCGAAAATGTAGTAGAACTTATCAACGGATTACAATTAGATAACGAATCTATCAACACTTGGAAAAACGGTGTGGCTAGAGCTTTGAAACGTTACGTTCCGGACGGGACTCAAGCCAAAGGAAAATGCTCTAATTGTGATTCAACCAACTTAATGTATCAAGAAGGTTGCCTCACTTGTAAAGACTGTGGCTCTTCTAAATGCGGATAAAATAAGATTAAAGGTTAGTTTCTAAAACTGTCTAAAGAGATTCAATATCTTTTTAGACAGTTTTATTTTAAAGTAACTAAAACGAAGGTTGTTTAGTAAAGCTTTCGCCTTTTAAACAAAATTCGTACTTTTGCAACCCAATTTTATTTGTCAAATGTCTCAGCATAAAAAAGTTGCATTCTATACCTTAGGTTGCAAATTAAATTTTTCAGAAACCTCAACAATTGCTCGAAACTTTCAACAAGAAGGTTTCGAAAGGGTTGATTTTGAAGAAAAAGCAGATATTTATGTCATCAACACCTGCTCGGTTACTGAAAATGCAGACAAACAATTCAAACAAATTGTCAAGAAAGCTTTAAAGGTAAACGAAAAGGCTTTTGTGGCTGCTGTCGGTTGTTATGCACAATTAAAACCTGAGGAATTGGCTGCCGTTGACGGAGTGGATTTAGTTTTAGGAGCTACCGAAAAATTCAAAATCACAGACTACCTCAACGACCTTACTAAAAATGATTTTGGAGAAGTACATTCTTGTGAAATTTCTGAAGCTGATTTTTATGTAGGAAGCTACTCTATCGGAGATAGAACCCGAGCTTTTTTGAAAGTTCAAGATGGTTGTGACTATAAATGTACGTATTGTACGATCCCACTTGCTAGAGGAATTTCCAGAAGTGATACTTTGGAAAATGTACTGAAAAATGCCAAAGAAATCTCTGCTCAAAACATCAAAGAAATTGTGTTAACCGGAGTAAATATCGGCGATTACGGAAAAGGCGAATTCGGGAACAAAAAACACGAACACACCTTTTTTGAGCTTGTTCAAGAATTAGATAAAGTAGAAGGAATCGAAAGGCTTCGTATCTCTTCTATCGAGCCGAATTTATTAAAAGATGAGACCATTGATTTCGTCTCTCAAAGTCGAACTTTTGTGCCTCACTTTCATATTCCGTTACAGTCAGGTAGCAACGATATTCTCAAAAAAATGAGAAGACGTTACTTGAAAGAACTTTATGTAGAACGTGTAGCGAGAATTAAAAAAGTAATGCCTGATGCTTGTATTGGTGTTGATGTAATTGTCGGATTCCCTGGAGAAACCGATGAGCTTTTCTTGGAGACCTACAATTTCTTGAATGAGCTAGATATCTCTTATCTTCACGTGTTTACGTATTCTGAAAGAGATAATACGTTGGCTACAGAAATGGGCGATGTGGTTCCGATGAATGTGAGAAGCAAACGTAGCAAAATGCTTCGAGGTTTATCCGTAAAAAAACGTAGATATTTCTATGAAAGCCAAATCGGAAAAGTAAGAACCGTATTGTTCGAAAACGAAAATCACGAAGGTTACATACACGGATTTACAGAAAACTACGTGAAAGTAAAAGCACCTTGGAATCCTTATTTAGCCAATACTTTACAGAAAGTAGAACTCACAAATATTGATGAAGACGGACTTGTAAGAGTGAATTTGGTTGAAGAAGCCGTTGAGAAAAACTAAAAAGTATTTCCTGTTAATTCGTTGTAGATAACATTTCTGCTTTGTTCTTTCAAAACTTTTTTATCCTGTTGGGTTTTTCCTTCGGTTGAGAAGAATTTATGAATTTTTACTCTCATTTTTCCGGGACTTCCACTTAAGAACTTATAAGAAAACCTGTTTTTATTGTCATAAAAAGTCATCGGAACAATCGGGATTTGATGGTCTATCGCTAAGCGGAAAGCTCCGTCTTTAAACTCATCTAAAACAACACTTTCATCAGGCACACCGCCTTCCGGAAAAATACAAATACTAAGTCCTTGACTCAGTCTTTTCTGAGCTTGTTCAAACACATCTTGTTTGCTTTTGGTGTTTTTTCGGTCAACCAAAATACTTGTTCTTTTATAGAAAAAACCAAATAGCGGAATTTTAGCCAACTCTTGTTTTCCTACAAAAACAAACGGATTGTCTTTCACTACAGCCAACATTAACATAATATCGGTCATTGAAGTATGATTGGCAATCAACATATAGCTTTTGCCTTTTTCGAGTTGTTGCTCTTCTTTAATTCTCACCCGAAATCCCATTCCGAAAAGGATAAATTTTGCCCAATATCGAGCTAACACAAAAAACTTAGGATACCACTTTTCCTTTAGGATAGACACAAGCAAAAAAGGAAACAACACCAAAATAGGTGTTGCTACTAAAATATAAAACCAAATTCGGTATAAAACCCAGCAAATTGTTTTTAGGATGGTCATGGGCTTGTTTTTAGATTTTGAAAACCTCCCGAGCAATAGCTCAGGAGGGTAATTTATAGGTATTTCTTACACAAATCTCAAAACAAAGTAGTTCTTTTTACCTCTTTGTAAAAGAACAAACTCATTGTTTATCAAGTCGTTTTTAGTCAGTGTAAAGCCTTCTTGAACCTTTTCACGATTCACTGAAATCGAGTTTTCAGACAAAGCTCTTCTGGCCTCACCATTCGACTTCATAAATCCTGATTTTTCGTTCAGAACCGTAACGATATCCAAACCATTTTCTAGGTCTAAAAGCGCAATTTCCGCTTGAGGAACTCCGTCAAACACATCTAGAAACGTTTCAGAATCCAATCGTTTCAAATCATCTGCTGTCGAGTTTCCAAACAAAATATTTGACGCCTCAATCGCTTTATTTAAAGCCTCTTCTGAGTGAACAAAAGTCGTCACTTCTGCTGCCAAACGTTTTTGTAATACTCTCAAATGAGGAGCTTCTTGATGCTCTGCAATAAGATTATCGATAGTTTCTTTATCTAAAAAAGTAAAGATTTTGATGTATTTCTCAGCATCCACATCAGACGTATTTAGCCAGAATTGGTAGAACTTATAAACCGACGTTTTGTCTGCATCTAGCCAAATATTTCCTCCTTCAGATTTTCCGAATTTCGACCCATCTGCTTTTGTAATTAGCGGACACGTCATTGCATACGCCTTAGATTCTTCGCCTCCCATTCTTCTAACAAGCTCTGTTCCGGTAGTGATATTTCCCCACTGGTCTGAACCGCCCATTTGCAAACGGCAGTTGTAATTTTTATACAAATGGTAAAAATCATACCCTTGAATAAGTTGATACGTAAACTCCGTAAAAGACATTCCGGCTCCGTCTGAGTCAAAACGTTTTTTCACAGAATCTTTGGCCATCATGTAGTTTACGGTAATTCGTTTACCCACATCACGAGCAAAAGCGATGAACGAAAAGTCTTTCATCCAATCGTAGTTGTTTACTAATATTGGTGCATTTTCATCTGTAGAATTGAAGTCTAAAAAACGAGACAAAACACCTTTAATTCCGTTTACATTTTTCTCTAAAACTTCTTCAGTAAGCAAATTTCTCTCGTCTGATTTCCCGGAAGGGTCACCAATCATTCCGGTTGCTCCACCTACTAAAGCAATAGGTTTATGTCCGAAATTCTTAAGGTGAACAAGCAAAATGATAGGCACCAAACTACCAATATGCAAAGAATCTGAAGTTGGGTCAAAACCGATATAAGCAGTGGTGGGTTCTTTTAAAAGTTGCTCTTCTGTTCCGTCTATTATGTTGTGAACTAAGCCTCTCCAACGAAGTTCTTCGATAAGATTTTTCATTTTTTTATTTCAATTTTTGCAAATATACTTTATTCATAAAACAGCAAAAAGAAAACTAAGGGTTTTCGTAAAAAAAATGTCCCGACAAAATCGGGACACTTTGGTATAAGGTTTAAAAAGATTATTTTTTCTTTTTTGCTCCTTTTTCTGCTTTGGCAGCTTCTTGTGCAGCTTTCATAGCAGCACGTGAAATTCTTACCTGAGCTACAACCGTGTTGTCCGGGTGCATTAATGTATAGCCTTCTTTAGCTAATTTTGTAACATACAATTTGTTACCCATTTCAAGCTCAGTAATATCTGCTTCAACAAAATCAGGTAGGTTTTTAGGAAGCGCTTTTACTTTTAATTTACGTAGGTTCAAATGCAATGTTCCTCCAGCCATAACTCCTTTTGAGTTTCCAACAATTTTTACAGGAACCTCCAAAGAGATTTCTTTGTTATCGTCTAGTTCGTAGAAGTCAATGTGCAGAATTCTATCACTCACAGGGTGAAACTGGATGTCTTGAAGAATTACATTGTATTTTTTCTTCCCTAAATCAATTTCAACAGTGTGTGCATTCGGGGTGTAAACCAAGTTTTTGAATGCTTTTTCTTCTGCTGAAAAATGCACTGGTTCGTTTCCTCCGTATAACACGCAAGGAACCAATCCAGCATTACGTACTGCTTTCGTTGCCGATTTGCCCACGCTTTCTCTTTCTTGTCCTTTGATTAAAATCGATTTCATTTTTAAAAAATTATAGTTATTAAATTATTTACATTAAAAATTTTCCACTGATGGATTCGTTGTTTTGCACTTTTTTCATCACCTCAGCAAAAAGCGGAGCACAGCTCACTACTCTTATTTTTTCAGTTTGCTTTTTAAGCGGAATTGAATCGGTAACAATCAATTCTTTTAACTGAGATTTTTCAATTTTCTCATAAGCATCTCCTGACAAAATTGGATGCGTACAGATAGCTCTTACACTCAAAGCCCCTCTTTCTATCATCAAATCAGCTGCTTTGGCCAATGTACCTCCTGTGTCAATCATATCATCAACCAAAACTACATTACGACCTTTCACATCTCCGATGAGTTCCATAATTCCTACCTCATTAGCTTTTTTACGTTGTTTGTAACAAATTACCACATCTGAAGCTAAGAATTTTGAATAAGCATAAGCTCTTTTTGAACCTCCCATGTCTGGTGATGCGATGGTTAGGTTTTCTAAATTCAAACTTTTTATGTACGGTAAAAAGATTGTTGAAGCAAACAAATGGTCAACCGGTTTTTCAAAAAAGCCTTGAATCTGGTCTGCATGTAAATCCATCGTCATGATTCGAGTTGCACCGGCTGCTTGAAGCAGATTGGCAACTAGCTTAGCTCCTATCGGAACCCTTGGTTGATCTTTTCTGTCTTGTCTTGCCCATCCGAAATAAGGAATTACAGCTGTAATGTGCCTTGCTGAAGCTCTTTTTGCTGCATCAATCATCAGCAAAAGCTCCATCAAGTTATCCGAGTTCGGAAAAGTAGAACAAACAATAAAAACTCTCAACCCTCTGATAGACTCTTCATAAGAAGGCTGAAACTCTCCGTCACTAAATTTTGAGAACGTAGCTTTCCCTAGCGGGACTCCATAGCTTTCAGCTATTTTTTCCGCCAAATATACACTTTGTGTACAAGCAAATACCTTTGCTTCTGGTTCAAAGTATGACATTGTCAATTTATTGTTTAGTAGTTAGTTAGTGTTGTCGTCTATAAAACGAGGTGCAAATTTAGGAATTTTATTGGACACCGAAAGAAAAAACCAAAAAATATTTTTGCAGGAACGGTTTTTTGTTTTACATTTGCACTCCATTCTCTGAAAGAGTTTTGCCTGAGTGGCGGAATTGGTAGACGCGCACGACTCAAACTCGTGTTCCTCGGAGTGCGGGTTCGATTCCCGCCTCAGGTACAACAAAAACCTCTAAACTGTTTTTCAACAATTTAGAGGTTTTTTATTTTCAACAATTATTCATTTTTCAGAGCATTCCAACCTCTTGCTTTGAGCTCTATTTTAGTATTTGCTCTAGTAATAAGGTGTCTTCCTTCTTTTTCTTCTGTTATGTGACCAATCACGGTGAAATTCGGATTCCCTTTGATTTTACCAAAATCATGAATGCTAATCGTGAACAAAAGTTCGTAATCTTCACCTCCGCTCAAGGCAATCGTAGTTGCATCGAGATTAAACTCTTCGCATACAGAAATAAACTGAGGGTCAAACGGAAGTTTATCTTCAAACACATTACACCCAACTTTACTTTGAGTACAGATATGCATAATCTCTGAGGAAAGTCCGTCTGAGATGTCAATCATCGAAGTAGGTTTTAGTTCCAACTTTTCTAAAAGCTCTTTAATATCTTTTCTTGCTTCGGGTTTCAGTTGCCTTTCGATAAGATAGGTATAGTTTTCTAAATCAGGTTGATTATTAGGGTTGACTTGGAAAACTCGTTTTTCACGTTCCAAAACTTGCAGCCCCATATAGGCAGCTCCAATATCGCCTGTCACAACAAGTAAATCGTTGGGTTGTGCTCCGTTTCTGTAAACAAGTTCATTTTCATTAGCTTCTCCGATAGCCGTAATGCTAATCACAAGTCCTTTTTGAGAAGAAGTTGTATCGCCGCCTACCACATCAACATTATACATTTTTGATGCCAGAGCAATTCCTTCATACAATTCTTCTAGGGCCTCTAAAGGAAAACGATTGGAAACCGCTATAGAAACCGTAATTTGTGTAGGTGTGGCGTTCATAGCACAAATATCTGACACGTTTACTACTACAGCTTTGTACCCTAAATGTTTGAGAGGCATATAAGCCAAATCAAAGTGAACACCTTCAATCAACAAATCTGTTGAAACTACGGCTTTTTTATCTTTAAAATCCAAAACGGCAGCATCATCTCCGATTCCTTTTAGGGAGGATTTTTGATTTAGAGAAAAATTCTTTGTGAGATGGTCTATAAGTCCGAATTCTCCTAGCTCCGAGAGGGATGTACGGTTTTGGTCTTTATTTTCTAACATACGTTTAATTTTTTACAAAAATACGGATTTCATCGGAAACAAAATTTTACCCTTCTCACCCATACGGGTGATTTTTCTATTCAAAAACTAAAATATAACTGAAAAAACTTGCACCATAATATACTACCATGTACATTTGTTAATGTTTTTAACATCAAACTCAATATTAATATGAAAATGCGAAAACTACTTTTAGTTTTTTGTGGGACATTGTTGACCACAGGAGCCGTTTATTCACAAGCTTCCAAAAGAGAAGAAGGAATCAAATTAGGCTTTAAATCAGGATTGAACGTATCTAATTTTATGAGCAGTGACATAGAAGAAGATATGGCTTTCAGAACCAGTATCCATATTGGTTTTTTGGCTGAGGTGATTATTTCAGACAAAGCTTCTTTCCAGCCTGAACTACTTTATTCTGGTCAAGGATATGTGGGTGAAGAAACTAAGAAAAAATTCAACTACATTAATGTGCCATTACTTCTAAAATATTATGTGGCTGATAACATCAGTATTGAAGCAGGGCCTCAAGTAGGTTTTCTAATCAACTCTATCGAAAGAGGAAATAACGGAAACACTGACTTTGAAGACCAAAACATTGTTGATTTTGGTGTAAACCTAGGTCTTGGTTATGAGTTCCCAAGCGGGATTTTCTTCCAAGGAAGATATAATTTAGGTTTAACCAACATTAATGGTTCAGACAATTCTGACAAACTCTCGTATTCGAATTCTGTATTCCAGATTTCTGTAGGATATATGTTTTAATACTAGAACGACAATCTTATGAAACGTTTTTTGTTAATTACTGCTATGGTCGTTTCGGCCATGACTGTAAGTGCCCAAGAGGAAAAAGAATTAGATATAAAGTACAGAAGAAGTTCTCTTTATATGGTTATGATTGACAAGCCAGGTTTGCCGTATGCAGAAGAAATTAAAAAGAACTTTATAAATATCCCTCTTCCGGATAAGTTCAACGATCACAACCTAGAGAAACGAATATATGCGGAAGGAGAAATTCCTATTCCGGAAAATTTAGAAAAAACAAAAAAGAAGAAAAAAGCAAAAGAAGAGGAGCCTGATATGACTCTTTACGCTTCTTTAGACACGACTGTTTCCGGTTCGCCTACAGAAGATATCTTGAGTCAAATCGCTCGAGATTTGGTTGCTAAATGGTTCAACCGCTCTGAAAAAGGAGGTTTTGACATGGAGCTTATTAAACAAAGAGGGAGTTATGATGCTTCGGCTCTTGATGTAGCAAAAGCTAAAGCCAGCAAAAGAGGAATTGACATGCTAGCTGATGCTGGAGAAGAACTCATCGGTAAAACATTTGTTTTGGTAAACGAATTTAAATATACAGACAAAGCTGAAGTTGCTGAAAAAGCAAAAGGTTGGTTGGATGCTTTAGGAACTGTTGGAGAACTGGCAGGAGTATCAAATGCATCAACTATTACCACAGTTGCAGGAGCAGGTGTTGCCGTTGCAGGAAAAGGATATGTTGTAAGAACTCATGCTCATCTTTTTCAATTGGTTTGGGACGAAGAAACGGCTGCTACTTTCTATAATGATTATTGGGCCGATGATGCATCCATTACTCCAGAAAAGAAAGCTGCTTTTGACCAAAGCACTATATTTAAACTTAAATATATCGGCACAGACAATTCTTGGGCAGATGTACAGTCATCTATTTTTACGAACAAAACAGAAGAACAACTTATAGAAAGAGCTTCTATTAAATCAATAGATGCGGTTATCGTAAAACTGCAAAAAGAATATGATGTGTTTAAAACCAAAACACCATTATATACAGGCGAACCCATTACTGCCAAAATTGGTTTAAAAGAAGGGCTAACAGCTAAATCCGTTTTTGATGTATTGGAGCAAACCATAGACGAAAACGGAAAAACAGAATATAAAGTAGTCGGGACAGTAAAAGTTGATTCAAAATATCCGATTTGGGACAATCAATATGGTGCTGACGAAGAAAATCCGAACAATACTACTGATAGAACTTACTTCAAAAAAGTAAAAGGTAAAGAGTTTTATCCAGGAATGCTATTGATTCAGAAAAAAGGAAAATAATCTAATCTAAATTTAAATAAAAACGAAAACCTTATGAAAAAAGTATTGACAATTTTATTAGTAATGGCATCTATTTCTATGTTTAGTCAGGCTAGAAAAAAAGCAGATAAAGCAACAGAAGAATTCAGATATGAAATAGAATGTGCCGGAATAGGTACAGATGGGACTTACTTAATCAAAGTATGGTCTTATTCAAAAAAAGCAAACGTAGCTTTAGAACAAGCTAAAAAGAATGCAGTTCACGGAATTATATTTAAAGGATTTGCAGGAGGAGGTAGAGGATGCAACTCACAAAAACCTTTAGCATCTAGTCCTGGTGTTGAGTCACAGCACGAAGAATTTTTCAAATTATTCTTTGCAGACGGAGGAAACTATATGAAATATGTTAGCGTATCATCTGACGGAAATGTAGATGCCGGTGACCGTATGAAAGTAGGAAAAGAGTACAAAGTTGGAGTAATCGTTTCGGTTATGAAAGATGCTTTAAGAAAAGATCTTGAAGCTGCTGGAGTAGTTAAAGGTTTATCTTCAGGATTTTAATTTTTAAAAATAATTTAATTATGAGAATTGTATTTGCGTTACTATTTGTAGCAATGGGAACTTTGTTTGTAGGCTGTTCAAAAAAGAGTGTAGCCACCTATTATACATACAAAACTGAATGTATGGGAGTTGAACTTGATGGTTCACAAACTCTTAAAGCATGGGGAAATGGTAGAAATAGAATGGATGCCGTAGAACAAGCAAAAAAGAATGCTGTAAGAGACGTCATTTTCAAAGGAATTACTGATGGTAAAAAAGAGTGTAATATGAAACCAATCGTGTTTGAAGTTAATGCTCAACAAAAATATGAGAACTACTTCAATGCCTTTTTTGCAGACGGAGGTGAATATAAAAACTACATCTCTTTGAAAGATGAAAGAATTTTCGATAAAATTTCTAGAGACGGGAAAAGAACTAGCGAAAGTGTAACTCACGGATTAATTGTTCGAGTATTGCGTGCTGAATTACAACAAAAATTAAAACAAGACGGTATTATTAAATAATTAACATGATGAAAAAAGTAAATCTTTTACAGATAATAATTATAGCGATTGTGGCGATGGTATCACAATCGGTATTAGCACAAGCAAAAAAACCTACCATTATGGTGGTTCCGAGCGATGTGTGGTGTTACCAGAATGGATATACTTCTGAGTTCAACAACCAAGGAACTATAGAAAAAATTCCTAACTATAAAAAAGCGTTTCAAGAAAATCCGGATTTATTGCTTGTTATCAGTAAAATCAACGGATTGATGGCAGACAGAGGTTTCCCTCTAAAAAACCTAGAATCTGTATTAAAATCGATTCAAGCAGAAAGTGCAGAAAACGCTATGTTAACTTCAAAAGGAGGTGCAGAAGTAGTAGAAAGCCCAATTGACATCCTTAGAAAAACTGCAAAAGCAGATATCATTATCCAACTTACTTGGACATTAAACACTCAAGGACCTAAAAAATCTGTGAGTTTCAACATGCAAGGATTAGATTCTTATACTAACAAACAAATTGCAACGGCCGTAGGAACAGGAGCTCCTTCATTTGCTGTAGAACTTGCTTTGTTGTTAGAAGAAGCTGTTTTGGCTCATATTGATAATTTCAACGCTTCGCTTCAAAATCATTTTGATGATATGTTTGAAAACGGAAGAGAAATTATCGTGAGAATTAAAAAATTCGGTTCTTGGGACGGAGATTTAGAAACAGAATATGACGGAACCGAATTGGGTATTATCATCGAAGATTGGATGAGTGATAACACCGTAAACGGTCGTTTCAGTACTACCGATGCTACTGAAAATATGATGTTATTTGAGCAAGTAAGAATTCCGCTCTATGACGACAGAGGTAATGCTACTGATGCTAGAAGATATATGAGAAAATTACAAGATTTTCTTAAAGCCGCTCCTTATTCAATTACCAACAAACTAATGACTAAAGGTTTAGGGGAAGTAATTATCGTTTTAGGTGATAAATAAAAACAAAACTTAAGAAATATGAAAAAAGTAATATTTATACTGTGTATGGCGGGTTATTTGGGAACAATAGCACCTGCTTCCGCTCAGTCAGATAATGTAGGGCTAATGACATTAGCTACCTATCTAGACCCGATGGTTGAAGAAAAAACAACCGGAGCCACATCTGTACTAGAAAATAAACTAAGTCAGATTGTGAGTTCAAATGGAATGGGAAATGGTTTTTCCAGATTTATTATTACGGCCAATGTTACTGTAGTTACTAAAGATGTTCTAGGAACTGCTCCTGCAACTTATGCTTATACTCTTGATCTTACTCTTTTCATTGGAGATGGTATAGACGGAAATGTATTTGCAAGTTATCCAATGACTATCAAAGGTGTTGGAAACAACGAAACCAAAGCTTTGATAAGCGCTTTGAGAACTGTAGACCCAAAAAATAAAGAGCTTCAAGCATTCGTAGCGAAAGCAAAAGAGCAAATCGTAAACTATTACAGTAACCGTTGTGATTTGATTATTAAACAAGCTCGAATGTTGGAAAACCAAAACCAATTTGATGAAGCAATTTATAGCTTAATGTCTATTCCTGAAGCATCATCTTGTTACACAAAAGGTTTAGACGTGGTGAATGAAATCTATAACCAAAAGATAGAAAGAGAGTGTAAAATTAAACTACAAGAAGCTAAAAATCTTTGGAGTGCTAACCCAACTGTAGAGGGTGCTAACAAAGTTGCTGCTATTCTATCTGAAATTGACCCAAGAGCTACTTGCTATAAAGAAGTTTCTGCTTTTGCTACTACTGTTGGTAAACGTGTAATAGAGCTTGATAGCAGAGAGTGGAACTTCAAAGTAGATAAAGAAATCGGTCTGGAAAGAGACCGTATCAAGGCAATCCGTGATATAGGAGTGGCTTGGGGACAAGGGCAACCTAAAACCGTACACTATAACATCAGAGGATGGTGGTAAAATATATGTGAGCAATCATTATAATTTAACACTACGTTCAAGAAATTTCTCAGTAAACTTTGTCAAAGAGAAAAACCTTTGACAAAGTTTACTAATCCCCTAAATAAAATTAGAAGTCAATAGAAAATCGACCTAAAAAGGGTCGCAGGGGATTTGTTGTGTTAATTCAAAAGTTCCAATACTAATAATATCCCTTTCTAACTTCAATTAAACACCTAATATTATGACCAAAAAATTATTAACCACTATGTTCCTGTTCTCCATTTTTTGGGGAATGGCACAGGAGACTTCTCCTGATGAACTCAAATACCGTCGAAGTTCGCTTTATACGGTAATGATCGAAACACCTAACTTACCTTACGCCAATGAGATCAAGCAATATTTTGCAAACAGCCCTATGCCCGATAAGTTTAATGACCACAACTTAGGAAAACGAGTATATATAGACGGAGAACTTCCTCTTGGTGGATATGCTAATGGTATCCAACAAAAAGTTCTTGACGAAATTGCTCGTGATTTGGTTGCCAAATGGTTTAACCGTTCTGAAAAAGGAGGTTTTAATATGGATTTGGTAGGGCAAAGAGGAAATTATGATGCTTCGGCTATTGACATTACAACGGCTCGAGCAAGCAAAAGAGGAGTTGATATGCTTGCTGATGCTGGAGAAGAACTTATCGGAAAAACCTTTGTTCTAGTAAATCAGTTTAAATATACAGACAAAGCTGAAGTTGCTCAGAAAGTAAATAAAGGTTTAGGGCTTTTAAAACTTGCCGGAAATTTTGTACCAGGTATGGATAACCTTGCCACAGCAGCTACCGTAGCGCAAGTGGGAGCTACTGTTGCCGGTAAAGGTTATGTTGTGAGAACAACAGCTTATTTGTATCAGTTAGTATGGGACGAAGCAACCGCTGCCACTTTCTATAACGAATATTGGGCAGATGACCAGACGATTACTCCTGAGAAAAAACAGGCTTTTGACCAATCTACGATTTTCAAACTTCGATATGTTGGATCTGACAACTCATGGGCAGACGTACAATCTTCGATTTTCACAAACAAAAGTGAAGTGCAACTTGTAGAGCGTGCTACTACTAAAGCCATTGATGAAGTAATTGTGAAGCTTCAGAAAAACCATGACGAATTCAAAACCAAAACGCCACTTTTCACAGGAGAACCTATCGCTGCTAAAATAGGTCTTAAAGAAGGTTTAACCGAAAAATCTACTTTTGAAGTAATCGAACAGAGAATAGACGAAAACGGAAGAACAAAGTATGTTTCTGTAGGAACTGTTCGAGTAGATAAAAACTATCCGATTTGGGATAACCGTTTTGGAGCTAACGAAGAAAATCCTAGTTCTCAAGACAGAACCTACTTTAAAAAAGTAAGCGGAGGTCCTTTTTATCCAGGAATGCTTCTGGTTCAAAAGGGAGGAAAAGGGTTTACTTCATCCAAAAAAAATAAAGAAAAACGCAATAATGCATCTCTTATAGGAATTGCCGGAGGAGGCACGGTAGCAAATGCCGGAAATTCATCTAGTTTGACCTCGACTACAAGTTCTTCTTCTTATGATGATGACGACTTGAGTGGTTGGTTTATTAGAGCAGGTATTAACTCAAGTAATTATATAGTTGACGATGAAGGTTCCGGATTAGATAATAGAACCGGATTTTTTGCAGATTTAGGATATGAAGCAAGAGGAAACACTTTCGGGTTTGCTACAAGTTTAATGTTTTCACAAGATGGAGCAATGGATGCAGGTGCTAGTTATTTAAGCATAAATGCTGTACCAAAACTATATATTGCCAATGTTATATTCTTACAAGCCGGTTTAGAAATCGGATTCAAAGTAGCTTCTCAAGATGCTTTTATAGAAGAGTTAATTGATGTAGTGGATATGAGAATTCCACTTGGGGGAGGTCTTCAATTTGGTAATTTCTCTATGGATTTTAGATATAGACTAGGACTTCTAGATATAAACTCAGGCTTAGCTGGCTCTGATGCAGTCATTAAAAATGATGGAATTCAAATAGGTGTAGGTCTTAAATTTTAAAACAATAAGGATATGAAAAATTTATATTCAAAAACAGCACAGTTAATAAGTATGTTCGCCCTAATTGTTTTGATTTTAGGCTGTGAACAAGATAGTGTTTCTGATAATTCACCATTTGTATATGGCTATTCAGACGATGACAATAATCCTACGGGTGAATACGGAGATGTGACTTTTTGGACAAACACTTATTTCTATGGGACTATCACGGTTGATTTATATGATTATAACTCTAATTATATTACGACAAGATATATAACCACTTATTATAGTAGCTCTCCAGATTGTGGGGCTTCAGGTTTTGCAAATTTTTATGGGCTCCCTGAAGGAAACTATTATTTCTACGCCTCTGCTACAAATAGCACTAATAGTTATTACTGGAGTAATAATTTTTACCTTTATGAAGGTTGCAATACAAGATTATTATATTAAAATTTCATAAGTAGTTTTTTATTTAACAAGCGAATCC
>JBEBUB010000011.1:0-23593 GCA_040393445.1 Flavobacterium beibuense
ATACAAAGGAGAAATCGCTGGTCGTATCAATGGTTCGTTAATCTCTATGGAAAACGGAAAAGCAATTCCTTATTCAATTGATAAATTACAAGATAGAGGTAAATTCTTTGTCGATCCAAACGAAGACATCTATGAAGGTCAAGTAATTGGTGAAAACTCAAGAGGAGATGATATGGTAGTTAACGTTACTAAAACGAAAAAATTGACTAACGTACGTTCTTCAGGAGCAGATGATAAAGCGAGAATTATTCCTGCTATCAAGTTCTCTTTAGAAGAAGCCTTAGAGTACATCCAAAAAGATGAATACGTAGAGGTAACTCCAAAATCGCTTCGTTTACGTAAAATCTATTTGAACGAAAACGATAGAAAACGTTATAAAGTTGACTAAATTATATAAAAAAAGACCTGTTTTTACAGGTCTTTTTTATTTCTTGCTGAAGTCTTTGGTTCTAACTTTCTCTCAATCTCTTCTTCTGTTTTCGGAAATTCTACTTCTTCCTCTTTAATAATTACACGGACGGTATAATCATTCGGTTTAATAGGTGTACCATACATTTCTGAATAATTCTTCGTGAAAACGGCTCCAAAATAAAGAATAATAGCAGAATAATACACCCAAACCAAAATCACTAGGATAGATCCTGCTGCTCCGTATAAATCCATTTTTGTTGAATTACCCAAATAAAGCCCTATCGCCCATTTACCAATCATAAACAAAACTGCTGTAAACATAGAGCCTGTTATAGTCTCTCTCCAACCCAATTTTCCGTCAGGTAAAGTTTTGAAGATAAATCCAAAAATGGTACTTACGATTACCAAAACCACCAATGTATTTATCCATGACACCAAAAACACAATATCTGCATGGAAAAGTTCGGTCAAGTAATCATACAAATAATTCACAACTGTATTTATTATCAAACTGATAAGTAGTATAAAACCAAGCACTCCAATCATCGAAAACGACAGTAAACGATTCATAACCATTTTCATGATTCCTTTTTTAGGTTTAGGTTTGAGTTCCCAGATATAGTTGATAGAACTCTGGATTTCTGCAAATACTCCGGAAGCCGAAAACAACAACATCACAAACCCGACTATAGTAGCCCAACTCATGTTATCGGAAAGTTTAATACTCTTAATAGCTTCCTGAATCTGCATCGCAGCATTTTCGCCTACCAAGTTTTGAATTTGAGAAAAAAGTTCTCCTCTAACAGCTTCTTCACCAAAGAAATAACCGGCTGAGGAAATAATCAAAATCGTTAACGGAGGAATAGAAAATATAGTATAATACGACAAAGAAGCACTAAATTTCATACAGTTGTCTGCTAAAAATTCCGATACTGAGGCCTTAAAAAGTTTAAATACAGATTTTAATTTAGCTTTTATCATATACAGTTTTTCAAGTTATAAAATCACAAAAATTCGAGTAAGGAAAGCAAACAACAAATAAAAATGATTACCAAAATGATAATCATACTTATTCAAAAGTACAGTTTTTTAGAAAGGTGACAAAAGAAAAAGGCTTTTTCTGACAAAACTACTTTTAAAAGCCACCAAATATTAATATATTTTCTACAATCAAAAAAATATATTGACAAAATGATATTTAATTTCTTATTTTTGTGTATTATTTAAATTGATATGAGAGTATATTTTAAGCTAGGTTGGATTTTATTTGCCACTATATTTTTTTCTTGTAAGGATAAACCCATTGATGAGCTTTTGGTAGACACCAAGGCTCAGGATTCTATTATTGAAGCAAAAAAGGTTGAAGAGATAGAAAAAAATCGTCCGAGAACGAAAGACGACATTGTTTTAAAAAAAGAACTTACTTTCGACAAATATATCCTTGAAGACACCTATCCGTATAAAGACACTACAAGAGTTTTTCAGTGGGATAAAATCAAAGAGAAATTAGCCTATGTAGAGAATTTCCAAAGAGAAAAAATCACGTATGCTGTTTTGCAGAACTATAAAAACATGAATGGGGAGGCTCCAACAGTGAGAAATTTCGTTAGAAATGAGTACACCAGAGTTTCAGACACTTTGGGTGTTGAACGTTATCAATCGGCTCCGCTTTATGTTCCGGGAGAAACGCAAAATCCCGTGATTTATGGTCGAGATGGGTCTCTGGTGAAACTTATCAGTAGTGACACTCTCGATATGGTTCGCATCGAAGGAATTTCCTTTTCAGGAACTTGGGACGTCCCGAAACGTTACATAAAAACATTAGGAGACAGCATTCGCTTTAATCATATTGTTTTTGTAGATGTCACCCATCAGAACATTACGTTAATCGAAAAATCAAATTCCCAGTGGGCTATTCGTTCGATGAATCCAGCAACCTCTGGAGTTCACAAACCTCCTTATGCTATGGAAACTCCTGTAGGAATGTTTATTATTCAAGAGAACAAACCCAAAATGTTTTATCAAAAAGACGGTTCAACAGAAATTGAAGGTTTTGCTCCCTATGCCAGTCGATTTACTAACGGAGGTTACATTCATGGAGTACCTACTAACAACCCAAAAGGGAATATTATTGAATACAGCCCTACATTGGGCACAATTCCACGTTCTCACATGTGTGTCAGAACAGCTTCTTCGCATGCAAAACTAATTTATGATACCGCAAAACCATTGCAGTCACTGGTTTTTGTGATTGATTAATAAAGTTTAACACTTTGAATTTCAAATAATTGTTACTTTTGCTCGTTATAATAAAGATTTTTCGATACAAAAATGATGGGCAAATGCGAATTTTACTGATTTTAATTATTACTTTTTTATTTACTTCTTTTAGCAATAACACACTAACCGAAAAAAGAGATTTAGCAACGATTACAGAGAATACTGTAGCACCTAAGTCTGATTATTTGGACTTATACAACAGCTTCGGGTTGGCTGAAACGATTCAGTTCAAAGCTTTCGAACAAGCGATGCAAGGTTGGGAGAAAATAAACGCTAAAAACAAAAACATAATTACCATTATAGATTTTAGCCTTCCTTCGACTGAAAAGCGAATGGTGGTCTTAGATTTATCAAAAAAACAAGTTCTATTTCATACTATAGTCTCACACGGACGCAATTCAGGTGAAAAATATGCTACTTCGTTTTCTAACAAACATAGTTCTTATCAAAGTTCGTTAGGGTTTTACCTTACTGAAAACACCTATATGGGTGGTAATGGATTTTCTTTACGACTTGAAGGATTAGAAAAAGGAATCAACGATCAAGCAAAAGCTAGAGCTGTGGTAATTCACGGAGCAGATTATTGTAGTGAAGCCATAATCAAATCTACAGGAAGACTAGGAAGAAGCTATGGCTGCCCGGCTCTGCCGAGAGAAATAAATGAAGATGTGATTAACACGATTAAAAACGGAACACTTCTTTATATTTATGCAGATAACCAAGAATATATGGCTAGTTCTAAATATATCAACTCACAAAATCAATATTTAGCAGAAAGCCCAAAACCTAAAAGCAAAAACAAGGTTTAAAAAATAAGCTACAGGTGTTTTTCTAATTTTCACCTGTATTATTCCCCTGTCAAATCCGTACTTTGACAGGGGAATTTTGTTTTATTACTCCACAATTTCAATCCACTGACCTCTGGTTCTTATGATGTATGTGTTATCATACATCGCTTCGGCTTGCATTCCCGGAAGGTAATATTTACCGAGATAAGAAGCATTGAGCAACACTTTAAAGGTCTTCGTTTCATTCGCATTCAAACCAAAATAGAAATTCGTTCTATCGTCTCTGATGTCGATATAATCCGCTTTGTTTTCGACAAAACCACCGAAATCTGTAAATCGAGTATTGACAATCTCGAATCCGGATGGCACAATTTGAGTAAGCGCCACATTCTCAATCTTTTGATTCGTCGTATTGCGAATGGTGATTTGAGCCACCAACTCGGTTCCTTGAGCAATCTTGCTTACATCCAAAACTTTTCCGTCTCGACTTTGATATGAAATGCTTCCGAAAAGTTTGTTCTGCATTACTTTCTCTTCTCCAATCGGTAAAATTCCACTGGTTGTCACTCTCACATAAACCGTATTGTCTTTGTTGTTTTTCAGCGTAATCGAATTTTCTCTCTGCGAAGCTTTGAGCTCTCTATCTACAAAAGCTTTCTGAGATGAGATTTTAACCGAATTTCCGTTTTGAGTATATGTAACATCGACACCTTTACCTCCGTTTTTCATCGCAAATTTGCTCATTGCATACAAAGCATAAGCCGTCGTTTGAGTACTCATCCAATTCTCTGACGAAAGTGCTTTCGCTAAATCATTCGCCATAGCAAAAGCTCTGGAATTATCGTTCAACAACAATAAAGTTTCTAAAGCCATCGCCCGATTTCTCTCAGGCGAACCGTAGTAATAATAGCTGTTGATATTATCTAAAGAAGCCGAATTGAACAAAGTTTGAGCCGCTTGTTTTTGACCTGCAATAGCATAAGCAGCCGCCAAACGCAATTTAGCTTCATTAGAAATATTCGCCGTTTCACGAAGTCTGTTCATCGAACCCATATCAGGCGAACCAGCCAAAGCCAACGTATATAAACGATAGGCTTGTGCTATGTCGTTTCTGTAAGTTTCGTTCAATCGCCAATCTTTAGCTGCTCTTTGTTGGTAGGCAATCCATTTTGATTTGAATGACGATGGCAACACATAACCTTTTTTCTCTGCTTCGATAAGGAAATGACCTACGTAGGAAGTACTCCAATCATTGGCATAATTCTGACCATTCCAATAGCTGAAACCTCCGTTGGAAATCTGATAACCGGTAAGCTTTTGAATTCCGGCTTTGATATTTTGGTTAATCAAAGCTTTTCGAGAATCCGACAAATCCACAACATCGCTGAGATACAGTTGTGGGAAAACTCCCGAAGTTACCTGTTCTAAACATCCGTGAGGATACTGAATCAGATAGTCTAATCTTCGGTTGAAATCAATCGAAGGGAAAGATGAAACCTCGAGTTTCGCTTTGTTGCTTCCCGAAATTCCAAATGTTGAAAAATTAAGCGTTTTACTGCTGTTTGGCTCCAAAACCACATCCACATAATCGTG
This sequence comes from Flavobacterium beibuense, assembly GCA_040393445.1. GTDB lineage: Bacteria > Bacteroidota > Bacteroidia > Flavobacteriales > Flavobacteriaceae > Flavobacterium > Flavobacterium beibuense_B. The sequence continues at coordinate 5,073 of JBEBUB010000011.1, forward strand.
AGTTATCGGATTCGGGTTCGTAATATCTAATTCTACTTGATAGGTCGATTTTTCGTTTCCTGAAGTGGCAATGACTTCTATTTTTCCGATTCCTGTCACATCACCTGCTTCGAGGTTAAAATACACCATCTTCTCATCAGGATTTGAAAACGAAACGCTTTGAGTCGCATCGCCTACTATTCGGATTCCATTATTAGTTTTCACCTGTACTTTTACGCTTTTCACCTGTTTTTCCATAGCAAAAAGCGTTACCGGAAGGGTAACTTTTTCGCCTTGCGAAATTTTCCTAGGAAGCGAAGCCAAAACCATAAGCGGTGTACGAACAGGAGTTGCTTTTTCTGCACTTCCGTAAGCTTCTGTTTTTACATCGCCGGCTACCACCATTGTGCGAACCGAACCAATATAATTTGGCATTTCGAGTTTATGAGAAGCTGTTTTTCCTTTTTCTAACGTGAACGGACCTAAATACATCACCACAGGCTTGAATCGGTTGGCTTTTTGAGCATTGGCGCCTTTCAAATCTTCATCTCCCCCAATGGCAAAAATCTGATTGATTTTACCTCCGTAAGCACCAATCACATCGTCATAAACATCCCAAGTTTTTACTCCCAAAGCCTGACGGGCATAGAAATCATTCCAAGCATTCGGAGTTTTGAATCGAGTCAAATCAAGCAAACCTTCATCAACCACAGCCAAAGTGTAAGTCATAGCTCTGCCTGATTTTTCACTCACTTTTACCGTAAACGGAGCTTCAGGCTTCAATACAGCAGGCATCGATATTTGAGGCTCCAATTTGGTATTTCTATCTAAAACCTCAATCGGAATGATTCCGTAAAGGCGAATCGGAGAATCGTTCAACGTTGAAGCGTGAGGTTGTAAAAGTGTAACATTCAAAAACACATTCGGAGCCATTTCGGCTGTGATAGGAAGACTCAATTTAGTTTCTCCTTTTGAAGTGTTTGTCCAAAGTGTTTGTACCACTTTTGTTCCGTCTTCAACAGAAATAAGCGCTCTACCGCCTTCACTCGAAGGAAAAGAAATTTGTGCTGTTTGCCCTACTTCATAACTCTTTTTATCGGTTGACAAAGTCAGCATCGAAGCATACGAAGCATCTGCATTTCGAGTTTTTCCGCTCCAATAAGGCCAATCGATTAGCACAGTTTGTCCGGTTGAGTGACCTCCGTTCTCATCAGATACATAAATCAAATACCTACCCCACTGATTGTCATCTGCTGTAAACTGAAAACTTGCTTTTCCACTAGCATCCGTATTCAAATTGAACGTTTTAAAAACCTGAGTCGAACTCGAAGAAACATATTTCGACAAGTTGTCATAAGAAGCATCCCACCACCATCTCCAAGAAACTTTATAGACTTTCGCTTTTAGCCCGCTCACAGATTTTGGCTTTCCGTTTTCGTCAAGCGTAACCACTTCGAATTTGTTGGGTTTCCTAGTCTCCAGCAAACCATATTTGTTGGGTTCCGGAGCTTTCAACCCTACATATGTCTGATACGGAGAATAGTCTATCGTAGCTACATCTGTCGAAAAATCACCTCCGTTTTCGTAAGCTTTTGTAAGGAAAGTAGCTCGAAGCATACCCGGAGCTTGTGAAGTGATTTTGGGCTGCAAGCTGAGCGATACTTTTCCGTTTTGGTCTGTTTTCCCTGTAAAAACATTTGATTCCTCGGTTTCAAACTTATATACCGGATTGTCAAAAACGTATTTATCATAACCTTTGAAAGTCGTTTTCTGAGCGGTGTATTTCGCTTGCACTTCAACTTTCAAATCTTTGGCAATTGCTCCGTGAAGCCAAGTCACTTCGATGTTATCCGTAACCGACTTGTCGGCAGAAAGCTTATCAGCGCTAAAAGTGTTTTTAATTTTCAGGCGATTCGGCTTGATGGTCTCAATCGGAATACGCTTGTAAAATCTAGCACCACCGACACTTACAATCGCTTCCCAATTCCCGGTTGGATATTCAGCTTTGGTCGGAACCGAAAAACGATAGTGATTCTCTTCGTTATATTTTCTCACCGCCTCATACATCAACTTGCCTTGAGGATCATTCAACCGAAACTTAATCGGGTGTGACTTGTCTAGTTTGCTGTCGTTGTCGTTGAGCATAAAAGCCAAATGCAACGTGTCACCTGGCCTCCAAACGCCACGTTCTCCGTAAAGATACCCCTTGAGTCCCTCCTGCATTTTTTTACCCGAAACATCAAAGTTGCTCACAGAAAGCGACATTCCTTCATCGAGTTTCACATAAGTAATTTCATTCCCTTTTGATACCACAGCAAAATAGGCATATTTTGCCGTTTCTAAACGAACAGTTCCTTCACTATCCGTTTTTCCGACAGCTAGTTTTTGCTGTTGATAATCATACAACTCTACCGTTGCTCCGGCTACAGCATTCGTGGAAACGATATCAGAAACAGCCACAAAATAGCTTCCGTTATCGCCTCTTTTAGCAATAACTCCCAAGTTGGTTGCCAAAACATTTGTGCTTACCGGACCACGTCTGAAATAAGAATCCGAACAAGCATCTTGACGGTCTTGCCACTCATAATCATCATACCAATAATAATCGTAATAGTCATATTCGTTAGCCGAACGAACCTCAAAATTGTCTTGTTCATTCTCATAATCATCTTGGTTGGAATCACTCGAATTGCTATCGCATTTGTAAAGCGAATAAGATTTCTTGAACGAAAGTTCCACTCTGTAAATCGCTCCTTGTTCAACCGAAATGATTTTGGCTAAATCCAATGCAAAAGCATTCCATTTACTGTAGTTCGGAAGCTTTTTCTCTAATAAATTGATGGTTTGAGTCGCAATTGGAGAGGCTACTTTTCGAAGGTTTCTGCCTCCGTTGAGTTCGTTATCTTGTAAGAATTGCAAGACGTTGTTGGAATGAATTTTATAAACCCGAACATCAATTGCTTTAAGATTAGCTGCCTCAAAATTGATTTTCAAATTATTGGAACTTGGCAAAATCGTTCCGTTTTTAATGAATCTCACGTTGGGTTTAGCCTGCTCAAAAAGGACTTTCTCGATGTAATTGGTCTTCATTTTGTAGCCGTCTTCGCTCTGAATACCTTGGAAGACTTCTACATCGAGCAATCCTTTGAGTGGTTCCGTAAAAAACACTTTCAAAAGATTTCCTTCTATCGAAAAACGAGGGTTATCTGTACTTTCAACCTGAACAAGTCCGTTGAGATTCTGACCTGTTTTGATAGGGTCAGAGAAATTAATAAACAGCGATTGGTTGTCTTGGTCACCTACTTCAGTTCCTACAACCTTAAAGTTGTTTTTCCCGGGAATGTCATATTCTAATTCGCCTTTTTGGTCAATATAAAAAGGTTTTCCGTTCCAAGAAATCAATATTTTTCCGTCTTCTTCCGGTCTGGCTATACTATCAATAATAAATCGGAAATCGGTTTTGGTGCTAAATGCTTTGTCGAATTTTACCTTTAATTTTTTTCCGTTTTGAGTGGCCTCAACAAGTTTGGATGCTGTTTCGAAATCCAACACATCGGCCGATTGTAATGTAGCATTCAAATACTGATAATCTTTGCTGTATGACTGCAAATCATTCGTAAGAACCGAAAAATCTTGTTTCAAGGTTTTAATCGTAAATCTAAATTCCGCCAAGTCTTTCGGAGTTTCGATTACTTTCTTCAGGTGAAATGTAATGCGATATTCCGTGTCTTGTTTTAATTTATTTTCTGGAACAAAAGAGAGTGTATTTGTTGACAAAGCCACTACTTTTCCCTTTACGGAAGGTGAAATATTAAACAAATCTTCGCTTATTTCCTGTCCTGCTATCCATTCTGATTTATCAAAATTAAACACAATTCTGACATCGCTTTCACTCGAAACCAGTCCTGAAGTGAAACTTGAGATGTATTCTCTGTATAGTGAAAAATCAGATTCAAACTCGTCTGTAGATTTTTTACAAGACTGCACGAATAGCACTACAATGAAAAGCGAGAGGAAGCGTTTGAAAAGCATAGTGGTGAGATTAAAATTTAGAATTTAAAAGTACTGTTTTTTTGTGGAAATCCTCAGAAAAAAATAATTCTAAAAAATTCTTAAAAAAAGTGTAACATCTTTTAAATTCAAACAACTAATATCCTACACCTTAAGCAACTATCATGGCTTTTCAGTCTTTCTTTACTAAAAGATTTTTGAGCATAGCAGTACCTTTGTTGGCCTTGCTAACCCTTGCCGCTTACTCTTTTCTCAGAGATGAACAAGAGCCGGATTACTACAATTTGTCTCCTGAGGAAGTTCGGGAAGATTTTTTGCAACTTACCGAAAAAATAGAATCTGAGGTTCCGAATGCTTTTTATTATTGCTATCAATCAGATTACAATTTGGTTAAAAATTCTATTTTGAGCCAATTACAAACCAACATGACTTCTCAGGAAGTGTATCAACTCTTTTATCCACTGATTCAAACCTTGAATGATGCTCACTTTTCGATTCATTTGCCTGATGCAATTATCGAAGAAGTGAATACTTATTTCCCGCTTCGGGTAATTATCAATGGCCAACGATTATATTGCTTACAAGACTTATCCGATGTAAATCAAATCAAAAAAGGAGAAGAAATACTTGCTATCAATCAGGTTCCGACCAAAGACATTATCAAAAAACTAAAAGGTATTCCTCTTAAGCATAAAAATGATAAAACCTTTTTTGAATACAGGACACAAGATGTATTTCATAAAAGATTATTTCCGCTATTTGGTATTAAAGATGTGTTTGAAGTGAAAACTACAAACAATACGTATTCCCTAAACGGAATTTCTCTTGAGCGAATAGATATTAAACCAGCTTCGAACTATGAATTTAAAGTTCTTGAGAACGAAATAGGCTATCTCAAAATAAACAGTTTGGTTTGGGAAAACAACAGCCAACGAGACAGTCTAAAACAGCTCCTTGAAAAGAATTTCAGTGTTGTCAAAAAAGATTCTATCGACAAACTTATCGTGGATATTCGAGGTAATTTAGGCGGAAGTTCGGTTTTGGCCAAAGACATACTCGATTGTTTTGCTCACACGCCTTATACGCTTGCTGTTGGGGTAGATTACTTCAGTAAAGGAAAAATGTATTCTAGTGATTTAAAAGAACTTCATAAGCCCTCAGATTCTCAATACAAATTCAAAGGAAAAGTGGTGCTTCTTTCTGATGTTTTGACGTATTCGAGTGCTCAGATGATGCAAGTTGGGTTTAAACATTACAACATGGGAACCACCGTTGGTCATCAAAGTTCAGAATCACATTACATCACCGGAGAGGTTAAAAAAACCGTTTTGAAAAATTCAGGAATCGAATTGTATGCTCCAACAGCCAATTTTAGATTACCCGGTTATTCTGAAACGGAAATAGAATATTACACTCCAGACTATATTGTCAACCCAAGTTTATCTGATAAGTTAAACGGTAATGATGTGCTTTTAAATAAGGCGATTGATGTTTTAAAATCACTTTAAGTCGAGCTCATTACATCCATTTTTTATGCTTAAACCACAAATAAATGGCTACGGCAATAACTATCATTAGCCCTAAACAAGCAGGATATGCCCATTTATACTCTAGTTCTGGCATATATTTGAAATTCATTCCGTAGATGCCTACTAAAAAGGTAAGTGGTAAGAAAAACATCGAAAAAATAGTCAATGTCTTCATGACTTCGTTTGTTTTTTGAGCAGAAATCGAAATATAAATACTCTGTAAACTATTTATTTCTTCTAATACTTGATCGTAGAGCACAATCAATTTGGTATGCAAATCTTTCACATCTTGTAAAGACGAATTTTCGTGTTTTCTGACTTGTATGGAATCTAAAATATCATCGGTAAGAATGAGTAATTTCCGACTTAAATTGGCTCTGTTTTTTAGGTAAAATAGATGCTGTAACGAATGAGGCGGAATTTCTTTCAGAAGCATATTGGCTTCAAAATCATTGATTTCGTCAGACAAAGCCATAAGTGGTTCTTCATAGCTCAACAACACTCTTCTCAGAAGTTTGATTACGATACTGTTGATAGTTTTTAGTCTTTTTGTATCAATATGCTTTTCGATAATTTCGTCAATGAAATTAATTTCGTTTCGGTGAATGGTTATCAGGATTTTATCGTTATAAAAAACCGCAACTTTGGTTGAAATGTGATGAATGTTGACTTTATTGGTAGCATGTGCCAACCTCATCCGAACAATGAAAAAATTCATATCGCCCAACTCTTCAAATTTTGGAAGATGGCTGGGTTCCATACTATCAGACAACGTATATAAATCTAAATTGTATTTAGATGCTATTTCTTCTTGTTGTTCTTTGGTCGGATTTTGTAAATCTATCCATACGATTTCTGAATCCGGAATATTGATAGTTCTCACTGACATACCTTAGGTTTTGAAATTAGGTTCAAGGTAATGAATTTTGAGCAAAGCAATATGATGGCAAGTAATTTTTCAATAGGTCAAAGCCATGGTCACGATACTGATTTTGACATCGGGAATTTTGAGCAACGCCTTAGAACACTGTTCGAGTGTGGTTCCAGAAGTCAACACATCATCCACCAACAGAAAATGTTTACCTGAATCGTGTTCGGAAAAACGGACATCAAAAATATCTTTATTGACATCTGTTCGGGTGAAAAAAGTCTTTTTGGTTTGCGTTTTGGAGTATTTATTCCGAAGCAAAACTTCTTTATTTACGGAAACTTCCAGACACTTTGATAGAGCTTCACTAAAAGTCATGACTTGGTTGTAGCCTCTTTCTTTAAGGCGTTTTTTGTGCAGCGGAACCGGAATAATTTCGTCAATATCTTGTAAATAATCTTTAATGAGTTCACCATACCACAAACCTAGTAGAGTTCCTACTTCTTGGTGACCGTCATATTTGAGTTTATGAATGATTTGCTGAACGATTCCTTGCTTTTCAAAAATGAGCATACTCATCACTTTCTCCAACGCAACTCTACCAGCCAACCGTTTGAAAGCGTCATTTTCTGCTATTTGATGATGATTGGTTAATGGTAAATCGTGTCTACATTTGACACACAAAACCTCTTCACCTGTCTGGAGTAATCCATCACACCCCAGACAAGTTTTAGGATAAAATATATCAATGAGAGGTTTGAGCATTTTATTTTAATTTGATTAAAAAATCATCATTCCTTGTTTTGAGAATCGATAATAATCGTAACCGGACCATCGTTTATGAGAGCTACTTTCATATCTGCCCCGAATTCTCCTGTTTGAACAGTTTTTCCTAAATCAGTTTCTAACTGCTTGACGAATTTCTCATACATCGGGACAGCAATATCAGGTTTAGAAGCTTTGATATAAGACGGACGATTGCCTTTTTTGGTCGAAGCATGTAGGGTAAACTGACTCACTATCAAAATATCTCCATCACTTTCCAATATCGATTTATTCATCACGCCGTTTTCGTCAGGAAAGATTCGAAGATTCACTATTTTCTGACACAGCCATTTGATATCTTCATCTGTATCGGCATCTTCGATTCCTAGCAAAATGAGCAATCCTTTTTCAATCGATGATTTTATTTTTCCGTTTATAGTAACTGATGATTCTAATACTCTTTGAATTACGATTTTCATTTTTTATTTAAAATTGTATGGAAATAGCGCTGTTGAGACTTTCAAAATTAGCTTTTATTTTAGTAAAACAAAGCAAATTAGCTGTATTTTTGTTTTAAAATTTAACGCATTTATGGAATTTCCGGAAGGTAAAAAAATTGTGCTTTTTGATGGAGTTTGCAACTTGTGTAACAACTTCGTGCAAACCATTATCAAACACGACAAAAAAGATATTTACCGTTTTGCTTCGCTTCAGTCTGAGTATGGAGAGCAAGTGCAAAAATATTTAGGGCTCAACCCGAAGAACATAAAATCGATTATATTGTATGAGCCCGGAGTGGCTTATTATCACAAATCTGAAGCTGCGATTGAGATTATCAGAGACTTTGGCGGGTTTTATTCACTAATAGGAATTTTCCGGATTTTCCCGAAGTTTATCGGAAATGCGGTCTATGATTTTGTGGCTTTTAACCGCTATAAATGGTTCGGAAAAAAAGAGCATTGTATGATTCCGACACCGGAATTAAAAGACAAATTTTTAGATTAGAAAAACCACTTATACCCGCTTGACGGAAGATTGACTGCCAATTTTATGATAAAAATGGTTCGATTTCCGTATATTTGACCTCCATGAAAATCACCGAACAAATAAAACAACCTATCCGATATGAGATGGAGCTTTTTGAGAAAAAGTTCCATTTATCAATGTCATCCAGAGTAGCTTTACTGAATCGGATTACGTATTATATCGTAAACCGAAAAGGAAAACAAATGCGACCGATGTTTGTTTTTCTGGTTGCCAAAATGGTTTCGGGAGGCGAAGTAAATGACAGAACTTATAGAGGAGCTTCGGTTATTGAACTTATTCATACAGCGACACTCGTTCACGATGATGTAGTGGATGACAGCAACAAACGTAGAGGTTTCTTTTCGCTAAACGCTCTTTGGAAAAACAAAATTGCGGTTTTGGTAGGTGATTTTTTGTTATCGAAAGGTTTACTTTTATCGATTGACAATGGTGATTTTGATTTGCTTAAAATCATCTCTGTAGCCGTTCGGGAAATGAGCGAAGGAGAACTTCTACAAATCGAAAAAGCTCGAAGATTAGACATTACAGAAGAGATTTATTACGAAATCATAAGACAAAAAACAGCAACCTTAATTGCGGCTTGTTGTGCTCTGGGAGCTAAAGCCGTTTTGGAGGAATCTGATAATGCGAAAGTCGAGCAAATGCGAAAATTCGGTGAATATATCGGAATGGCTTTTCAGATAAAAGACGATTTGTTTGATTATACAGATGATGCTATCGGGAAACCAACCGGAATTGACATCAAAGAACAAAAGATGACACTTCCACTTATTTATGCTTTGAACACCTCAACCGAAAAAGAAAAACGATGGGTTATTAATTCGGTTAAAAACCACAATAAAGACAAAAAAAGAGTCAAAGAAGTTATTGCGTTCGTTAAACAAAAAAACGGACTTGAGTATGCAGAACAAGTGATGAAAGACTACCAACAAAAAGCACTTGAGCTTATTAAAGATTATCCGGATTCAGAATATAAAAATGCGCTTATATTGATGGTGAATTACGTTATTGACAGAAAAATATAACAAAGAAAAGAATATAAAAAAGGAGGCAATAGCCTCCTTTTTTTGTGTTTTTGGGTTAGTTGGTTTTTAGAATTTGTAAGCTACGGCAAATTGAAATACTCCATTCTTAATTTTAACATCATCAGAATCAGCAATATTACTTAAGCCTAGGTTATAACGTAATCCTAAAGAAAGGTTTTCAGTAATGTTATATCCTGCCCCAAGGTTAAACCCAAAATCAATTGATTTAAAAGCATCTTTAACATCATCTTCTCCTGATTCAGATTCTGTCTCTCCCCCAAAAGTTGCCGAAGCAGACCAATCTTCTTTAGCACTCATAAGAAATCCGACTTGGGGCCCTGCCTCAATATATAAAGCTTCAGTAGCATAATATTTAAACATTAAAGGAATGTTTATATATCCTAATTTCAAGGTGCTTTCTTCGTTCACAGTAGCTCCCATCAGAGTATAAGAAGACTCTGACTTTGCTCCCTGCATAGAATACAGTAACTCTGGTTGGAAAGCCATGTTGTCAGTAAACTTAAATTCTACAAATGCCCCTATATGAGCACCAAATAAAGATTTAGTATCTTCAACGTCTCCTGATAGATTCGACAAGTTAGCCCCTGCCTTAACCCCAAAATTCATGTCTTGAGCACTTACAAGACCAAATGTACATACAGCCATAGCTGATAAAATTAATTTCTTCATAAATAAAAATTTTTAATGTTAGATAGGACAAATATATAATAAAACTTCACATAATTCAATAGGGCAAATGCCTTATGTTAACAAAAAAATGTTAATAACTCTTCCATTCGAAAGACTCGATAAGTAAGCGTACATCGTTCTTCAGATACTGTGAAGCGGGTAGAAGAGAGTCAGCATTTGGTTTGGCCTTAAAGTAAACCGAACCTACTACAAAGTTTTTAATACTATCTGTTAAATAGAACTGTGTTCCTGAAGCAGCATCGCCCCCAACCTCATAATACATACCATAAACTTTTCTATCACGATTTACAAAAGGCTGTTCTATGATGTTGGCCGCTTTGACAACATGTCTGTATGTAAATGACTGAGCATCAGTTAGCAACTCATTAATATTATTGTCAACTGCTTTATAACTCAAAAAGACTGTTGCTTTCATGTTCGGATATTCTAACACAAAATCACAGCTTTTTTTGTTTTTAGTAACGGAATACACATTTTTCCCGAAAGTAAACGGACAATCAATATCTATATCTTCATATTGAGGAAATGGATATTCCAGTCGCAAATAGCCCTGAGGTTTGGGCAAAGTTTCTTCTTTACAACTAATAAAATTAAGGCTCAAAAAAACTAAAAAAGCAATACGTTTCATTTATATAATTTATTCAGAATCAGATGATGATGAGCTAATTGCTCCGATATCTTTTTTGGTAGAGAGGAAAGTAAATTCAGTAGCTTGAATTTCGACCGTATGTCTGGTGTTTCCATCTTCTCCTTGCCATTGTCGTGATTTTATTCTACCCTCAATATATACTTTGTCACCTTTTGAAAGGTATTTTTCACACAGTTCGGCTGCTTTGTTTCTAACGACAATATTATGCCATTCTGTTGTGTTTACCTTTTCGTTGGTTTGTTTGTTCACATATACATCATTGGTGGCTAAAGGGAATCTCCCGATACAATTTCCCCCTTCAAAATAATGTAGCTTTACGTCATCTCCTAGATGCCCTACAAGAATTACTTTATTTACAGTTCCGTTACTCATATAGTTGTGGTTTTGAGTTTCAAAGATACTGAATTTTTATAATCTCATAATTTTTCTTGGATAAAATTGTAAAGAACTATTGGAAATGGATATTCTTTTAACTGCAATACTGAACAACTGTTTGCTAAATTCTCAATAATTCCCACTTTCCAGAAAAAAATATATAAATGTTGGTGAGAAAGTTTATGAACTAATGGTTTTTCATCAAAAACATATAACGATTGTATTTGAAATTCAGTATATTGAAATCTAATTTTCGCCTCAACTTCTTTTAAAGAAGTTTCTTTTTCAAACTCCAGAAACGGAAACTCATACAGATTCTTCCAAATTCCGCTATTTCGTTTTTGTATGAATGTTTTATTCTGATTATCAGTTAAAATCAAATAATGAAGGAATCGTGGGGTGACCTTTGTTTTTTTTAGTTTTACCGGAAGCTGGTCAACTTTTCTTTCTTTTAAGGCTACACATTGCTTATTCAAAACACAACTTTCACAATTCGGATTTTTGGGCACACATTGTAAAGCCCCAAATTCCATTATCGCTTGGTTAAAAAGCGAAGGACGATTTCTGTCTAAAACTTCATCAGCCAATTGCTGAAACTCTTTTTTAGCTCTAGATGATGAAATATCGGTTTCTACACCAAAGTATCTCGACAACACTCGATATACATTTCCGTCAAGCACTGCAACAGGTTCTTCATACGAAAACGAAGCAATAGCAGCAGCCGTATAACTACCTATTCCTTTGAGTTTTAAAAGTTCGTTGTATGTAGAAGGGAAAATTCCATCTAAATCATTAGCCACAATCTGAGCCGTATGATGCAAGTTTCTAGCTCTGGAATAATACCCTAAACCTTGCCAAATTTTGAGCACTTGCTGCTCATCGGCTTGAGCTAAATCTGTAACTGTAGGAAACTCTTGAATGAACTTTTCGTAATAAGGCAAACCTTGAGCTACTCGGGTTTGCTGAAGAATCACTTCTGAAAGCCAAATCTTATAAGGGTCTTTAGTATCTCTCCAAGGGAGTTCTCGCTTGTTTTGTAAATACCAAGAAATAATATTTTGGCTGAAAGTCATTAAGATTTACTATTTAGAGAAGTTATCCCACAGCTATAACTGTGGGATAGAATTTATATTGCGTTGACAATTTGCAAAAAGTCATCTGCTTTTAATGCAGCGCCTCCGATTAGGCCTCCGTCAACATCAGGGTTAGCGAAAATTTCTTTGGCATTATCAGGTTTTACGCTTCCTCCGTAAAGAATTGAAACTTCATTAGCTAGAGTACTTCCGTATTCTGAAGCAATGATTTGTCTTACGAAAGCATGAATTTCTTGAGCTTGGTCAGGCGTAGCAGTTTCTCCGGTTCCGATAGCCCAAACCGGCTCATAAGCCAACACTATGTTTTTCCATTGTTCTGTGGTAAGATGAAAAAGACTTTCTTTTACTTGACTCTCTACCACATCGAAATGTTTGTCTGCTTTTCTTTCGCCAAGTTCTTCTCCGAAACAGAAAATCACAGTGAAATCATGTTTTAAAGCCGTGTTTACTTTTTCGGTTAAAAGCGAATTGGTTTCTCCAAAATAAGCTCTACGTTCTGAGTGACCTAAAATCACCGTATCAACACCAATCGATTTCAACATCGGTATAGAAACTTCACCTGTAAAGGCTCCGCTTTCGTTTTGGTGAGCATTTTGAGCAGCTACTTTTATACCTGAACCTTCTAGTTTTTGTACTGCCAAAGGAAGGCTCACAAAGCTAGGAGCTACTATAATTTCTGTGTTGGTATGCGATTTTTTCTTAATAATTTCTTCCAACAAACTTATAGTTTGTTGAATATCATTGTTCATCTTCCAATTCCCGGCAACAATATTTTTTCTCATTATTAAAGTTCTTTTAAGGTTGAAATTAATTTCTCGTCGTCGGCTTCAATAGCTCTATATAAAGCGATTTTTCCGCTCTTGTCTACCACCATATATCTAGGAATCCAATCCAGGTCAATATGCTTTCTGAAATCGCCTCCTTTCCATTCTGATTGGATCAGGTAATGCTCTCCTACTACTCCATATTTCTCAATTCCGGCTTTCCAAGATTCATCCGTTTTGTCATACGACAAAAACACATAAGTCGCCTCAGGAAAATCTTGTTGGAGCTTTTGAAGTTTAGGCATTCCTTTAATACAATCCGGACACCACGAAGCCCAAATATCAATAACAATAGGTTTGCCTTGATAAGCCTCTAGGATTTGTTCCAAAGTTATAGTGCTTCCGTCAATAGCCGTCATGTTTTGAGCTAATGCTTCTTGCGGAAATTCGGTTTTTGCTACAATCTCTTCTGTTTGTTCGTTTTGAGGCTCATTCTTACAACTCAAACAAGCAAAAAGAGATAATATAATTATTGTTTTTTTCATACGATTTCGAATGCTAAATTATACAGAGCTAAAAGTAAAGGAAAATAACCAGAATTACAATAACTCTTTATTAGTCAAATACCGGCATTGATTAGTTTTAGAAAAAACTAATAACTAAAAGTAGTTCCTTCTTTAGAGTCTTTAAGTTGAACACCTAAAGCTTGTAACTCATCTCTGATTTGATCTGAAAGTGCCCAATTTTTATCTGCTCGAGCTTGATTTCTCATTCCGATTAGAAGATTAATCACACCTTCCAACTTATCGTTGTTGGCTACAGATTGATTCACATCTTGTAATCCTAGAACATCAAACACAAAAGCATTCAGAGTTTCTTTTAAAAGTTCCAAGTCAGAAGTTGAAATCGTTGCTTTATTTTCTTTTACGGAATTGATGAATTTCACAGCTTCAAACAAGTTCGCAATCAAAATCGGGCTATTAAAATCATCCAACAAAGCATCCAAACACTTTTGTTTCCATTCCGAAACGTTGAAAGAAGATTCTGAAGAAGTCTTCAAATCTTTAAGCGATTTGATAGCTTCCATAAGTCTGTCAAATCCTTTTTCAGAGGCCAACATCGCCTCATTCGAAATGTCTAACACACTTCTGTAATGAGCCTGTAAAAAACAGAATCTCAATACACTCGGAGAAAATGCTTTTTCAAAAAAATCGTTTTCTCCGGTAATCAATTGCATCGGGAGTATATAATTTCCTGTAGATTTACTCATACGTTGCCCGTTCATCGTAAGCATGTTGGCATGCATCCAATAACGAACAGGCGAAACGCCATTACATGCTTTCCCTTGAGCAATTTCGCATTCGTGATGAGGAAACTTCAAATCCATCCCCCCACCGTGAATATCAAATTGCTCACCCAAATATTTAGTACTCATGGCCGTACACTCCAAGTGCCAGCCCGGGAAACCATCACCCCATGGCGATGTCCAACGCATAATATGTTGTGGAGAAGCTTTTTTCCACAAAGCAAAATCTTGAGGGTTTTTCTTTTCGTTTTGCCCGTCAAGATCTCGAGTATTTTCAAAAAGCTCTTCGATATTTCTTCGAGAAAGCTCTCCGTAATTCATCCCTCTCTTGTTGTATTCCAATACATCAAAATAAACCGAACCATTGCTCTCATAAGCAAATCCTTTTTCGATAAGTTTTTGAGTAAGCTCTAACTGCTCAATAATATGTCCGGTTGCTGTTGGCTCTATAGTTGGAGGAAGCAGGTTGAACAATTTCAAAACATTATGAAAGTCAACCGTATACTTTTGAACAATCTCCATGGGCTCTAACTTCTCCAAACGAGATTGTTTTACGAAACGGTCGTTGTTTACATCTCCATCATCTGTCAAATGCCCGGCATCTGTGATGTTCCGAACATAACGAACCTTATAACCCAAATACTGAAGCGTTCTGAAAATAAAATCAAAAGAAAGAAACGTTCGGACATTCCCTAAGTGAACATTGCTATAAACAGTAGGACCGCAAACATACATACCTACTTTATCTTCGTTCAAAGGCTTAAAAATTTCTTTCTCCCCCGTTAAGGAATTATATATTTTCAGATTTTGTTTCATGGTTAAACTGTTTAATCGTGAAATCGTTTATTTGTTGAATCATTCTCCATTTCCAAACATAGATATTTTGATATTATAAACACTATCTGTACTGTCACTTCGAGTGATTTTTCGTAGTGAAACGAAGAAAAATTGTATCGTTCTTGATTCATAGTTCTCTATACGTTTTTATTCCTTTTCATTTCATAAAAACTACTCGAACTGACGTTGAATCTATTCAAGTTCCCAATTAAAACTTAGTGTCTAATTTGATATACTCCAAAAATTCTCTACGAGTATTTTCATCTTGGAATTTTCCACCGAATTCAGCCGTTACAGTACTGCTTTCGATATCTTTAATTCCTCTGGAATTCACACAAAGGTGTTTTGCATCAATTACACATGCTACATCTTCGGTATCTAAAACTTTTTGAAGTTCTCTCACGATTTGAATCGTAAGACGTTCTTGGACTTGAGGTCTTCTGGCAAAATAATCCACAATTCTATTCATCTTCGAAAGCCCTACAACTTTTCCGTTTGAGATATAAGCAATGTGTGCACGCCCCACGATAGGCAACAAGTGATGCTCGCAAGTTGAATAAACCGTTATGTTTTTTTCAACAAGCATTTCGCTATATTTATATTTGTTTTCGAAAGTAGAAGAAGACGGTTTTTTCTTTGGGTTTAACCCACCGAAGATTTCTTTTACAAACATTTTAGCCACTCTGTTCGGAGTTCCTTTCAAGCTATCATCTGTCAAATCCATTCCTAACGTAACTAGGATGCTTTCGACATTTTCTCTAATTCGTTGTATTTTTTCATCGTCAGAAAGATCGAAAGCATCTTTTCTGAGAGGAGTTGCGGAGCTGCCTGAAAAGTGGTTATCTCCAATATCGTCTATTAATTCTTCGTTGGAAATCATTATTTTTAATTAAAATTTCAATGGGCAAAGATACTGAATTTTTTAATGTTTATGATAGTTGACCTATTGATTAACCTCTCATTAACCATAGACGAAAAATCACTAATCTTTGCTTAATGCTTTACATTTAGGATAATGTCTTTTTTCGTATATTTGCACACTTAAAAATTTGCAACACAACAATTTCACTTATTTCCTAAATTTTCTTATGAAAACAGATTCATTTGCACTACGTCATTTGGGAGTTACTAATGAAACCGACCTAAATGTAATGCTCTCTACCATCGGAGTTTCATCTATTGACCAACTTATTTATGAAACCTTCCCTGATGGAATCCGACTTAAAAAACCTTTGGACCTTCCTGCTGCTATGTCAGAATATGATTATTTCCAACATATTGTAGCACTAGGAAACAAAAACAAAGTTTTCAAATCGTATATCGGACTAGGATATCACCCAACTGTGGTTCCGGCTCCTATTCAAAGAAACATTTTTGAGAATCCGGGATGGTACACCGCTTATACGCCCTACCAAGCCGAAATCGCTCAAGGTCGTTTAGAGGCGCTGTTGAACTTCCAAACTACCGTAATTGAACTTTCAGGAATGGAGCTAGCAAACGCTTCACTTCTTGACGAAGGAACGGCTGCAGCTGAAGCAATGGCACTACTTTTTGATGTTCGTTCTAGAGACCAAAAGAAAAACAACGTAAATAAATTCTTCGTTTCTGAAGAAATTCTACCTCAAACACTTTCTGTATTACAAACTCGTTCAACTCCAATCGGGATTGAACTGGTTATCGGAAATCACAAAGATTTTGATTTTTCAGGTGAATTCTTCGGAGCTATTTTACAATACCCTGGAAAATTTGGACAAGTAAATGATTACAGAGAGTTTGTTGCGAAAGCAAAAGAAAACGAAATCAAAACTGTTTTTGCTGCTGATATTTTATCATTGGTAAAATTAACGCCTCCGGGAGAAATGGGAGCGGATGCTGTAGTAGGAACTACACAACGTTTCGGTGTTCCGATGGGATATGGTGGTCCTCACGCTGGATTTTTAGCAACCAAAGAAGAATACAAACGTAGTATGCCGGGTCGTATCATCGGAGTTTCTCAAGATGCTAACGGAAACCGTGCACTTCGTATGGCACTTCAAACTCGCGAACAACACATCAAACGTGAAAAAGCGACTTCAAATATCTGTACGGCTCAAGTGCTTCTTGCTGTAATGGCAGGTATGTATGCCGTATATCACGGACCAAAAGGTCTTCAATACATCGCTGATAAAGTTCACGCTTCTGCTGTAACCGTGGCAGAAAGCTTGGCTAAATTAGGCATTGAGCAAATCAATACTTCTTTCTTCGATACTATCGTAGTAAAAGCTGATGCTGAAAAAGTAAAAGCTATTGCTGTTCAAAACGAAGTAAACTTCTATTATATCGACAACAACACCGTTCAAATCGCTTTGAACGAAACGACTAATTTGGATGACATCAACCAAATCATCGCAATTTTTGCGAAAGCAGTAAGTAAAGATGCCTTCACTGTTTCTGCTTTGTCAACGAGTTCAGCAATTGACAGTTCATTAGTAAGAACTTCATCATTCTTACAACACGAAGTGTTCAATTCACATCATTCGGAAACAGCGCTAATGCGTTACATCAAAAAATTAGAACGTAAAGATTTGTCATTGAATCACTCGATGATTTCTTTGGGCTCTTGTACGATGAAACTCAACGCTGCTACAGAGATGCTTCCGCTTAGCTTACCAAACTGGAACAGCATTCACCCGTTTGCTCCAAAAGACCAAGCAGAAGGATACCAAATTATGCTGAAAACGCTGGAAAAACAACTTTCTATCATCACAGGATTTGCAGGAACAACTCTTCAACCTAACTCAGGGGCTAATGGAGAGTATGCAGGACTTATGGTTATCCGTGCTTATCACCAATCAAGAGGCGAAGGACACAGAAATATTGCCTTAATTCCGGCTTCGGCTCACGGAACCAACCCAGCTTCGGCTGCATTGGCAGGAATGGAAATCGTAGTTACCAAAACCACTCCGGAAGGAAACATCGATGTTGAAGATTTAAGAGAAAAAGCAATCAAACACAAAGACAATTTGTCTTGTGCGATGATTACTTACCCTTCTACTCACGGAGTTTACGAAGCAACAATTATCGAAATCATGAACATCATTCACGAAAATGGTGGTCAAGTATATATGGATGGTGCGAATATGAATGCTCAAGTAGGTCTAACCAACCCAGGAACTATCGGAGCAGACGTTTGTCACTTGAACCTACACAAAACGTTCGCTATTCCTCACGGAGGAGGAGGGCCTGGTGTAGGACCAATCTGTGTGGCAGAGCACTTAGTTCCGTTCTTACCAAGCAATCCAGTTATTGAAGTAGGTGGAGAAAAAGCAATTACTTCTGTTTCTTCTGCTCCTTATGGTTCAGCACTTGTTTGTTTGATTTCTTACGGATACATCTGTATGTTAGGTGAAGAAGGACTTACGAATGCTACGAAAATCGCTATTTTGAATGCTAACTATATGAAGGCTCGTTTGGAGAAACACTTCTCAATTCTTTATACCGGAGAAATGGGTCGTGCCGCTCACGAGATGATTGTAGATTTTAGAATGTTCAAACAAAACGGAGTTGAGGTAGGTGATGTAG
>JBEBUB010000012.1:0-22493 GCA_040393445.1 Flavobacterium beibuense
TTTTCTGCTCATAAAAATACCCCCAAATAGTGTCTAACTTTTTGGGGGCAGTGCAAAATTGAGCCTCTTTTTTTATACAACAATTTAATTATCTTTGAAAAAAAGAAATCATTATGGAGATAAATCCTTTAAAATCAGAAAGCAGCCAAAAGAAACCTTCTTTTATTCTCTTAATAATTCCGATAATAAATAGCGGGTTAATCAGCCCTATTATCAAATATTATGATAAAGGAAACTATTCTGATTGGTCTGTGACTCTTACTTGGATATTGGTAGGGATATCTCTGTTATGCTTAGGTATTTATATCAAGAAAATGATTGAGATTGGTAAATTAAACAAGAAGTACGTATATATTCTTGGAGCTATATTTTTAGTTATGTTTGTTATTAGCAGCTATTTGATTTATCAAACCTATAAACCTTTCTAACCTTCATGAAAAAGATTATCAAAATATTTCTATTTATTGGGTTTTTTCTTTTGGTAGGAGGATTTATTGCTTTCAAAATAGTAACAGACCATTCTTTACCTAAAAATCTTACGGGTAGCTATACTTGTGAAATGCCCGGTTTTGTAGAACGAAAAATCATGTTCAGAAAGACTGAATTGAAAAGTGCCTATTTTTCAACCCAACAAGATACTTTACATTTAAAAGAAGATTTTTCTTACGAATATATATCATATAGTGCTAAAGGACTTCTATGGATTCGTCACGGAAATTGGAATATACACAACGACAGTTTAATACTTTTTTATCCAGAGGATAGTTTAGAGAAAAAGTTTGCCAGTTTGAAGTTCTTTAATGAATTGTATAACCTTGGTGAAATGACCTCTTGTCGAGATACTATGGTAAAAGCACCTCTGATTACTACTTTTAAAAAATTAAAATAAGATTTTTCACCCTTCAAATTCTTCTACTTTCACAGCATTTTCTACTGAGAATTCTCCGATTTTGGTTCTTCTAAGAGCCGATAAATGAGCCCCTGATTCTAAAGCCAAACCAAAGTCATACGCCAAAGAGCGAATATAAGTTCCTTTGCTGCATACGACTCTAAAATCTATTTCAGGGAAGGCAATTCGGGTGATTTCAAATTCGTGAATGGTTACTTTTCGAGCAGCAATTTCTACCTCCTCTCCTTTTCGGGCATGTTCATACAATCGTTTTCCATCTTTTTTAATAGCTGAGAAAACAGGTGGTTTCTGATCAATTTCTCCGATAAATTGCTGGGTAGTTTCTTTGATTAGCTCTTCTGTGATGTGCTGTGTCGGGAAAGTTTGGTCAATTTCGGTTTCTAAATCATACGAAGGCGTGGTGGCTCCGATATGGAAAGTTCCTGTATATTCTTTCACCATTCCTTGAAGTTCAGGAATTCTTTTGGTGAATTTTCCGGTGCAGATTATTAGCAGTCCGGTAGCGAGCGGATCAAGCGTTCCGGCATGACCAATTTTAAAAGATTTCGGAAGGTTGTATTTTCGTTTTAGGGTATATTTAATCTTATTTACAGCCTGAAATGAACTCCAAGTGAGAGGCTTATCTATAAGTAATATTTTTCCTTGCTGATAAGGATTTTGTTCTTCCATTTTTGATTTTAGGAATTACGATTCAGGATTTCTTGATTGGATTGATCTTCTTAAACAAAAGTATAAATAACCACAAAAACACCTACGATAGTACAATAAAACGAAAAGTATTTTAGCTTGGCCTTTTTCACAAAATCAATCATCCATTTGCATGCAAAAAGTCCTGACAGGAATGCAGCTAAAAATCCTACGAAAAGAGGCATAAATTCAAAATCACCAAATGCAGAAGTCGAACCTTCTTTATTGGCATCTAAATACATTTTTGCTGTAGCTCCCAAAATTAAAGGAAGTACCATCAAAAATGAAAAACGAGCTGCTTTAGATTTATCGTCTCCTAACAAAATCGAAGTTGAGATTGTTGAACCCGAACGAGAAATTCCGGGTAATAAAGCTGCAAAAGCCTGAGCTAATCCTATGATAAAAGAATCTTTAAAACTAATGTCTTTGCCTGTATTTTGAGCTCTATCGGCTATAAAGAGTAAAGTAGCAGTAATGAGAAGCATAAATCCTACAAGTCTAAGATTTGAAAACAACTCTTCTAAAGTATCTTTGAGTAAAATTCCCACAAGAGCAGCAGGGATCATCGAAAGAGCAATTTTTAAAGCAAATTTAAATTCTTCATTCCACTTAAATTGAAAAAGTCCTGTAATAATCTGAAGAATATCTTTTCTAAACACTACAATAGTGCTGAGAGCTGTAGCGAAATGAAGCACAATAGCAAAAAGTAAACTTTCTTCTTCACCGTGTTGCAATCCTAAAATCTCTTGAGCAATTACAATATGTCCGCTTGATGAAACGGGTAAGAATTCGGTAAGTCCTTGAACAAGTCCAACGATTAAGGCTTTGATGATTTCTTCCATTATTTTTCGGTTTTAGGAGATTTGAAAATTGAATAAAGTGAAATACCGATACCTGCCAACACTAATGCTGGTGCTAGTCGAATTCGTCTGAAGCTAAAAATCTCTTCGCTAAATTCGTTTGGGTTATCAGTACCTCCTCCAATCATCAAAATAAAGCCTAAGGCAATCACTCCTATTCCGATAAGAAGAATTTTATAGTTGGTTTTGTGGAATAAAAATTCGTGTTTCATATATTTTCTACCCAAAAATAAGGCGTTTTAGTTACTATTTTTTTAATATAAATCGTCTGTTCTAAGGTTCAAGAATCGTTGTGTAGCAAAAAACGTACTGATCCAAGTAATGAAAACCCCGATTAAAAGTACGCCTCCAAAAACAATCCCTAAAGCCTCATAATCTTTGAGGAATTCAAACTTAGGGAATTTTTGGTCAACATAATATAAAGCTGCATACAGAGCGACAATCGCTAGTACAGCTCCTATGATTCCAAGTCTGATATTTCTCCAAACAAATGGTCTTCTGATAAAAGACTTGGTCGCTCCAACCATTTGCATCGTTTTGATAATAAACCTATTAGCGTAAATAGAAAGTCTTAGTGAACTATTGATTAAAAGCACGGCTATCACACAGAAAAATCCAGAAACTACAAGAATCCAAAAACTGATTTTTTTGATATTTTCGTTAACCATATCCACCAAAACGTTGTCATAATTTACGCTTTTGATATCTTCTTGTGCTTTGATTTCATTGACAATTTTGGTCAAACTGTCTGAAACTACATAATCAGCTTTCAGGCGAATGTCATAAGAATCTGATAGCGGATTAGCTCCCAAATGCTCCACAAAATTCTCTCCCAAGTCTTTCTGGTGCTGTTCTGCAGCCTCCTCTTTGGTCACAAAAACCGAAGTATTCGTATAGGGTTTATTGCTTATAAACTTGCCAAACTGCTCGACAGATGCCTTTCTTGCATCTTTTTCAAAAAACACAGTCATCGGGATTTCTTCTTTAAAATTATCAGATAATTTTTTAGAATTAATCACAAAAAGACCTAGAGCTCCAAGCAGAAAAAGCACTAAAAATATACTTAAAACAACCGAAAAATAAGAGGAAATAAGTCTTCGCTTCTGGTATTTTTCAAAGGATGAATTCATAGAAATAATTTTAAGCCGTAAAAGTAACAAATATATCGGAATACTTTATAACGTACAAACTTTTTACTTTAGTGTAATAAGTGTAAATTTGCAAGGTTTTATCTTTTTTAGGAGCATAAACCTAAGGGTTCAAATCTAAATTAATTTCCCGCTTTCGCCTTTATCTCTCCGCTTCGCTACGAGGATATCGGCTCTATCGGGGCTAAGGAAAAAGGTAGTTTATCGAATAATCGTATGCTTAAAACATTACTTATAGTTGGTCTTGGAGGAGGAATCGGGAGCTGTTTTCGTTACCTTACTTCGGTGGTGACTCATAAGTATATCCTGAGTGCTTTTCCTTGGGCTACGTTTTTAGTGAATGTAATAGGCTGCTTGCTTATCGGAGTTTTAATCGGGATATTCACCAAACAACAAGTCGAAAATTCAGAGTTGAAACTGCTTTTCGTAACCGGATTTTGTGGCGGGTTTACGACTTTTTCGGCCTTTGCTCTTGAGAATATAAAATTGTTCCAATCCGGAAATACATTTATAGCACTTTTGTACATTGCTTTGAGTGTAATTTTGGGAGTTTTAGCCGTTTGGACAGGAATGATGATAACGAAATAATGAGAATAATTTTAATACTATTTTTTTTCAGTCAAGTTCTCTATTCACAAATAGAGAACAATATCTACGAATTAAATTCATTGGACAATAATTTTTTGACAGAAGATGTCAAGAAAATCATTGACCAAAATATAGAAGGAAAACAAACCGTTTTTCTCGGAGAAGCAGTACACATTAGTGGCTCAGATTTTCTTGCTAAAACAGAATTTGTAAAGTATTTAGTAACTGAACACGGATATAAAGATATTGCGTTTGAGGCTGACTTCATTAGTTTATTATTTAATCATAACAAAAGACACTTGCCTAAAATATGGAGAGAATCTGAACAATGTAAAGAGTTGATGAAGTTTTTGGAAGATAATAATGTTACCATTTGGGGTTTTGATATTCAAACGGGAGGATATACACATGTAATTTTTTCAAAAAAAATTAAGGAATTTTTAAGTATAAATGAGATAGAGGTAGAGGAAAAATTTTTTACTCTTACAGATACATTTTTACAAAACATATTAAAACCCCGAAAAGTGCTATCCAAATCAGATATTGATTTTCTTAATAATTATATCACAACACTATTACAAAACGAGAAAGTTAAATCTGATAAGCAATGGACACGAATATTAGAAAGCTATAAATCAAATATTAAGCTCTGTTATACAGACAAATATCAATCTGTTCCTAAACGAAATCCGACAAGAGATACAGAAATGGCTAAAAATCTTGATTTTATTGTAAAACAAAATCCTGATAAAAAGTTTGTTGTTTGGCTTGCCAATGCTCATATGTCAAAATGTAATTACGAATATATGAAAGGATTGACAATGGGATATCAATTTAGAGAATTGAATCCCAATACTTCATATCATATTGCTTTTGGTTCAATTAAAAGATATAATCGATATGTAAAACAAAAGACAATAATAGAAGGTTCAAAAAACAATAATAACATTTTATATTATTTACCTTCAATTCATAACAACTATTTTCTTGACTCGAAGAAGGTGTCACCAGAATTTAGAAATAAAGGTTATGATGATTCATCTATTTTTAATTTGTATAACATATTTTCCAAGAAAACAGATGTGAGCGAAAGAGATTTACTAAACCTTTTTGATGCTTTGGTTTTTATAGGAGAAGAATGGATAAAAGTGTCGTATGAAAATAAATAACTTGAAATAAAACAAATAACAAAAATATTCAGATTCAGTAAAATCCTAATTCCTGAATCTCAAATCCTAAATAGAAAAATGAAATACAATCCGAATGAAATCGAGCCTAGATGGCAACAATATTGGGCAGAAAACCAAACTTTTAAAGCAGAGAATAATTCTGATAAGGAGAAATATTATGTCTTGGATATGTTTCCTTATCCGAGCGGAGCAGGGCTTCACGTAGGACATCCTTTGGGTTATATTGCTTCGGATATTGTAGCACGATTTAAAAGGCATAAAGGCTTTAATGTGTTACATCCACAGGGTTACGATTCTTTCGGACTTCCGGCTGAGCAGTACGCTATCCAAACCGGACAGCATCCTGCTATCACAACCGAGACTAATATCAAAAGATACCGTGAGCAATTAGACAAAATCGGTTTTTCGTTCGATTGGTCTAGAGAAGTTCGCACTTCGAATCCTGATTATTACAAACACACACAATGGATTTTCATCCAATTGTTTGAGTCTTGGTATAATGTGGAATCAGACAAAGCAGAAAGCATTTGTTCGCTTATTATAAAATTCGAACAAGAAGGAAACGCCAACGTAAAAGCGATTTGTGATTCCGATATCGAAATCTTCACAGCCGAGCAATGGAAAGCGTTTTCGCCTGATGAGCAACAAAGAATTTTATTAAAATACCGTTTGACTTATTTGGCAGAAACCGAGGTAAACTGGTGTCCGCAATTGGGAACAGTTCTAGCCAATGACGAAATCGTAAACGGAGTTTCAGAACGTGGTGGCTATCCTGTTATTCGCAAGAAAATGAAACAATGGAGTATGCGAATTTCGGCTTATGCAGAGCGTTTGTTACAAGGACTGGAAACCATCGATTGGACAGAAAGTCTTAAAGAATCTCAAAGAAACTGGATCGGGAAATCTGTTGGAGCGTCTGTTCGTTTCTCTGTCATTTCGAGCGAAGTCGAGAAATCTCATCAAATAGAAGTGTTCACCACCCGTCCTGACACCATTTTCGGAGTTTCGTTTATGACACTAGCTCCTGAGCACGATTTGGTGGCTCAAATCACTACACCAGAGCAAAAAGCAGCGGTTGAAGCTTATGTGGAGGCTACAGCCAAACGTTCAGAAAGAGAGCGTATGGCTGATGTAAAAACCATTTCGGGAGTATTTACCGGAGCTTATGCTGAGCATCCGTTCACTAAAGAACCGGTTCAAATTTGGATTGGCGACTACGTATTGGCAGGTTACGGAACCGGAGCGGTTATGGCGGTGCCAGCCGGAGATGAGCGTGATTATGCTTTTGCAAAACACTTCGGGATTGAGATTAAAAACATTTTTGACAAAGATATTTCTGAGGCAGCTTATACCGAAAAAGGAGGTTTCACTTTCGTGAATTCTGATTTCTTAAACGGATTGGATTACAAAACCGGAACAGCGAAAATCATCGAGGAGCTAGAGAAAATCGGAGCCGGAAAATCCAAAGTGAACTACCGCTTGCGTGATGCGGTTTTCTCACGTCAACGCTATTGGGGAGAGCCATTCCCTGTATATTATGTGAATGGTTTACCACAAATGATAGACCCGAAATACCTTCCGATTCGCTTGCCGGAAGTAGAAAAATATTTACCAACCGAAGACGGTCAACCACCACTCGGAAATGCTTCGGTTTGGGCTTGGGACACCGTGAACAATCAGGTGGTAGAAAACTCAAAAATCGATAACAAAACGATTTTCCCACTAGAGCTAAACACTATGCCGGGTTGGGCGGGTTCGTCTTGGTATTGGATGCGATATATGGACGCTCACAACGATGCTGAGTTTGCCTCAAAAGAAGCCTTGGACTATTGGCAAAACGTGGATTTATATATTGGCGGTAGTGAACACGCTACGGGACATTTGTTGTACAGCCGTTTTTGGAATAAATTCCTAAAAGACAGAGGCTTTGCTCCAACCGAAGAACCGTTTAAAAAGCTGATTAACCAAGGAATGATTTTGGGAATGAGTGCTTATATTTATCGAGCTAAAATTGAATATCTAATAAAGACTCAGGATAATCAAACACATAGAAAAACCGTTATTTATAACAATTATTTTCCTAAAAATATTACAGATAGAATTAATGGAAATAATAATGTTTTACCAACCGATATTTCAATTGATGTTAAAGAAAGCGTAGAAGAAGCTGTAAGTAACGAAATAGCAAAGTTTGAAAATGTTGTTTCATATGAATATTTAATTCGATTTGACCCTATTCGTATAGATGTATCATTATTAAATTTATCAGATGAATTGGATATTGAAAGAATAAAACAATGGAGAGAAGAGTTTAAAGAAGCAATATTCATTAAAGATGATAACGATAAATTTGTTGTAGGTCGTGAGGTTGAAAAAATGTCAAAATCATTCTACAACGTAGTCAATCCGGATGATATTTGTAATGAATACGGAGCTGATACGTTGCGTCTATACGAAATGTTTTTAGGCCCGATGGAGCAAGCCAAACCTTGGAACACAGCCGGAATTACAGGAGTTTTCGGATTCTTGAAAAAATTGTGGAGATTGTATTTTGACGACAACGGCCTAAACGTAACCAACGAAGAGCCAACGAAAGAAATGTACAAATCGCTACACAAAACCATCAAAAAAGTAACCGATGACATCGAGAACTTCTCGTTCAACACTTCGGTTTCGCAGTTTATGATTTGTGTGAATGAGCTTTCGCAACAAAAATGTCACCACAGAGCGATTCTCGAGCCTTTGGCGATTTTGATTTCGCCTTATGCTCCGCATATAGCTGAAGAATTGTGGCATCAGTTAGGTCACAACGAAAGTATTGCTACGGCTCCGTTCCCTATTTTCGACGAAAAACACTTGATTGAATCCGAAAAAGAATATCCGGTTTCGTTCAACGGAAAAATGAGATTTACTATTAATCTTCCGCTGGATTTATCAGTAGCAGAAATCGAAAAAATCGTGTTGGCAGACAGCAGAACCCAAGAACAATTGCAAGGTCGTGAGCCGAAAAAGGTCATCATCGTTCCTGGTAAAATTATTAATATTGTAGGATAAACATATTCACTAATAAAAAAATTATGAAAAAATTTGAGTACAAAACTGTCGAAATTAAACCTAAAGGAACTTGGCAACTAAAATTTGACGTAGTAGAGATTGACAAAATTTTAAACGAAATGGGTAGCCAAGGATGGGAATTAGTAGCCGTGGAAGACAGAAACGTAGGTTACGGTCACACTGGATATTTTTTCTATACTTTTAAAAGAGAAATTTAAAACTTAGTGCTATGAAAAATCAAAAATCAATTTTCGGAATTGTTATACTTATTTTCATTGCTGTTGCAATCATGATGTTCGGTTTACCGATGTATAACGTTTGGCAACAAGAAATGGCCGGAAAAGCAGAAATGGCGAAGGCCGAACAAAACAGACGTATTTTGGTCGAAGAAGCCAAAGCCCGCCTAGAAGCTGAAAAACTCAATGCTCAAGCTGAAATCGAAAGAGCCAAAGGGATGGCTGAGGCCATGAAAATCGAAAACGGAACGTTGAATACGGTTTATAACCAATATTTATTCATCCGTACACTCGAGAAATTGGCTGATAAAGGTAATTTACCTCAAATTATTTATATGCCATCAGAAGGATTGGTGCCTGTGATGGATGTTTCTCAAAACAAGCAAAACTAAAAAATGGCAAAACCAAGCATACCAAAAGGAACCAGAGATTTTTCACCTCAAGAAGTCGCTAAAAGAGGTTATATCATCAGTGTTTTAAAAAAGAATTTCGAAAAATTCGGTTTTCAACCAATTGAAACCCCAACTTTCGAGAATCTAGAAACCCTAATGGGTAAATATGGCGAAGAAGGAGACCGATTGATTTTTAAAATTCTCAATAGTGGAGACTATTTGGCTAAAGCCAACGAAGAACATTTGGCTAATAAAGACAGCCAAAAACTAACGTCTCAAATCTCCGAAAAAGCACTTCGTTATGATTTGACAGTTCCGTTTGCCAGGTATGTAGTGCAACACCAAAACGAAATTGATTTTCCGTTTAAGCGCTACCAAATTCAACAGGTTTGGAGAGCTGATCGCCCGCAAAAAGGTCGTTTCAGAGAGTTTTATCAATGTGATGCTGATGTGGTAGGTTCGAATTCACTTTGGCAAGAAGTGGAGCTTATTCAGCTTTACGACAAATCGTTGTCGGAACTGGGTCTTGATGGAGCCTTTATCAAAATCAACAACCGCAAAATCTTATCAGGAATTGCTGAGGTTATCGGAGCAAAAGATAAATTGATTGACTTTACGGTTGCTCTAGATAAACTCGACAAAATCGGTGAAGAGGGCGTGAAAAAAGAAATGCTCGAGAAAGGTATTTCACAAGAGGCGATAGAGAAAGTACAACCGCTTTTCCAATTCACCGGAACGACATCCGAAAAATTAAATCAGCTTTCAGAACTTTTAAATACCTCAGAAGAAGGATTAAAAGGAGTTGAAGAACTTCGTTTTATCTGTGAAGCAGTTGAGAGTTTGGGTATGTATAAATCTAAATTAGATTTAGATGTTACGCTAGCTCGTGGACTGAATTATTACACCGGAGCCATTTTTGAAGTACAAGCTCCTAAAGTTGCTATGGGTTCTATTGGTGGTGGTGGAAGATATGATGACCTTACGGGAATTTTCGGTCTGAAAAACATCAGCGGAGTGGGAATCTCTTTCGGATTAGACAGAATATATTTGGTTCTGGAAGAATTAGGCCTTTTTCCGGAAGATGTAACCGAAACTTCAAAAGCGATTTTTGCCAACTTCGGAGACAATGAAGCTTTGTATTCGCTAAAAGCGATTAAAACCTTACGTGAAAACGGAATCAAAGCCGAACTTTATCCGGACAAAGCAAAATTAGACAAGCAATTCAGATATGCTGATAAAAGAGGCATTCCGTTTATGATTATCGTGGGTGAAGAAGAATTAAAAAACAACGTATTTAAGATAAAAAACTTAGCTTCAGGAGAGCAAACTTCAGTAACACTTGAAGAGCTTATCGAGAAATTAAAATAATTACAACAACATAATGAGAAAAATATTGATTATCGGAGCCGGACGTTCGGCTTCGTCACTTATCAAATACCTTTTGGAGAAATCTGAAAGTGAAAACCTAGAGCTTACCATTTGTGATTTATCGATAGAATTAGCCGAGCAAAAAACCAACAACCACCCGAGAGCCAAAGCAATGGCTTTGGACATCAAAGATGCTTCTGCTAGAGAAAATGCGATTCAAAATGCAGATTTAGTGATTTCGATGCTACCTGCTTTTATGCATATCGAAGTGGCTAAAGATTGCGTTCGTTTCAAAAAACACATGGTGACGGCTTCATATATCAGCCCGGAAATGAAAGCTTTGGATGAGCAGGTAAAAGCTAACAATTTGGTGTTTATGAACGAAGTAGGTCTTGATCCTGGAATCGACCACATGAGTGCGATGAAAGTGATAGACGAAATCCGAGAGAAAGGCGGAAAAATGCTATTGTTCGAATCTTTCTGTGGAGGACTCGTAGCTCCGGAATCAGACAACAATCTTTGGAATTATAAATTCACTTGGAATCCGAGAAACGTAGTCTTGGCAGGTCAAGGTGGAGCAGCACAATTTATTCAAGAAGGTCGTTACAAATACATTCCGTACCATAAATTATTCCGTAGAACCGAATTTTTCGATATCGAAGGATACGGACGTTTCGAAGGCTATGCCAACCGTGATTCTTTGAAATACAGAAGTATTTACGGATTGGATGACATCCGAACACTTTATAGAGGAACTATTCGTAGAGTCGGATTCTCAAGAGCTTGGAATATGTTCGTTCAACTCGGAATGACGGATGATACGTATGTAATGGAGAATTCAGAAACGATGAGTTACAGAGATTTCATCAACTCGTTCCTTCCGTTTAGCCTTACGGATTCGGTTGAATTGAAAACTCGTTATCAGTTAGGAATCGAGCAGGATGACATTCAATGGGATAAATTGGTGGAATTAGACATTTTTAACCCAAATAAAATCGTTGGACTTAAAAATGCAACTCCTGCTCAAATCCTAGAAAAAATCCTTACAGATAGTTGGAAATTAGCTCCAGACGATAAAGATATGATTGTGATGTATCACAAATTCGGCTACGAAATAGGCGGAGAGAAAAAACAAATTGACTCCAAAATGGTAACTATCGGAGAAGATCAAACCTTTACGGCTATGGCAAGGACGGTTGGGCTTCCGGTTGCGATGGCTGCCTTACGTATTTTGAATGGTCAGATTGTAACTCCGGGTGTTCAACTTCCGATCAAAAAAGAAGTGTATAAACCTATTTTAGAAGAGCTAAAACAATACGGAATCGAATTCAAAGAATACGAAGTTCCGTACGTTGGTTACTAATCCTGAAATTCCAAGAGTTGAACGTTATCTTTGAGTGATTCAACAAGCAAATTCATCATTCTTTTATTGAGGTTTGACGAATTTTGAATATAACGATCGAACTCTTCTTGAGTAAACCAAGCCATAATCATTCCCTTTAGGGCATTGCGATATTTGATATCTTTCTGAAGGGCATTTTCAATATAAATGAGTTTCTTCTCTACGTTTAAGAGGTGAAACTCATTTTTATGTTTACGGATATAGTTACGAAACGAAGCTACAAACAAATCGGTTTGTAACTTCAAAATCGGTCGTATGGTTTGGTTCTGGAATCGCTCTTCTTCTGAGCTGTTTTGGGTCTCTCCTATGGCTCCGCCTCTGAGCTCCAAAATTCCTTTATCTCTGTCTGACATTTGGTTAGGTTTAGATAACAAAGCTATTTAATTGATTTGTAAATCCCTACTAAAAAGTCTATTTTTGTGCTTCTTAAATAAAAAAATCCTTGCCTAAAAACACCTTAATTGTAGTTGTCGGGACCACCGCTATCGGAAAAACAGCCAAAGCCATTGAGTTGGCTCAACATTTTGGTTGCGAAATCATCTCGTGTGATTCTCGTCAGTTCTTTAAGGAAATGACTATCGGGACAGCCGTTCCGAGTCAGGAAGAACTTCAAGCGGCTCCGCATCACTTCATTCAAAACAAAAGTATTTTTGACTCCTATAACGTAGGCGATTTTGAGAAAGAAGCTCTGGAAAAACTAGACGAATTGTTTCAGAAAAATCCGGTTCAAGTAATGGTAGGCGGTTCAGGACTTTATGTGGATGCTGTGGTGAAAGGTTTTGATGATTTTCCAGATATTGAACCTTCGGTGAGGGAAAACCTCCAAGCGGAATATGAACAGAAAGGAATTGCTTTTTTACAGGAAAAACTTCTAGAAACAGACCCTTTTTATTACGAAAAACTGAAAACTGAAAATCCGCAAACTCTCGAGAATCCGCAACGGATGATGCGCTATGTGGAAGTATCTGTAGGTAGTGGAAAGCCGTATTCTTCGTTTTTAAACAACAAGCAAAATCAACGGAACTTCACTCCTATTTTTATCGGGTTAGAAGCTGATAGAGAAATTATTTACGACCGAATCAACAAAAGAGTCGATACCATGATAGCTAACGGACTTCTGGATGAAGCCCGAAATCTGTATCCGAACAAACACCTCAATGCCTTACAAACTGTAGGTTATCGAGAATTATTCGACTATTTTGACGGAAAAACCACTTTGGAATTCGCTATCGAAGAAATCAAAAAAAATACCCGAAGATTCGCCAAACGCCAACTTACTTGGTTCAAGCGAAATCCGGATATTCAGTGGTTTGATTATCAAACTTCGGCTGAAGAAATTGTGAGTCGTTTTTCTATAATCACTAAATAACTAACTCTGTCATTTCAAACGTAGCGATAGCGAAGTTGAGAAATCTAGTTCATTCTTACTCCTTACTCTGAAAAAGATTATAAATCTCCTGAGTTTCTTTCATCATTTTTTCGAAATTGATGTTCAAATCAATGAGTTTACCC
Organism: Flavobacterium beibuense; assembly: GCA_040393445.1. Taxonomy (GTDB): domain Bacteria; phylum Bacteroidota; class Bacteroidia; order Flavobacteriales; family Flavobacteriaceae; genus Flavobacterium; species Flavobacterium beibuense_B. Next base: position 13,348 of record JBEBUB010000012.1, read on the forward strand.
GTATGAATATCAAACACCCAACCGTGTACTTTTAGGCCTCTTTCGTAATATGCTTTTTGTACGGTAGCGGTTTTAATTACGTTCATACATTGCTCCTGAACATTGAACTCTACTAATTTGTTATATCGCTCATTTTCATCTTCGATTTTGTTCAAATCTTCTTTATGCATACGATATACATCACGAACGTTTCTCAGCCAAGGATTTAAAATTCCTAAATCTTCAGGAACCATAGCAGCTTTGACACCTCCACAACCATAATGACCACAAACGATGATTTGCTCAACTTTTAAAGCAGATACAGCATAATTAATCACAGACATCACATTCATATCGATACTGATGACCATGTTGGCAATATTTCGGTGAACGAAAACCTCTCCCGGGCTGGCTCCCATCAACTCTTCGGCCGTTACTCGAGAATCTGAGCAACCGATGTATAGAATTTTAGGCGATTGACCTTCAGCCAGTTTACTGAAATAATCAGGTTGTTGTTGAAGTTTGTCTGCTATCCAGTTTTCGTTGTTTTCAAAAATCTTTTTTAAATCCATTGCGTTGTTTTTTAGTTACCTTCTTTAATAATGAGCAAAGGTACGTCTAAAATTGAAATTAATTTTTTCGATAAGCTGGAACTCACAATACGTTCAAAAAAGTTTTGATTTCGCTTCACGATACCCAAAAATCCGATATTAAAATCGTGGATGAAGTTCGCTATATGCTCTTCTATCGATTCGCCTGTGCTTTCTATCAGAAGGAATTTAAGCCTTTCTGAAAGGAATTCTTGATCCCATTCTTTGGCTGTTTCTGCTACGGGTTCATATTTCACATTTTGAATCACATGAAGGCATCGCACTTGAGCATCAAAATCTTCAGCAATTTTCAATATTTCACGCAACGGCTGTTTATCTGCATCTCTAAACAGAGTCGTAAAGCCAATTCTAGTAATTCCTTTGAATTTCGCCTGATAAGGCACACACAAAATCGGAATGTCTATAGAACGAATAGTGTTTAGCGTATTCGAACCAAAAATTTTCTTTTCGAAACCTGAAGCTCCGTTTGTTCCCATTACGACAAAATCAATATGTTCTTTTGAAATGGCCTCTAGGATGTTCATAATCAAATCTCCTTCTTGAAAAATAAACGAAAGGTTTACATCTGCTAATCCTTCGTTTTGGGCAATTTTGCGAAGTTGGTGAGCTTCATCTTTGAAATTCTCAAAACTGGTGAGCTCTACATTCTCAAAAACTTGCTGAATCACTTCTGAAGTTTCCATTCCCATTCCCGAAACAACAGGCATGGAATAGCTATGCAACACATGAAGATCTGCTTTCAAGGCTTTGGCCAAATGAAGAGCATACACAAAAGCATTTTCTGCAGTTTGAGAAAAGTCTGTAGGAAATAAGATATTTTTCATAATCGTTTGGTTTAATAAGGCTAAAGGTACGAAAAAGGCTGTATCTCAAAATGATTTTTGTCATAATAATTTGGCACTACAGATAGCTGGCCAAAATATCGTATTTTTGCTATAAACTAATTTTCAAAAATGCTTAATCAGGATACTATCGTAGCTCTTGCTACTCCGTCAGGAGCAGGTGCTGTGGCTATTATACGAATTTCAGGAACTAACTCAATTGCTATTGCTAATCAGGTTTTTCAGTCTGTGAGAAACAAAGACTTGACCAAACAAAAAACCCATACCATTCACTTGGGGCATATTATGGATGGCGAAAAAACCTTAGACCAAGTGTTGGTTTCCGTTTTTAAAAACCCAAATTCTTATACAGGTGAAGATGTGGTGGAAATTTCGTGTCACGGTTCGGTTTTTATTCAACAGCAAATTATTCAGCTTTTGCTTAGAAAAGGTTGTCGTATGGCACAACCCGGAGAGTTTACGCTTCGCTCATTTTTGAACGGAAAAATGGATTTATCCCAAGCGGAAGCTGTAGCGGATTTAATCAATTCCGATAATGAAGCATCACACCAAATTGCGATGCAACAAATGAGAGGCGGTTTCAGTAACGAAATTGCGAAACTTCGTGAAGAGCTCTTGAATTTCGCTTCGCTTATCGAATTAGAACTTGATTTTGCAGAAGAAGATGTAGAGTTTGCAGACCGAACTCAGTTTAAAGATTTAGTAAACCGTATTGAATTTGTACTCAAACGCTTGATTGACAGTTTTGCAGTTGGAAATGTCATCAAGAACGGAATTCCCGTAGCTATTGTAGGTGAGCCCAACGTAGGGAAATCAACTCTTTTGAATGCTCTTCTCAACGAAGAAAGAGCTATCGTATCTGATATTGCAGGAACTACTCGAGACACTATCGAAGACGAATTAGTCATCAACGGAATCGGTTTCCGATTCATAGACACAGCAGGAATCAGAGATACGAAAGATGTGGTAGAAAGCATCGGGATTCAAAAGACTTTTGAGAAAATCGAGCAAGCACAGGTTATTCTTTATTTGTTTGAAAGTTTAAAGTTTAAAGCTCAAGGTTCAGAACACATCATCGAAATCCAAAAAATCAGAAACAAATATCCTCAAAAGCCTTTGGTGGTGATTATCAACAAGGTTGATTTGCTATCAGAACAAGAACTAAATGCTATAAAAGCCGAACTTGAAACCTTAAACCTGAAACCTGAAACTATTTCAGCTAAACAGAAAATAGGAATCGAAGAGCTTAAAAATACTTTGTTATCGTTTGTAAACACAGGTGCTTTGAGAAATAACGAAACCATAGTGACCAACACTCGTCATTATGATTCGCTCCTAAAAGCTTTGGAAGAAATTCAAAAAGTTCGCTATGGGCTTGAAACCCATTTATCGTCTGACCTTATGGCGATTGACATCCGTCAGGCGCTCTATTATTTCGGAGAAATCACTGGACAAGTCACTAATGATGAGCTTTTAGGAAATATTTTTGCGAATTTTTGTATCGGGAAGTAAATATTAAAACACAATGGTCGGAATAAATCCGACCATTTGAGTATAAGTTGATAAGTATAAACTTTATTGTTTTGTTATCTTAATATTTCTAGATATTCCGTCAATATTTATTATCAATATATAATTTCCTTTTGCTAAAGAAGTCATATCAATTTGATTGTTTTGCCAAGAAATATCTATTTTTTGCCCTACTAAATTGAATAGATTTACTTCTGAAATCACTTCATTTGTTTGCACTGTGAGAATATCAGACACCGGATTTGGATATACTTTTATAGAGTTCTTATCAAAATGATTAGTACTCATCGCAATCTGTACTGTAATACCCAAAGCCTCACTCATACATCCGCTTATGGTCTGAATTACGTAATAGGTTGTTCCGTCAATAAGCTCTGTAGTTTCAGGAAGTTGCTCAGTTAGGTCTTCATCCGCATACCAAACTAAATTTTCACCCTCAACTATCAAATCTGCCAAAACACTTCCTTGCTCTACAATCTGTAAAATCTCTCCTTCGGGTGCCGGAATTGTAACGCCTTCACATGGGTCAAACAACGTAACCGTAATAACTAAGGGTTCACTTTGGCAATCTCCATCTGTTGCAATAACGTAATAAGTTGTTACATCAGTTAGTTCTGTAGTTTCAGTAAGTTCTTGAGTCAGATTTTCGTCAGCATACCATGTTAAATTATCTCCAGCAACCTCTAAATCAGAAATTAAACTTCCTATAGGTAGATTTTGAGTAGTCTCTCCTGTTGGGGTATCGGGAGTGGGGTCAACATTTACCAGAACTTCTATGCGTTCTGACACACATTCTTCAACGGAGCCTACTGTTACTGTCCAGTTATAAAAGAAATAATAAAGCGCCGGATTTCCGGTTCCAGTTGCATTTATACTTCCTGCTACTATAGCTCCTGCGTTGCCAATTGGGTAAGGAAATCCAGGATGTTCGCTAGAAAATTCTCTAATCATAGCAGGGCTTGAAGGAGCCACCAAACGATAATCATTACCTTGAGGCACATTAAAATTCAAAGTAATCGTGTGTTGTAAAGGAGAGGATGAACTTCCTCCTGGAGGTAACATGACTGTGGTAGTCTCCATTACATTCATACCGCTATCGAGCAAATTAACAACAATCTCACCTCCGGCAGCAGCTGTTATAAAAACATCAACTGAATTCAACACAAAATCTTCATAAGCATTAAATCGTAATCCCCAAGGTGAAGAAGCTGCCACTACCGCAGAACCACTATTACCGTTCGGAGCAACTCTACCTCCGTTTGTAATGACGATTGTTTCTCCTTCGCCATAATTTACAGCCTCAACCCAATAAGAAGTTGTGGAAGTCAAAACAGGGCTCTCAAAAATAGTTCCCTCTGCTATTGAAGTTATTGCAGATTCTGAATCATACCAAAACACACTTTCCCCTTCGGAAGTAGCTGTCAAAACAGCTGAATTACCTGAACATATTGTTACAGGTTCAGCTGCAATTGTTGGTTCCTCACAAGATTCTTGTGCTTGTGCAGGATTTAAACCCAAAACCAACATTCCCACTAAAAAAACATAGATTTTCCTTTCCTTTAGTAATTTTTTCATCATAAATTTTGTTTGGTTAAAAAATATTATGCTTACAAATATAATTATTTTCAGCAGTTAAACAACCTAATCGATATTTAATCAGACATATAACTGAAAAATATACTAAAACTCCATCTGATATCTAAAATAAATTATCTTTGTGCTGACTTGACACACCTTTTTATTTTCTATAAATGAACGTATCGTTTTTCATTGCCAATAGGCTCACTTCACTTTCCAAAAAGCAAAGCGGAATATCGAAACCTATACTCACCATTGCTGTGATTGCTATGGCGTTGGGAATGATTATGATGCTCATTTCAGTAGCTGTCGGGATTGGTTTTAGAGAGAAAATCAGAGAGAAAATCACAGCTTTCAACGGTCATGTTATCATTTCTAATTACGACAATAACCAATCTGAAGTAAGCCTTATCCCAATAGATAAAAACCAAGATTTTTACCCGGAATTTACTTCGGTTAAAGGAATAAACCACATTCAGGCGGTTGCTACAAAAGCAGGAATCATCAGAACCGAAACGGCTTTTGAAGGAATTATCCTTAAAGGAATCGGGACAGATTTTAATTGGGCAACTCTCGAAGAATATATCACACAAGGTCGAAAACCCAACCTTGGTGAAGAAAGAGAAAACGATGAAATCCTGATTTCGGAATATCTGGCTAAACGTATGCAATTTGAGTTGGGTGATAAGTTCACCGCTCACTTTATGAAAGACGACCCTAATTCCAGACCGAATCTCAGACAATTTACGATTGTTGGAATATATAATTCTGGCTTTCAAGAATTTGATGCACAATACATTTTGGGAGACATCAGACACATTCAGCGTATGAACCGTTGGTCAGCAGACCAAATCGGGAATTTTGAGGTTTTTATCTCAGATTTCACTCAAATTGAAGCCAAAAGCTACGAAATTCATTTGCAAACCCCTCCTACTCTCGATACGAAAAACATAGTCGAAAAATACGATTCTATTTTCCATTGGCTCACCATCACAGACTCTAATATTTATCTGATTATTGGGCTAATGCTACTTGTAGCTATTATCAACATTGCTGTAGCGCTACTGGTTTTGATTCTAGAGCGAACTCGAATGATTGGTATTCTGAAAGCCTTAGGAGCAGACAATTGGACCATCAGAAAAATCTTTTTGCACAATGCGTTTTATCTTATCCTTAGAGGTCTCATTTACGGAAACCTTATTGGGATTGGGCTTTTGCTATTGCAAAAATATTTCGGAATCATCCGTTTGAATCCGGAAAGCTATTACGTGACTCAAGCTCCGGTTTACCTGAATTGGGATTACATTTTAGCTCTCAATTCAGGAACCGTAGTGATTTGTCTGGTTGTGCTTTTGATTCCGTCTTATATCATTACAAATATCTCCCCTGTAAAAGCAATTCGTTTCGAATAATTATTCTACGATATAAGTAATTTGATCAACTTCCGATAGCCTGAAATAGCCCAAAGCATAGTTATCAGGATTGGTTTGATTCACCAAATTTCCTCTCACCGTCCCGACCGGAATCGGGAAAGGACCTCCAGCATCCGTAGAGTTAAACAGCACTCTCATGTAGTTATAATAGCCCGATGAGATTCCGTAAAGTTTAATATCTACATCATCTCCTGTTTCAAATTCGTCGTAAAGGAAAATTCCGTACATCATATTTCCTTGGAAGAATTTGTCGCTCGAAATTCCATAAATTGGATACGTAAGATTATCGATAGTAAAACTGTCTAAGTAATAATTTTCTTCTTCGCCATTATCTTGGAAGAAGTATTTGATTTCGATAATATCATCAGAAAAACCAATGTCATTGTTTTGTTCTACGTATTGAATTTCTGGAACAGCATACAATTTTTCAGTAGCTGTATAAATTTCTCCGTTTACCGAAATCATTAACTCATAGCTTTTCCCGATTTCGGGTACAAAATCATGACAGAAATAATTTCCGGGAGTTTCTTCCAGAAAGTCAAACACTTGTCCATCTTCGTTAGTTATGGTAACTATAGCATTCGATACGGTTGGCACTTCAGGATCATAATAACCGGCTGTGGTCGTGAGTCGTATTTTTTGAGTGCTTCCGCTATCCCCTTTATACCAATTTATCGAAGCCTCAACCACCAAACGAGGTTCAGCCGAATCTAAATCAACGTGAATCACATCTTCGCAAGAAAAGAGCATCAAACTTAAAATTCCGAATATATAATATATCTTTTTCATGATTTTTAGAATTTAAAATTATAAGTAACACTTGGTATGATTCCGAAAATCGAAAGTCGAACTGCCTCATTAAGCGCAGTGTCTTCGTTCTGACGGAAGGTTATTTGAGCTGCATTTTTTCGGTTATATAGGTTATAGATACTAAAGTTCCACTCCCCTTGCCAACCTTTATTTTTCTCAGGTTTCGGGATATAAGTAGCCGAAATATCTAAATGATGATAAGCAGGCAGGCTGTTTTCGTTTCTCAAACTATAATTCGGAACGTTAATGCCTTGATATTCATAATATCCGTTCGGGTAAGTAACCGGTCTGCCCGACTGCAACGTAAAAATCGCTCCGAATGACCATTTTTGGGTAAGTTCATAAGCAGCCGTAACCGACAGATTATGCAATTTATCATACGGAGTATTATACCAATTTCCTTCGTTAATTCCGATTTCATTTGGGGTTCTACCCGGAGTTTGTTGTTCTGATTTTGATAGAGTATAAGACACCCAACCCGTAAGTTTTCCTGAGTTTTTTCGTACCAAAAGTTCAAAACCATAAGCTCTTGATTTTCCGTTAAGGATTACTTGTTCGATAGCATCATTGGCAATCAAATCGGCTCCGTCTATGTAATCAATTCGGTTTTTCACATCTTTATAAAACACTTCGGTTTCCAAAACATAATCGCCTCCTTTGATGTTTTTGAAATATCCTAAAGCATATTGATTGAGCAATTGTGGTTTGATATATGTCCCACTCGGTGTCCAAACATCAAGCGGAGTAGCCGAAGCCGTATTCGACAATAAATGTAAATACTGAGCCATGCGGTTATAGCTGGCTTTGATAGATTGTGATTCGTCAAGCGTATATGAAATTCCGAAACGAGGCTCTAAATTATTGAAGCTGGCAATGGTTTTATTAGAGCTATAATATTCACTACCTATAGGGGTCGCTTCTTCGTAAACATGCAAATTCGGGTTATACAAAACCGGATTGTTGTCTTGATATACATTCACATTTTCGGCTCCTAGACGATAAAATAAACTGTATCGAAGTCCGTAATTGATAGCAAATTTTTCAGACAGGTTTTGTTCTGCTTCAACGTAGAAAGAAGGTTCAAAAGCATATTTTTTCTCCAACTGACGATAGTTGATTCCTGAGTCTTCTCCGCTTGGCGTAAGCGTACCCGGATTGAAGTCGTAATAGATGGCATTGGTTCCGTAGCTCAGCTTTAAGTCATTCGAGATATAGTGCTTTAAATCATACTTAAAGTTATAATTCTGAATGCCCGAAGCCCATTTGAACCCAACGAAATCCAACGTAAGTCCGTAGTAGTAATCACTATAAATCATCGACATATTCGAGAACAAATCATCAGAGAAAATGTGATTCCATCTCAGGTTAAAAAGTGAATTCCCGAATTGATTGGTCAAAGCGTTTTTTACATCAAACACATCTCTCCCAAAATAACCAGACAAGTACAAACTATTGTTGTCATTAGCTTTATAGCTGATTTTCGTATTCAAATCATAGAAATAAGCCGAATTCTCATTGTCTGTAAACTTCAAGAACAAATGAGCATACGAGCTTCTTCCGGCAACTAAGAAAGACATTTTATCTTTGATGATAGGCCCTTCAAGCATCAAGCGACTCGAAATAAGCCCAACTCCTCCTGTTCCGTGGAATTCTTTACTGTTTCCTTCTTTTTGATAAATATCCAAAACCGATGAAACTCTACCTCCGTATCGAGCGGGAATTCCGCCTTTATACAACTTCAAATCCTTAATCGCATCCGAATTAAAAACCGAGAAAAACCCAAAAAGATGTGAAGAGCTATACAAAGTTGCCTCATCTAATAGAATTAGATTTTGATCGGCCGCTCCTCCCCTTACGTTAAACCCTGAAGTTCCCTCACCTGCATTGGTCACTCCGGGAAGCTGCAAAATAGATTTCAAGACATCGACTTCACCCAAAACCACAGGCATTTTTTTGATTTCTGAAACCGAAAGCCTATTAACACTCATTTCAGGTTTTCTGATGTTAACCAAATTAGAACTTCCGGTAATCACAATCTCGTCCAACTCGATATTCGAAGCATTCAAAGCGATGTTTTTACGGATGTTTCCTGTAATGGTAATTTGCTCAGAATAATTCATGTATCCCATGTAAGATAACTCAAAAGTGTAAGTACCTTCGGGTAGCGAAACCGAATAAAAACCATATTGATTGGTTGTTGTATTGATTTTTGCCTCCGGAATACTCAATGTAACTCCAATCAAAGTTTCGTTACTCTGACCATCTGTTATGGTTCCGCTCAGGGTGTATCGGGTTTGAGCCCAACCGGTCGAAAAACTCAGTAAGCACACAAAAAAAACAGCTCTAAAAATATTATTCATGTA
>JBEBUB010000013.1:0-19896 GCA_040393445.1 Flavobacterium beibuense
CTCACAGGAATAATTCCTGACGATTCTGATGCTATTGAAATCTTCGGAGAATCATTGCAAAAACAACTCCCAGAAATATTTAATAGATTAGGTTGTTTGGTCGAAAGTCCTGCTTTATATCTGCATTTGTCGGGTTACAACAACCTAAAATATATTGCTAAAATCCAAAAAGTAGATACCTCTCGAATTGACGAAATACTCAAAATAGTCGATTTATATGATGACCGAAACCGAAAAGTAAAACAGTATTCTTTGGGGATGAAACAAAGACTTGCTATCGCAATGGCACTACTTAGCAGTCCTGAAATTTTACTTTTGGACGAACCTGTAAACGGACTTGACCCTAACGGAATTATCGAAATCAGAAAATTACTTATGCGAATCAATCAAGAACTCGGAACTACTATTTTCGTGTCGAGTCATTTGCTTTCTGAAATTGAAAAAATGTGTACTCACGTTGGGATTATTTCAAAAGGAAAACTTCGATTTGAAGGAACCATGAGAGAGCTTTCTCAGAATTTCGGACAATGTAAAATAACAATTAGTCTTAAGAATTCGAAAGAGATTTTAGAGAAGATTCCAGCGGAGTACAATGCGATAGAAATCGAAGCCGAGTCAAAAATTTCGTTGATATTATCAGATAAAGAAATGATTCCTGATTTTACGAAAAAACTCATTGATTTCGGTGCCGAAATCTATGAAATCAAAATTCAGGAAGGTCTGGAAGAATGGTTTATGTCTCTCACTCAATAATCTTTTGTTATGTCAATACTAAAAAATTATACCACAGCGCTCCGCTCAGAATTTATTAAAAAGAAAGGAACCGGAACCTATTGGCTTTGCTTTTCTTTCGGAATTTTTATCCCGATTGTTTATTTTATTGCCTCGTTTTTTCTTTGGGAAGACAATAAAAAACCGGTTAACATGCCGTTTAACTTTTACGAAAAGCACATTACAGAGGCTTTGGCTTCCTTTCAGAGTTTCTTTTTTCCGTTGCTCATAATTATCATAGCAGCCAAAATAACTCAGATTGATCACAAAAACGGAGGTTGGCAACTGATGGAAACTCAACCGCTATCTAAGTTTTCGATTTATTTATCTAAACTTAGTGTTTTGCTTATCGGGAATTTAATTGCGATTGTTTCGTTTTTGGGTTCTTTTGTAGTGCTCATGTTATTTTTATCACTCCTCAAAGACATTCCTGAAATTGTCAACACGAATATTCCTTTTGGGTTTTTAGCACAATTAACGATTAGAATTTTTGTGGCAAGTTTATTCTTGAGTATTGTTCAGTTTGTGATTTCGGTTGTTTTCAGAAGTTTTATCCTTCCGATTCTTATCGGTTTTTTCACGATGTTAGGCACTCTGATCCTTGACGGATTTCAGATTTATAAAGTATGGAATCCGTTTACGATTCTCAACCGAACCGCCTCAAACCCTACAGGAAGCCAGCTCGATTATTTCTTTCTTTATACCGAAAAAATCTCGATTATAGGTTTTGTGATGGTGACTCTAATTGGTTTTATTTGGTATCAGAGTAAAACCTTTAAACGTACGTTTACCAAACCCAAAAACCTTGCTAAAGTTCTAGGAATTGCTGCTTTAGGAATGCTAGGAATGAGCTATCTTATTAACCCGAACATATACGAAAAACATAATAGGACTGTGCTTTCCGGGACTATAGAATCAGACGAGAATATTTCAAAAGCGTATCTTATTGATAAATTTATCAATGACACTTTGGCTGAGATTGATATACAGGATAATAAGTTTCATACGGTTATCAAAAATGAGATTCCTTTAGAGCAATATTATGTCGTATTCAAAGCTTCAAATCAATTCTATACAGAAATATATATGAGTACTAATGATAGTACAAATATGAATATTCAGTATTTGAATAATGTTCCTAATTTTAAAACTACTACAGGAACTCGTTTAGCTGAAAATCAATATCAACCCGGAGGTATGTTTGGCGGTTTTTCGTTTGCTGAATTTATGATTAATGATAATTCTTATTTAGAAAGACCTGAAAAAGTTATCAACACAATTTATGAAGAATGGGAAGAAAAAATTAACGAATCAGATAAATTCAGAACTAAAGATAACAAATATCATCAAGCTGATTACTCAGTAAGTAATAACAAAAATACTACTATTAAATATCAAAATAAATGGAATCCATTCGAAGAAAAAATCAAAGTCGTAGATCCTGAATTTATTAAAAATACTCCGGAAAAAATTAATGAAATCAAAAGTCATATTTCTCTAGAAGACAACAGTTTAATAACCAATGAAAGTTATTTTAATTACGTGATGTATGAATACACCAAACAAGACACTACTGATACAGATCAAATAACCAAAAGACTAAATGCTATTTCGAAGTTAGAAAACAAGGATTTTAAAGATAGATTGTTATTTAGCTCGTTGAAAAGTTCTTTAAAGTCTGCTTCTGACTCCGACGAAAGACAAAAACTTATCAATACTTATGGTGAGCAAATCAGTAACCCGAAACTAAAGTCGTTGGCTTATAATCATTTTACTACTCAGGAGAAATTAGCCAAAGGCAATCCGGCTCAGGATTTTGTGGCTCAAAACCTAGATGGTGAAGATGTTCGGCTTTCTGATTTTAAAGGAAAATATGTAGTGATAGATGTTTGGGCAACTTGGTGTGGGCCTTGCAGGGTTGAGTCGCCTCATTTCGAAAGAATCGCTATCAAAAATAAAAACAATTCAGATATCGTTTTTATGGCTATAAGTGTTGATAAAAAGAAAGACGATTGGTATTTACAGGCTAAAACTAAATCAGAATCAGTAGTGCAATTGCACTTATCTAGTAAGGAGGAAGACGCTTTTAGTAAAGCGTATGATATAGAGTCTATCCCGAGGTTTATTTTTATTGATAAAGAAGGTAATTTTGTCAATTCAAGCATGATAAGACCGAGCCAGAATTATTTCGAAACCATCATTAATAATGAGTTGAAAAAGGAATGATAGACCGCATACCACAGACTTCTTTTCCTTAGAAATACTATAAAAATAATATTGTCAGTGCAACGGATTTGACGTAACTTTGCCATCCAAAATTTTACTCTTATGGTTTATAAATTCCGAGTGATACTCGATACAGAAGAAGATATTTTCAGGGACATTGCCATTCTAGATACAGATACGCTAGAGGATTTGCACAACACCATCAGCAATGCTTTTGGCTTTGACGGAAGCGAAATGGCATCGTTCTACACTTGTGACGATAAATGGAATCAAGAAGACGAAATTCCGCTTTTTGATACCGGAGATGTCGAAGGCGAACAAAGCACGATGCAAGATTTTGTTTTGAAAGACATCTTAGATCAAGAGCAAACCAAAATCATCTATGTGTATGATTTCTTGAATATGTTTACTTTTTTCGTAGAGCTTGCCGCTATCGAGGAAAAACAAGTAGGAGAAGCATATCCGGCTCTACTATTTGCTCACGGAGAAATTTCAGGAATTGACCAAAATGGTTTTGATCCGGATTTTGAAGAAGAAGATTTGTATGCCGATTTCGAAGATGACCTAGACGAAGATGATTTAGATATGTTTGGTGATGATGAGTTCGGAAGCTATGATGACTTTTCAGACGATAGTTGGAATTAATTTATATTTAAACCTATAATTTAAAACCTCGCATGTTGTATTACTTGTGAGGTTTATTAATCTTATAAAACGATGATTAATTTATTTAACCTAAACATTGACAATCTATCTATCCACCGTGTGGGTAACAAAAATAAAGGAGAAACTGTTTTCTTGTCAGAGAATCCTTACAGAATTACAGACGAATTAAGTCCGCTATTGAAGGAGTTTTTCTTTAAACCTTTCAGAGAAAAGGAGGAGAACTATTTCCAATTTGCTCACGAAGTAGATTTGGAATACAACGAGATGTATAATTTGGTAAACGAAATGTTTATCAATCCGAGCAATGCTCACGAGGTTTCTAAAAAAATCACCCAACATCTGTTCGAGCAATCCAACCATCCACACATCAAAACGGGAGAGGTTTATGTGGCTTATTTGACCAACGTTTCGATTGATAATAACGTGGTGGATGCTATTGGGATTTTCAAAAGTGAGTTGAAACACGACTTTTTACAATTCGAAGAAAAAGGAACCAATCTGGATTTGATTCTACAACAAGGAATTAGCCTCAATAAATTAGACAAAGGTTGCCTTATTTTCAACTACAAAAAAGAAGAAGGTTATAAGATTTTGAGTATCGATAATAACCGTTATGATGCGAAATATTGGTTGGAGCATTTCTTGAACGTAGATGCTTTTCAGGATGAGAATTTCATGACTAAAAAGTATTTGAAATTCGTTCAAGATTTTGCAAAAGATGTGGTGCTTCCGGCTGAAGATAAAAAAGAGGAAGTAATGTTTATGAACCGTTCGGTGAATTATTTTGCTAAAAATGACGAGTTTGAAGAAACAAATTTCTTGAACGAAGTGTTAGACAATCCGGATTTGATTCCTGAATTCAAAAACTATAAAGTTGATAAAGCTGAGAAATATTCCATCGAAGATGTGACGAACTTCCCGATTGCAAACAATGCCGTGACAGATGTTCGTAAAAAGATGAAAAACACTATTCAACTTGATACGAATATTCAGATAAAACTTGATTTTATCAATCCTGAAAGTGCAGAGAAATTCGTAGAAAAAGGTTGGGACGAAGAAAAACAAATGTATTACTACTTGGTTTATTTTAATAAAGAACAAAAGAGTTAGTAGGCAGTCACAGTTTTCAGTAAAAACAGTATATAAATCCCATTTTGAATATTTCAGGATGGGATTTTTCTTGAACTAGCAGTACCTTTGTAATTCATTCTTTTATTATGCAAATCCGAAAAGCAAACCCAGTAGATTCTAGATTCATTACACCTTATCTTTTACTGGCAATGGAAGATATCGTCTATGAATTTATAGGAGAAAAGTCATACAACAAAGCCATTGATTTTTTAAACGCTATGGTAGCTCAAAGGCAAAATCAGTATTCGTATGAGAATTGTTGGGTAGCAGAAAACGAAGAAGGAATTATAGCTGTTGCTTGTTTGTATGACGGAGGTCAATTACAAGAACTGCGAAAACCTGTTGCTCATTACATCAAAGAGCATTTTGATAGAGAATTTAATCCGGAAGATGAAACGCAAGCAGGAGAAATTTATATTGATTGTGTGGGTGTAAACCCAAACCAACAAGGTAAAGGAATAGGTTCGAAAATCTTTGCTTTTTTGATTGAGGAATACGTAATTAAACAAAAACAAACATTAGGGCTATTAGTCGATTACGACAACCCAAAAGCAGAAAAATTATACTTGAAATTAGGTTTTAAAATCGTTGGAGAAAAAACACTAGTCGGGAAAAGATTAAAACATTTACAGTATCATCCTTAAAGAAAAAATCCCTTTAAACATCAGCTTAAAGGGATTTTGTTTTTTTATTGCTGTTCTTGGAGTTTTTGGCTGTTGGCTACTTTCCCAATCGTGAGTCCTTGAACGATAATCGAGAAAACCACAACGAAATAAGTTATCGAAACGATAAATTCTTTCTCTTCACTATTGGCAATCGAAAGAGCAAGTGCAATAGAAACACCACCTCTGATTCCTCCCCAAATGAGTACTTTCAAAGTATGAGGCGTAAATTTATTCTTGAAAGGAATGATTTTCGTTGGTAACCAAATCGAAATAGCTCGAGACAGTAAAACTACTACAATCGCAATCAGACCCGGTAGCCAATAATCCGGTAAATCAGGAATTAACAGAAGCTCAAATCCGATGAAAAGGAACAAAATAGCATTCATGATTTCATCAATAAGCTCCCAGAATTTGTTCAAATAATCTTTGGTTACCGATGTCATAGTGAACTTTTTGTTGAAATTACCCATAAACAATCCGGCTGCCACCATCGTTAGCGGACTCGAAAAATGGAAGTAACGAGCAATCAAATAACCTCCCATTACTACAGACAAAGTCGTAAGAACAGAGAGTTTATAATCGTCTATATTTCGCATCGCTCTAGAAGCTGTATATCCTAATAAAACTCCTAAGAGTATTCCTCCTCCGGCTTCTTCAAACAGTAATAGTGTGATGTGTCTGAAAGATAAATCCACATCTGCTCCTTGAGCCAGCGATAATATTATAGCGAAAACCACAACGGCTACACCATCGTTAAACAGAGATTCTCCGGCTATTTTGGTCTCTAGTGATTTCGATACATTGGCCTTTTTCAAAATACCCAAAACAGCAATAGGATCTGTAGGCGAAATAAGAGCTCCAAAGAGCAAACAATACAATAGCGATAAATCAATACCAACTAATGGAAATATCAGGTAGAGGCCATATCCTACGACAAAGGTAGAAATAATTACGCCCAAGGTCGAGTAAATCATAACCGGACCTTTTTGCTCTTTTAAGTCGTTGATATTAACGTGAATCCCTCCGGCAAAGAGCAGGAAGTTCAACATGGCTCCCATCAGAACTTCAGTAAAATCAAAGTCTCGAATGAGTTGTGAAAAATGTTGTAGGGTGTTTGGAAAAAGACTGTTTCCGCAAATTACCATAAAAACCGAAACAACCATGGCAATAATCATGATACCGATAGTAGCAGGAAGTTTCAAAAAACGATAATTGAGGTACATAAAAAACGATGCAATCACAATGAGCATCGAAAACGAATAGTATAATTCCATATTGTAATTTTTTGCAAGCAAATTTATCTTTTTTTGCTCAAAAATCTGTTATCAGAACTTAGAAATTCAAGAGTAGTCTATGTTTTTTGTGCCAGAGAAAGGAATGTTTTTTTTGATTTTTTATTTTTCGAACTTCCTAGCTAAAACAATATCTTTGCACTTACAATTTTTAAGCCTGTAGCCATGAAAGATTTTTTGAAATATCAAGCTCAAACTTCAAAATTTCCTCTCGGAATAGAAGTGTCGCATGCCAAGGGTTCATATATCTATGATACCAGCGGAGGTAAACATTTGGACTTTGTAGCAGGAGTGTCTGCTTGCACTTTAGGGCATTGTCACCCAAGGGTGGTTGAGGCAATCCAAAAACAAACCGAAACCTATATGCATGTGATGGTGTATGGAGAGTATGCCCAAAGTCCGGCTGTGGAGTTTTGTAAGCTATTGGCAGAAAATCTTCCGTTTCCGCTTAAAAAGACTTATTTGGTAAATTCTGGAACCGAAGCTACAGAGGGTTCTATTAAATTGGCACGCCGAGTAACGGGTCGTTCTGAGATTATTTCGATGAACAATGCCTATCACGGTAATACGATGGGGTCTATGAGTGTGATGAACTACAAAGAACGTAAGGCTCCGTTTTTGCCACTTATACCAGATGTTAGGTTTATTGATTTTAACGATGAGGATCAGCTTGAGCAAATTACCCATAAAACAGCAGCTGTAATTTTAGAGAGTATACAGGGTGGGGCAGGGTTTATAGAGCCAAAAAACGATTATTTCAAAAAAGTACGTGAGCGTTGCAACGAGGTGGGAGCACTTATGATTGTTGACGAAATTCAACCAGGTTTTGGTAGAACCGGAAAACTTTTCGGGTTCGAGAATTACGGAGCAGTACCAGATATTATCACCATTGGTAAAGGTATGGCAAGCGGAATGCCTTGTGGAGCTTTTGTAGCCTCAGAAGAAATGATGGATTGCCTGTCTGATAACCCTAAACTTGGGCATATTACGACCTTCGGAGGTAATCCGGTAATTGCAGCAGCTAGCCTAGCTACGTTAAAAGAAGTGTTGGAAAGCGATTTGATGCCTCAGACACTTGTTAAAGAAAAACTATTTAGAGATTTGCTTGTGCATCCGCTTATTACAGAGGTTCGTGGTAAAGGTTTGATGCTGGCAGCCATGACCGATAGTGAAGAAATTACTAACGAGGTAATCCTGAGATGCAAAGACAAAGGGCTGATTCTGTTTTGGTTGTTGTTTGAGAAAAAAGCGATTAGAATCACGCCTCCGCTTACGATTTCTGAAGATGAGATAAAAGAGGGTTGTAAACTAATTATCGAAACTCTAGACGAGATAGCAGCAGAGAAGTTATAGGACTTCGGCTAAGTGTTTTTCGAAAATCTTGCGGGCTTTTTTTGTAGTTACCTCTTTTTTATAAAGGTCTTTATGCTCGATGTAGAAAACCGGAGCACTCTTGCATTTACCTTGGCATTTCATTTTCTGAAGTGCAATACACAAACCCGAATCTTCGATTAGCTCTTTTAAGCAATCTTTCGCATCTTGGTTGTATTTGCAACATTTTTTACCGTCGCAAAAGTAAACCACCTTGTCTTTTTCTTTTAGTGCCATTACTAATAATAGTCTGAAACGTGTGCAAAGGTACGGTATAATTTTTATTTATTCCAGATAAGGGAAAATTAATAGTAACTCAGATGGCAATTTCTCTTAAAAAGGTATCTTTGTGATAAATCAGTATCCATTATGAAAATTATCATTTCGCCTGCAAAGAGTTTAGATTTTGAATCGCCCTTACCAACCACTGAATTTTCAGAAAATGTATTTTTAAGCAAGTCAGAAACCATTCAGAAAACCCTCAAAAAGAAAAAACCAAAACAGCTTTCTGAGCTTATGAGTATTTCTGATAAGTTGGCAGAACTCAACTATACCCGCAATCAAGAGTGGAGCCTGCCATTCTCACCTGAGAATGCCAGACAAGCGGTTTTTGCTTTCAACGGAGATGTTTATATAGGCCTGGATGCTTATACGATTGCACCGGATAAATTACCCGTATTACAAGAAAAACTTAGAATTCTTTCGGGTCTGTACGGAATTTTAAAACCTTTAGACCCAATTCAGCCGTATCGTCTGGAAATGGGAACGAGTTTACCGATAGGAAAGGCTAAAAACCTGTATGAGTTTTGGAAAAAAACACTTACGGATGCTCTTAACAAAGAACTTGCTAAAGATGAATTGGTTGTCAATCTGGCAAGTAAAGAATATGCAGATGCTATAGATTTTAAAGTCCTAAAAGGGAAAGTAATCGTTCCAGAATTCAAAGATTACAAAGACGGACAGCTCAAAATGATTAGTTTTTTCGCTAAAAAAGCCAGAGGACTCATGACTCGTTATATCATTGATAACAATTGTGAAACGATAGAAGATTTAAAAGGATTTAATTCAGAAAACTATCGCTTTGACGAAAACCTTTCAAAAGGAAACAAATTAGTATTTACAAGATAATCTATGTAACTTTCAGAATTCGATAAATCGTTAATCCCTAAAAACTGTAAAAGATGAATTTTCTAGCTCACATATATCTATCCGGGGATGACGATTTAATCCGAATTGGGAACTTTATGGCCGATGGAATCAGAGGAAAAAGCTATGAAGATTATCCTGAGAAACTCAAAATCGGAATTCTCTTACACCGATTCATAGATTCCTTTACGGATACTCACCCGATTGTTAGAGAAAGTACCAAACGCCTCCATTCCAAATACCATCATTATTCCGGAGTGGCAGTAGATATGTTTTATGATCACTTTTTATCAAAAAACTGGTCAAAGTATTCCGATGAGCCGTTAGAGGATTTCGTACAGAAATTTTATGCCTCCTTACAAGAAAACTATGAAATTCTAACTGACAAAACCAAACATTTGTTGCCTTATATGGTAGAGCATAACTGGCTTTGGAATTATCAGTTTCTAGACGGGTTAGAGGATATACTCACTCAAATGGATTATCGAACCCGATACAAATCGAAATTGAGTTTTAGTATAAACGAACTAAAAAAAGACTACGAAGCCTTCGAAGCAGAATTTTTATCTTTTTTTGAAGAACTCAGAACAGCTACAGCTGAAAAGTTAGCGGAGCTTTTAAAAGAAACTTAAAAGCTCACTTTTCTAACCAATTCTTTTCCTTCTTGAGTGGTGATTTTTACGATTATTACTCCGTTTGTAGTAAGTTTAGTAACTTCATGTTTGTTGCCTTCTGCATGAGAAGTATAGATTTTTCTACCTAAAATATCAAACAACGCAACCTCTTGAAGTTCGAATCCTACGGTTTCGATTTGTAGGCTGTTCCCTTGTTTGAAAGCGATCCAGTTATTTTCGAAATCAAAGTCAGGCGAACTCAACTTTGGCTGATAAACCACTTCAAAACGAGTATTAAAAACTCCTTCTTCGCTAGTGAATGTATAAGGATTTTCTTTCAGGTTGTGAGTAATATTGGTTAAGTTATCTTTCAAATAAATATCTTGATTTTCTTCTTCGAAAAGTCCGTCAAAATTGCTGAGTGTAATGGTGAAAGTTCCCGATTCTACAGCTCTAAAGCCAATACCAACATGGTCATTTACGTTAAATGGAGTCGGAAGACCTTGAATGACAAAAGGCTCTTCAGAATTTTCGATAATACTGTAAATAGCATTCCCTTCATAACCAAACATCACTCCATCAATCTGATTATCCACGCCATAAGTCGCTCCATCCATATATCCGATAAGGATTTGATTAAGAGCTGTTTCTTCGATAGATAAATTCAGCCAATAACGATGAATGCCATTATCCATTTGTCTGAAAAACATCCCTGAAGAAGTTAATCGCATAGCATTCGTAAAGTTAACCGTAGCAACTCCGGAATTTACCAAAGCTAAAAATCCTTGTCCGGGAGCAATTTGCCCGTTTGGAGTAGCGCCACTTCCGGTTGCTGCTGTTCCTCCCAACATCGTATAACTTGCCCAATTGTTAGGTTGGCCATCATAAGTGTTATTTTGAGCAGGATTCGTATTGGTCCAAAAATATAGTGTTTGTAGCCCTTGGCTAAGCAAACTGTTAGCGGTAATAGCACTCGGATAAGGGTTTCCTAATCCGTTATGAGCATTCCCAATAACATTCACCTGAAAGTTTCCGTTGTTGGGAACTCCTGTGAAAACGCCTTGATACACTTGTGGACTATTTCCGTTTTCGTTAGCAATCCAATCGTTTGGAGAACGGAATAAATAACCTTGTCCGGCTAAGAAATTGCTTTCTTCCGGGTTGTAATAACTGTTAGTAAGGGCATCATATTTATAAATTCGATTCGGAAGTGTCTCTGGAGAAAAGGCTTGTAACCCTTGATTCGCAACGGGAGAGCTCCATAAAGTATAGTCTAAACGGAACATCGGGTTGCTGTTTCGACGAACCGTAATATTCCCAAAATTAGAAGCATTATCAGTTTGGATTAAACTACCTCCGTTTTCTACAATAAAGTCTGTAGCCAGAGCTTTGTTAGTGATTTTTCCACTCACGGTAACCGATTTATTTTCAGGAATAACAATACTTCCACTAGAAGAAACTTCTAAGGTTTTAGCAGAGAAATTATTACTCACCACTAAATCTCCTATAATCATTACGTTTTTATCGTTGTCTGGTTGAAGGCTGTTCATCCACTGATTTTGAGCTGTCCAAACCACATTATACGCAATATCGGTTGTATGATAAATAAGTTCGAAACGATAATTAAATATTCCTACTTCAGTAGTAAATTGATAAGCACTTTCTTTGATATTGTGATAGGTTTGAGTGAAATTGTCTTTGATGTAAATGTCTTGATTTTCGGTTAAAAACAATCCATCAAAATTGCTAAGAGAAATCGTAAAAGTACCGGCATTTACAGCTCTAAATCCTAGCGGAACTATATCGTCTGCATTAAAAGGTAAAGCTCTACCTTGAATCACAAACATTCCGGTTTCGTTTTCGATAAGACTATAAAGGGCATTTCCTTCATAACCAAACATTACCGCATCAATTCCGGTATCTTTGGCCATCGTAGCATTCTCAATATAACCAACCAAAATTTGATTAAAAACAACTTGAGAATTAGACAGATTTATCCACATTCTGTGTCTTTCGATAAGGGCTTCATTGCTTTTTCCGATGGCTGAAAAACAGCATAAACCTATTAGAAAAAATAATTTTAACTTCATAAAGTGGGTTTTGGTTGAGCAAATATAAATATTTATTCGAAGTGCTGTTAATATCAGGAAAATATTATTAATTTCTTTGCGACAATCTATTTGTAAGGTAGGAAGCAATACATTAAAAATAAGTACTTTTGTCCCTAATGATTTCGGTTTTCAAAAATATCGGCAAACTCACGCTTTATTTTCTGGTTTGGATAAAACTCAATGTTACTCCAAGGCAGTTTTTGATATTTGCCAGTGTTCTTGTCGGAATTTTTGCGGGTCTGGCCGTAGTAGCTTTGAAAGGCTTTGCTCATTGGGTCTTTTTATTTTCGCAATACATTGACCGAATCTTGAAACTCCCTTTCAGTAACAGTCTCTTGCCTGTCATCGGGATTTTTCTGACCGTTGTGATAATACAACGTTTTTTAGGTGGGAAAATCGAAAAAGGGCTGTCTCAAATCATGTATTCTGTTGCTCGTAAAAACAGTATGCTCCCTAAAAGACAGATGTATGCTCAGATTCTAACCAATTCCTTAACGGTTGGTTTTGGAGGTAGTGCGGGAGTAGAGTCGCCTGTGGCTATCACCGGAGCTGCTTTCGGGTCAAACTTTGCTCAATATTTTAAACTTAGTTATAAAGAACGAACACTTCTTTTGGCTTGTGGAGTAGCCGCTGCTACGGCTGCAGCTTTTAACGCTCCCATAGCAGGAGTTTTGTTTGCTATCGAAGTGGTTTTGGCCGATATGAGTATCACAGCTTTTATCCCGATTATGATTTCAGCCGCTACAGGTGCTATTGTTTCGAGTTTGTTTTTGAGTAAAGATGTGCTTTTGCACTTTACAGAAAAGCAAAGTTTTGAATTTCATGAGATTTTGTTGTATGTATTGCTTGGGCTAATAACAGGATGGTTTTCTGTGTATTACTCAAGAAATTTCCAGAGAATAACCGAACATTTTAATCGTATTGGAGGAACCTATAAAAAAGCATTTTATGGTGCTTCACTTTTGGCAGTTCTTATTTTTATAGTTCCCACACTCTTCGGACAAGGATATGAAAGCATTAAAATCCTATCTGGAGATAACCCAAATGAACTACTGAACGAAACCCTTTTCTCAGGATTTAGTGACAGCACATGGGCTTTGCTTGTTTTTGTTGGGTTG
Source organism: Flavobacterium beibuense (assembly GCA_040393445.1). GTDB lineage: Bacteria > Bacteroidota > Bacteroidia > Flavobacteriales > Flavobacteriaceae > Flavobacterium > Flavobacterium beibuense_B. The sequence goes on from JBEBUB010000013.1 coordinate 13,112, forward strand.
AGTGCTTTTTTAAAGGTTTTTGCAGTTGGATTTACATTAAATAGTGGAGGAAATGGAGGTAATTTTGCACCTTCGCTTTTCGCAGGGTCTTATTTAGGATTCTTATTTGCCTACCTTATCAATTTGACAAATTTTATAAAAGTTCCGGTTGCTAGTTTTACGTTGGTCGGAATGGCAGGAGTTTTCAGTAGTTTGTTTCATGCTCCGCTAACGGCCATTTTCCTTATCGGAGAAATTACAGGAGGGTATTCGCTTATGATTCCGTTGTTGGTGGTGTCTTCTGTGAGTTTTGCGGTTTCAAAACAGTATGAAATCTATTCGATGGATTTAAAGAAATTAGCTAAAAAAGGAGATGTTTTCACCAGTAACAAAGACCGAAATATACTCTCGGCTATTTCGCTTGACGAAGTCTTAATAACCGATTATAAAACACTCAAGCCCGATGACGGACTTGAAAAAGTAGTAGAATACATTTCGAAATACAACCAAAATTATTTTCCGGTTTTAGACCTTCAAAATAAACTTATCGGAATAATAGAATTTGATAAAATCAGAGAATTGGTATTCAACTCTTTCAACGTAAAATATACCAAAGTAGAAGAAATTATGCAGAAACCCGATACGGTAATTTACTTTGAAAATACGCTATATATTATGCTCGAAAAGCTAGAACACTCTCAAAAGGAAGTGTTACCTATAATAAAAGACGGAAAATATTACGGTTTTGTCTCCAAAATACTTATCCTGAAAAAATACAGAGAACGACTCAAATCGATGAGAGTGGAATAGGTTTAGCTTCCGGTCTCAGTTTTCACTAAACACAATTAACAAGTAATGATTCAACAATAAATAAATGAAAGATAAATTCTATAATTACATCCAACAGTTACAAGACACTATTTGCTCTGCTTTAGAACAAGCAGACGGAAAAGCGGTTTTCAAGCAAGATTTATGGGAACGACCTGAAGGCGGAGGAGGCAGAACCCGAATAATTGAAAACGGAAATGTATTTGAAAAAGGCGGTGTAAATATTTCTGCTGTTCATGGGAAGCTTCCGCAAACCATGCAAAACTATTTTGGTGTTCAAGAAGCTGATTTTTTCGCTTGTGGACTCAGTTTAGTGTTGCACCCAAAAAATCCGTTTGTGCCAACTGTGCATGCTAATTGGAGGTATTTTGAAATGTATGATGCTAGCGGAAATGTAATTCAAAGTTGGTTTGGCGGAGGTCAGGATTTGACACCTTATTACCTTTTCGAAGAGGATGCAAAGCATTTCCACTCCGTTTGTAAAACAGCTTGCGACAAGCACAATCTGGAATTTTATCCTAAATATAAAAAACAATGTGATGACTATTTCTGGAATGCTCACAGAGGTGAAGCCAGAGGAGTAGGAGGGTTGTTTTTTGATTATTTGAAACCTACAGAAACCCAAACTTCTGAAGATTGGTACAACTTCGTAACCGAAATAGGAAACAGCTTTTTGAATGGTTATTTACCGATTGTCGAAAAACGTAAAAAACAATCTTATACACAAGCAAACCGAGATTGGCAGGAAATCAGAAGAGGTAGATATGTTGAGTTTAATTTAATTCACGACAAAGGAACCCTTTTCGGTCTCAAAACAAACGGACGTATCGAAAGTATCTTGATGAGTCTTCCACCTCATGTGCAGTGGGTTTATGACCACAAACCAGAGAAAGGGAGCGAAGAAGAAAAACTACTTCAGGTATTAGAAAATCCAAGAGAGTGGATTTGATTATTTTCCACCTTTGGCTGATTTTTTAAAATATTTTTCTAATTCAATAAATTGCTTTCTGTAATAAGCATTTTTGCTGTTTATTGCTTTTTGTAATTAACGATTTTTGCTTAAAATTGCTTTTTATAATTAACAATTTCTATATTTGTATATAAATTGAATTAAAATGGAAGAATTACAATTTGAATTTCAGCAAAAAATATCACAATTATCACTGGGTTTTCAGCGATACCTTATTAATACGATTGATTTAAAAAACAGGCTAATTGCTATAAAAGGAGCTAGAGGTTCAGGTAAAACGACTTTGCTTCTACAGATTGCCAAACAAAAGTTGAATATAAGCAAGACCTTGTATGTTAGTTTAGATCATATCTATTTTTTTGAAAACAAATTATACTATTTAGCTAAAGATTTTTCAGATAACGGAGGTGAAAACTTGTTGTTGGATGAAGTTCATAAATATCCGAACTGGTCAAGAGAAATAAAATTGATTTATGACAATTTCCCTTCATTAAAAGTGATTTTTACGTCTTCGTCTATGCTGGAAATATATAAAGCAGAATCTGATTTAAGCCGAAGAGCAGTAGCTTATAACCTTAAAGAATTGTCCTTTAGAGAATTTATTGCTTTAGAAACTGGTATCGAATTATCTGTGAAATCATTTGAAGAAATTTTACAAAATCACAATCAAATTGCAACTGAGGTAGTTCAAGAAATAAAACCATTAGCTTTGTTTTCCAAGTATCTGAAAGTAGGGGCTTATCCGTATTTTAAAGAAAATGAAGCAGAATATAACCAAAAACTACTAAATACCATTAATTTAATCATAGAAATTGACATTAATGCCGTAGAAGATTTAAATTATGAAACTTTAGTAAAACTGAAAAAGTTATTGATTTCTATTGCTTCAAGTGCTCCGTTTACTCCGAACATTACTAAATTGAGCGAAAAAGTTGGTGTTTCAAGAAACACCTTGGTTCAGGCAATTAAAATTCTAGACAGAGCAGGATTGGTTAATGAGTTATATAAAGATACATCAGGAATTGGAGTTTTGACAAAACCCGAAAAGCTCTTTTTGAACAATACTAACTTAATGTATGTTTTAGCGAAAGAGAACATAAATATCGGAAATGTCAGAGAAACATTTTTTCTGAATCAATTTAAAGGACTAAAAGAAATCAATCTTTCGGAAGAATCAGATTTTATCATTGATAAAAAATATACTTTTGAAATCGGAGGGAAAAACAAATCTAAAAAACAAATTACCCATATAGAAAATGCTTTTGTTGCAAAAGACAGCATCGAAATAGGTTTCGGTCATAATATTCCCGTTTGGCTATTCGGGTTTATGTATTGAAAGATATCGAAATATGATAAAAGTCATTTTGGGATTTTTGAGCTTGAGCTACCTTTGCCTTACCAAAAAATCCCAAAATGAATACCCTTATCAGAAAGTATAACGTCCCTTGTCCACGTTATACAAGTTACCCGACTGTCCCGTATTGGGAAGATGAATCCTTTACGTATGACAAATGGACAGCATCAGTAAAAAAATCATTTTTTGAAAGCAATGACTCTCAGGGAATCAGCCTTTATATCCACTTGCCTTTTTGTGAAAGTCTCTGTACTTTTTGTGGTTGTAACAAACGAATCACCAAGCAACATAGCGTAGAAGACCCTTATATAGAAGCCGTTTTAAAAGAATGGGAACTCTATTGTAATTTGTTTGAGAAAAAACCTCACATCAAGGAATTGCATTTAGGAGGAGGAACTCCAACGTTTTTTTCTCCCGAAAATCTCAAAAAACTTTTAAGCGGAATTTTCGAAAACTCTGTGATTGACCCAAATCCGGAATTCAGTTTTGAAGGTCACCCGAATAACACGACCAAAGAACACATGCAAATGCTTTATGACCTTGGGTTCAGACGTGTGAGTTTTGGAGTTCAGGATTATTCGCCAACGGTTCAGAAAGCCATTCACAGAATTCAACCTTTTGAAAATGTTCAGAAAGTAACGCAGTGGGCTAGAGAAATTGGTTACGAATCAGTGAGCCACGATTTGATTTTTGGTTTGCCTTTTCAGAAAATGGAAGACATTACAGACACTATCGAAAAAACACGATTGCTACAACCTGATCGTTTGGCTTTCTATAGCTATGCTCACGTTCCGTGGATTAAAGGAAACGGACAGAGAGGTTTCAAAGATGAAGATTTACCTCAAGATTTCGAAAAGCGAGAAATGTATGAAAAAGGGAAGTTGCTACTCGAAGAAAAAGGCTATATCGAAGTAGGTATGGACCATTTTGCCCTACCTACAGATTCCCTTTTCAAAGCTTCAGAAAACGGAAAATTACATCGAAATTTCATGGGTTATAATTCGTCTAAAACACAATTAATGATTGGGTTAGGAGTTTCGTCTATCGGAGATTCGTTGTATGGATTTGCTCAAAACGAAAAAGGTATCGAGAGTTATTATGAGCTTTTAAATCAGGATAAAATTCCGGTGGTGAAAGGACATATTTTGAATGAAGAAGACCTCTTGATTCGCAACCATATTTTGAATTTGATGTGTCGTTTTCATACGTCATGGGAAACTCAAGAAGATTATTTTGAAGAAGTTCCACAAGTGTTGGAATCTTTAAAAGAAATGGAAAATGACGGACTCATCAAAATCAACCCGAAAAGTATTACGATAACTCAAGAAGGAAAACCTTTCGTACGCAATGTTTGTATGGCTTTTGACTTACGATTAAAGAGAAAATCACAACAGACAAGGCTTTTTTCACTGTCGGTTTAAGGATTGATTTCTTTCAAAATCATTCGAGCACGGGCCTTGTATCCGGCTGAATGTTTTGAGTAGTCTTGAGAGATAATTTGTTTGAGCTCCGGATGAATCCAATCGTAATGTTTTCCGAGTTCGAAAAGTATTTCCATAGCATAAGCCTTAGCAGCAACTTTCGTGTCTGAAATAAGCCAATCAAACGAAGTTTCAATAAATTGCTGAATCTGACGTTCAGAGAGTTTTTCTCGATATTTATGAGTCAGAAATACCATAATTTTTGCGATGGGTCTGATGGCTGATTCGTTATTGTATAACGGGAGTGTATCACAAAATTCCTTTAGGTAAGGATAGATAACATCGAGTTGTTTTTCGCAAATAAGTTCGAGAACCCAACAAGCTTTGTAGTGGTCTTTGTCTGAAGTGGTAAAAGCAAGACGGATGACTTCCTCAAAATAAAGAGGATTTTCGAGAGCCGCATCTCTGAGTTCTTCTCTGTCTTTGCGGTAGGCTTTAAGATTGTACAGCCGAGTTTTGAACACTGTTGAGCCTTTTTAGTTCCTGATATCTCACATAGACACTCAAAGCATTCAGATAACAAATGATGATTCCTTTTTCACCATCTAAAATTCCCAATCTTACGAAATAGGCATACATAAACTTATAAATCGGTTTGATGTAAAAATGAAACAAATTGGGCTTTTTGCCTTTGTTATGAAGTTCTTTGGCTTTGAGTTTGCCATAAGCAACCATTTTTGCTCTATAATCCTCATAGCTTATATAAGAATAGTGGATTAGCTTATTTTTTAGCACTCCGATAGAGCCTTCGACAATTAGGGTTTCGTGAACCAACAAATCTTCTTTAAAATGAGCTTTTTCTTTTCTGAAGAGTCTGAAATTTTTGTCTGTCTGCCATCCGCTAAAGCGAAGCGGGCCCTTGTTGAACATAAACTTTCTATAAACATAATAAGCATCCTTCGCCTCTGGTTTCTGTACGGTTTCAAGGATTTCTTCTTTAAGTTCAGGAGTGATTCTTTCATCAGCATCCAAAAATAAAATCCAAGGATTTGAAGCTAGTTTAAGGGTAAAGTTACGTTGTTTGGTGTAATTTTCGAATTCGTTTTGAACTACCTTTATATGAGGGAATTTTGAGAGAATCTCAACGGTTTTGTCGGTACTGAAAGAGTCAACTACAATTAATTCATCTACAAAATCAAGACTTTTTACAAGTCCTTCAATGTTTTGCTCTTCGTTGTAAGTAATGACTAAACCACTAATTTTATTTTCGTTTGAAATCGGCATTTATGTTAGAGGTAGTTTTTTAAATATTGGGCAAAAATAGGGTAAAGAAATTATTTATACTACTTTTACTTAAAAAAGGATTGATTTTATACTACTTTTGTAGAGATTTTTTTTATGATATATGACTTCATATCATAATGTAAAACGTTATAATATTAAAAATCAACATCTTACTAAATGAAAGCATCGGTTATTGTCAGTACTTATAATTCTAAAGAATGGCTGGAAAAAGTTTTATGGGGCTTGAGTGTTCAAACCAATAAAGAATTCGAGGTAGTCATTGCAGATGACGGTTCCAGAGAAGATACACGACAAATGATAGATGAGTTGCGAGCTCAACTTAGCTACCCGATTACTCACGTTTGGCACGAAGACAACGGATTTCAGAAGTCTCAAATCCTCAACAAAGCTATCGTAGCTTCAAAAACCGATTATTTGATTTTTACGGATGGCGATTGCATCATCAGAAAAGATTTCATTCAAACTCATTTAGATTACAGAAAAGAAGGTCATTTTCTTTCCGGAGGTTACTTTAAACTTCCGATGGATATTTCCAAACTAATTTCCAAAGACGATATTCTTACTCAAAGATGTTTCGATATCAAATGGCTCAAACAAAACGGACTCCCGACTTCGATTAAAAACCTTAAGTTAACAGCCAAAAAACCTTTTGTAAGCTTATTGAATTTCCTTACTCCAACCAGCCCAACTTGGAACGGTCATAATGCTTCGGGTTGGAAAAAAGACCTCGTAACAATCAACGGATTTAACGAAGAAATGCAATACGGAGGTCAAGACCGTGAACTCGGAGAACGATTGGTAAATCTGGGAATCAAACCGATTCAAATCAGATATTCTGCCATTTGTTTGCACCTTGATCACAAACGAGGTTATAACACTCCGGAATCTATTCAGAAAAACATCAACATCAGAAAGAAAACCCGTAGCG
>JBEBUB010000014.1:0-19676 GCA_040393445.1 Flavobacterium beibuense
ATGCTAATTTTTCATGATTATCTATAATTTGCTTGATAAAATAGCAGAAGTTATCGATTGAAATAAAAGATCGTCTGTTGTCAAATGATGCCAAAGGATAGGGTATGCCTTTTGAAATCAACTTGTATAAAAGTCCAAGGTTGCCCTTATCTCCTGGGCCGTGTACCATCGGTGGGCGGAGTATGATAAGTTTCTTGTTTTCGGGTAACTCTTGTGCCAACAACCACTCTTCTGCTAATCTTTTTGATTTTCCATACCAAGATTCCGGATGGCATTCGTCGGATTCTATTAAGGGTTTTGACGACTCGAACTCTTCTAAAGCTGCTAGAGAACTTACATGGATTAATAGGCTGGCATCTGACTCGATAAAAGCCTCAAATACCTGCTTGGCTAGCTCGACATTGGCATAACCATAGTCTTCCTCAGAGGCAGTGCCTTTATGGTCGTGGGCTTTGCCTACGAGATTGATGATAGCGTTTGAATTTGATTTTAGATCATCACGCCAATCTATGCTACGTAAAGAAATTTTCTTAATCTCATTGTTCTCCTTAGCAAAGAGGGTTAGTAAATTGCTTCCAACAAATCCGGAGAACCCACAAAGTGATATATTATTTGCCATTCCCTAATTATTTGTATTCGAGGCTTGCTTACCCTTTATGAATAAATAGAACTTATTAGGCCAAGTCTTATCCATAAAGGGTTGCTCAAACAACTTATAGAAAACGAATGATAAAACAGTTACCACAATTAAGGCTAATCCCATATGAACCACATAATTCATATAAACATTGCTAAAAATAATTCCATGAAATGCTTTCATCGTGCCGAAGATGACTGCATAGTGAATAAGATAGATCGAATAGCACATCCCGCCAATTACAGTTACGATTCTATGGGAAAAGAACAGATTAAAAATATATCCCTTAAATGCAGAGATCATGATCAGAAAGATCGATGCATCTAATAAATATTGATTCATAATGTCTTTATCGGAAAGATCCAAACTAAAGCATAAAATCAATGAACAGATACACACCAAATCCCAAGTATAGCTTTTTTCTTTTATTCTAGTCCAAGAGGGGCTGTTATAGAGAAGAGTCATTAATATGCCTGCCAAAAAGTGATGTATGTACACAGGCAGGGATCTAGAAATATGACTGTTTTTAACGAAAACTGATGTTTCGCCAAGAAAAATCAACGGAAATACCAATAATAAGACCAATGTAAAAAGAAATCGCAACGATGGTTTTCGGGTAAATAAGAACCAACATAAGAAGGGCGCAATTAAGTAAAACTGTACCTCAGCCTCTAACGACCAGGTAACGGGATTAATAGGAGACCATTCGCCAAAAACAAATTGATGAACGTAAAGCAGTGATGCTACTAGATTTGGAAACAGATCTGAAAAGTTCCCAATTAAAACCAATGAGGAAAAAAAATACAGCAAAAGTATTGAAATGATAAAGGGTGGTTCCAATCTGGTCAATCGCCGAACAAAATAGGCCTTTAAGTCTAACTCGTCGAAAGTTTGTCGTTTTACAATGAAATGCTTTGCAAAAGCATTGGAAAGCACAAATCCACTAATAGCAAAAAATATCCAAACCCCTCTTCCTCCTTGATTAAGTATATCATGCAGTATGTCCCAATTCATTCCAAACTTCTCTCCGAATTCTCTTTCATAGTTTGTATTGGCATGCATTAATACGACAGGAACAATCGCCAAAAATCTCAATCCATCAATTTCAGGGATAAAAACACCCTTTGATGTTATTCGTTGAAAAGAATTTAAAAATTTCATATTGAACAGGCTAAAACAGTTCTCGGTTAAGAATTAATAATCTCTGCTAATTTTCTAGCAGCCTCGGTTCGATTCCCTTCAGACAATATATAGCTCCAACCATTATTCTTTATTTCTTCTTTTCTTTCTTTGCTTAACAACCTCACTTCCTGAATGGCATTTGCAAGCATTTGATAGTTATTTGATTGTACACATTTACCAACATTGTTTGTTTCCAAAATATGTTCTACTTCTCCACCGATCGTAGATATAATTGGGATACCTAAAGCCATGTAATCGAAGAGTTTATTTGGCCGAGCGCCTCTAAAAACAATATTATCTGACAAGGAAATAATGCCACAGTCAGCAATAGCCGTATATTTTAATATTTCCGTTTTCGGGAGAGGGTCAAAAAACAATACTTGATCAATACTTTTACTTCCTTTTAGTGCTACCAGACGATCCTTTTCAGGCCCATCTCCGATCAGAACTATATATTCATCCTTTGCAAGATATTGTCCAGCGAACACTAATTGATCCAAGGAATTTGCAGTACCGTGAGCTCCCGTATATATAGCAACGAACGAGTCTGATGGAAGCCCTAACTTCTCTTTTCGCTCCCTGATATCTTCTCGAGTTGGCCTCACAAATTCGTCGACAATGATGCCGTTAGGTATCAATGTGATGTGCCGTGGATTTATCCCTTTATCAATAATATGCTTCCGCTGATGCTCTGCCAAAACAATTATATGAGAAGCTCCTCTATAGAGTGCCTTTTCTAGTTTATATAAAATCTTTAGTATGATACCATCATTATTGCCTTTCATCACAACTAAAGACTCCGGCCATAAATCCCTGATTTCTAGCACAAATCGAATTTTAAATATCTTAGAAATCAACAAAGCCGAAAAGGCAACAAAAATCTGTGGAGACGATGCAAAGATAATGTCCGGTTTTTTAGAAAAAAAAGACTTAAAAAAGAAACCGATAGCGAATGATAACATATTTACTATACGCTTCCAATTATTCCTTTGATGGGGGAATGCCCATCCCCATCTTAGCTTGATTCCTGGATTTTCATTTTCAATTTCACGTTTCTTTGTTTTACTTAAAAATCGTCTAAGGGAATAATTAAAACTTGACAGCCAAAAAGTAACATCTACACTACTGGTTTTCAAGATTTCGTTGAACAGTTCGAAATGCCTAGTTATCCCTGGCAAGGACGTGGGTACTGCATATTGGTTCACTACCCATATATTTCTTCGCCTATTTATCTGCTTCTTTACTTCCATGTTGCAAAATGATATTGACGATTTCGATAGAAGCTTGCCCGTCTCCATAAAGGTTTTCTTTATGGTCTCCTATTATCCTTCTCAACAATTCCGGTAACTCATTTAGATTGGCGAAACACAGCACGTTCCACCCACTTTCCAGTGTTTCAACCCATTCCGTTTCTGAACGAACTGTGATGCAGGGTGTCTTCAGAATATATGCCTCTTTCTGAAGACCTCCTGAATCCGTTATGGCATGTTCTGCATTTTTCAGATAATGAATATTCTCGAAATACGATAGGGGTTCACAGAATTCAATGTTTGTAAAGGTTTCTAGATCTATCTGAAATTGCGCTGCTAAAGTTCTGGTTCGAGGATGGATTGGAAAAACAACTTTCTTATCAACCCCGTCTAAAGTATTAAGAAGTTCTAACAAACGGTCTTTTTTATCAGTATTGTATGGTCGATGTACAGTGACAAGATAATACGGGAATGGTCGCGGAGGTTCCTTGGATGCATTAATTTGTAAAGCAATACTAACCGAATCAGCCATAATATCACCGACACGAAAAACATGATCAATGATTCCCTCGTTTTCGAGATTTTGAACGGCAACTTTCGTAGAGGTGAACAGTAGATCAGATACATGATCCGTAAGAATACGATTGATTTCCTCAGGCATGGTTTTATTGAAGCTTCGCAAACCAGCTTCCACGTGTATTACCGGGATATGAAGCTTTGACGCAGCTAATGCTCCTGCCAATGTAGAATTTGTATCACCGTAAACAAGTAGATAATCAGGTTTTTCTTCAAGTAAAATCGGTTCTATTTCCTGTAACATTCTACCCGTCTGCACGCCGTGGTTCCCTCCCCCTGTGCTCAACATATATTTTGGCTGGCTCATACCAAGCTCATTAAAAAATACCTCACTCATATTCGCGTCGTAATGCTGTCCGGTATGCACAGTGACTACTTCAATTTTATTCTTACACGCCAATTCAAATGGTGCATGCTTGATAAACTGTGGCCTTGCACCTATAACTACTAAAACTTTCATATTCTTTTGATTGTATATTTTTATTGTACCTTCATATCTATATTAAACAGAAAAAAGTGCCAAAAAATCTATAATAGCTCGTTAGTTCATGTATTTCTACTTAAAACATAACTATATAAGTTGTGATAAAAAGGCACTAATATTCTTTTATATCAATTATGATAAGCACTAGATTAATCTAACTCAACATGTCTATTGTTCATCTGAACAAGTCTGAGCTTTCCGTGATTCTGTCTAACAAGATTATTATCACCTTGTAATAGTCTACTAGTTTGATTCGATAGGACTTGTCTATTTATTGTTGTTAAATTTCCATTTTTAACCTTTACAAATAAATTATTTTCTACACTTGATTTCTTTTGTGGATTACCACGAATCAAAACAGATGGAGTATTTTGATACAATATAATATTATTTCTAATTTCGATCTTATCCCCTGCAATATTATTCTTTTCCTTCCTATCATATCCCCCGTGCATATCAAATTGATGCCCTTGATGGACAATATTAGGCAATAAAATGTTATACTCAGCCTTATAGGACGTTCCAATATCTCCCGTTCCAGCTATTGAGTGGCGATTGTCTTTAAAAATATTAGCGATAATATTGGCTTTACCTTTATTTAGCATGATTCCATAACCCAATCCATATCGCTGATTATGATGAATATAGTTGTACTTGACATCAACGATTCCTCCTCTTATAGAAATCCCTGCATGACTCCAACCGAAAATTTCACAATTTTCAATTGTAACGCCAGAATGCGTTACCTCTATACCGCGGGAATTACCTATTCCGTAGACAAATTGTCTTTTAGTTTTACTATCCACCTCCCTTATCATATCACTATTTACATCAGAGGCTTTTTTATTGGGAAGGAATTTCTCTAATACGGTAGGATGAACAACGTATTGATCAGGACCTTGTAGCCTGATACCTCTAATCGTAACATTTTTGCCATTAGTTGAAAACAATGGACTTGTCTTAAGCGTATTAGTTAAAACAAGTGCCCCCTTTGAACCATTTAGACCTCTCCCACTACATAATATTATACCTTGTTGTAACGATATGTTTTCACACCCAGAAAGATCAAAGACAACATTATCATCTAAGTATATAGTCTTATTCCGTGAATTTTTACTGGCTAATAATTCTATTAGTTGACTAACACTCCTAACATAATGGTCAATATTATAGGCACTCGTTTGATAATATACATCACGATTAATATCACCATTAACATGGCCTCCAATATAATTGCCCTTATATTTAAAATCATTTTCTATCACATATTCTACTTGTGCATGCAATAAACATGTTTTAAAGAACAACAGTATTAAAACTATATTTATTTTCAATTTAAACAATCCTCCTATCATATATGTCAATCAGTTTTTTACTTTCATTCTCCCAATTATAAATTGTCCTAACCGCTTCTAGTCCATTTTGCCCCATTTTATTCAAAAGCTCATGATTAGACAAAAGCCCATTTACCGCTTCTCTTATTTCACCAGCATTATTTGGATTAATCAACCAACCTGTCCCACTTTCATTAATTACCTTACGCCAATATTGAAAATTCGAACATAATATTGGTATCCCTGAACTCATATATTCAAATAATTTGTTTGGCACGGCATTAATGTGATTGGGCACATCTAGAAAAGGTACAAGGCCAATAGATGATCTGCTAAAAATTTTCTTTAGTTCTTCTCTGCTTACCTGCCCCCAATACTTTATACGATTGCTTGTAGCAATTGCTGCTTCAAGCTTAGATTCTATCTCTTTATCTCCAATAGGACCAGCTAAATTTAAAACCCAATTATCATCGTAATTCATTACAGAATCTATCAAATATCCAATACCTCTTATCGTGGTTATACCGCCTGTATAGCATATTTCGTTGTTTGATTTTTGCCCTTTATCTGAGTAGTCGGGTTTGAATTCAGTCGAGATGGGATAATTGCTTATACAAGTAATATTATTGTTTTTCCCGTAGTTAATATCTCTGATATGAGGCGTTGCTGTGATTATGTGATTAGCAAATCTAAACAAAATATTTTCATAAAATTTTGTCAGTATCCAAAAAAGCCTTCTTGAGAAAGCAGACAAATATGGTTTGCTTAATATCTGGGAAGGCAAATCTTCGTGTAAATCTAGTATAACCTTTTTACCAAACAGCCTTAGGGGAATTAGTAGCCAATAAAGCTCTGGATCGTGTATATGGTATACATCCGCATTTTCAGTCTTGGCTGCCCTGAGCATTTTTAAAGAGGATACAGTGGCCCTATTTAATCTCCCTTTGGGTTTTCCAATTGATTTTATTTGAATATTATTGATTTTTTCATCATCAAATTGGTCCGCTACCAATAATATTACGGAGCTTTTCTTGTGTAAGGCTAGCGATTTTACCTGCTTATGAAAAATTCTAATATCATACCGTGAATGCACAGTAGTAATATGGCATATCTTATTAATTGTACTCATGACAAAACTCTATTTTAAATTTTCTTTCATGCGCTATATACTCCTCGATAAATTGTTTTGTGGAAATTACCCTATATTGTTTTTCACTCCAATGCTTCAAAATTGCAATATATATATCTTTCCAGTTCGGGCTATTTATTTCATTGCAAAATCTATCAGTATGCCAAAGAAATGTCATAACCCCAGACGATAAAAGCTCACTTTCAATTTGATAGTACTTAGTTAGGTAGTCTTCATCAGATTCATATTTTAAAGTTCCATCCATAAATGTCAAAGGCATCTCATATAAGTCAAGCTCCTTATCTCCCTCGTAATCAAAAGTTTTGAATGGTCTGCATGTTCCCGAACGGGTACCAAAACTGTCAGGCCATCCCACAGAAGTGTCATAAACTAAGTTTAATTTTTCTATTTCTCTCCAAACTTGAGGATAAGTTCCTGTCAAATAATGCCTCCTTACACCATCGATACAAGCCCCACTATGGGACAAGCTATTCAATTCCCTTTTTAGTTTTTCAGAACTATCAAAAGTAATTCTTGAGGGATGAAAGCCCACTTCAGCCCCTAAGCTTTCGATCTGATTAATCAAACGCTTAACTCTTTTTGATGTAACATTATATCTTCTCCCTTCATCAATACTCAAATAAGAAGACTTTGCCATGAAATAAAACGATGATGTAAAACCATGTTCATTTTCAATTTTGACCATTTCTAAAGGAGAAAAATATGGATCTACACTCTGACTCATCCACCAATAAATTCGATTAAATTGGGACCGGACCCTTCTTATACCCTTCGTTAGCCAGAATGCATATCTTACCCATGATTTACCGTATAAATCATCAACATCATGGGACAATATAATGGTTTTATTGCTCCAAGGTGTAGAGTCATCAAACAAAATTGAGCTATTGTACAATACTTCACTAAGTTTCTGCCTGATTTTATCAGAATAATTATCAATAAATCGACTTTTCATTCTTTGTTTCATATCACCGGTCAAAGATGAATATAATATTCGCCCGTTTTTATCTACGGGCATATTCTTTTCGTATTCAAGCGTGAGACCATCCCCTATTTCTTCGAGCATTGAGACCTGATATTTTAGATTTCTCTCCGTTTCTCTATCATCACCTAACAACTCATCACAAAACTCTATGGCAACCTCACTTTCTTTATTTGGAGCTGATATACCAATATAAACATTGATATTGCCATCAATCGGGTTTACCCCGATATGATAAATCAATGTTCTTACGGCGTATCGTATGCGCTCAGAATCAAATTTAGGATCTATGTATATTTTCCACATATTATTTTCTATTAATTAGCCATAACATAAATATTGCCACTCCTAATCCATGTGTTAATAGAGACGTAGTTAAATCTGCACTTCGAAACAATCCATTGAACGGTAATATTAACAATCCTAGTATAATCCATTTTGGAGTTCCAAAATCTTCAAATTTATCAATCAATTTTATTATCATACCTATGATTAACGGATAAATTATCACACCAAATAAACCAAAATGCATATACGAAGTCGCTAAAAAACCTGTATTGGAATTCGCCTCATCTCCAAACCCATTATGAGTGCTGATTAAGATTGCAGGTCTCTCCTCATATGGATAGTTGAATATGCTCGAAAAAATACTATTGGATAGTAATACAAATTCGTTCTTCGAAAAAAAATCATAATACTGAAAAGTTATCATCGACGGAACGAAATAAGTTCTGCGTATAAACATACTACTAAGTGTCATATTCTGACTGAACCAAAACACTACTAATGGCAGTATAATAGAAAGAATCAAACCTAAAAATAAAAAGTCCAACTTATATTTAGATTTCAATACATAATATACACCTAATAGCACTAAGGGGTATATTAGTACCGCTTTAAATCCAGTTAAGCCGAAGAAAATAATTTGAATTCCAACAAATAGTAATACCCCTAAGATATTTCGTCGTTGGATAGCTAGCACAATTAATAAGATATTAAACACGCGAAAGGTCCATGGCAAAAAATAGCCAAATATTCCTGAACCAAAAACATCGTTTGAAGTTTCTCTAACTTCATAAATTTTCGATAGATCAAAATTCAATCTATTTATACCTCCCTGAATAACAAGGGTATAGATTAACATAAGAACAACGAAAGCCAAACTAATTGATGTAGCTATTTTAACTCCGTGTTCAAGCGGTTTTATTTTGAAGTAGTTGCCTTTCCAAAATTTATAGACAAATAATAATATTAGATATTGTAATGATATGAGATATAATGGCCATGCACTGACGTTACTTAGAGAGTAATAGGATATGATTGGAACAATAACTGAAAGAAACAATACATAAATCAAAAATCTACCTGGTTTCTCGACATCTCTAGGTGTTAGGTAACCAAGAATTATCGTCAATAGATAACTTTCAATAATTTTATAATGAGACCATTCTAAATTAAAACCATAGTATTCGAATAATGGAACCACAAAATAGATATATGAAATATCCAATAAGAATTTCCAAAACAACAAAATAAGTAAATGTTTTCCTTTCAAGCTATATCAACTTATGTGTTTATTCGACTCTTAATAACTTTAGCAGGATTGCCAACAGCAATAGAAAATGGCGGGATACTTTTTGTGACGACTGATCCAGCCCCAATTACACATCCTTCTCCTATCTCTACACCCTTCAAGATAATTACTCCTGCTCCAATCCATACATCATTACCGATAATGATCGGTTTCTTTGAATGTGGTTGCTTTTTCATCGGAATCCCTAATTCCATTCCGTGATCTCTCCCCCAAATAATAGTTTTTGGCCCTATCATAACATCATTACCTATACTAATCTCACCATAAAAATGGCAACCAGCATTCGCATAGAAATTGTCTCCTATAATAATTTTAGGATCTCCAGACAAACGACAGTACGGTTCAATAACAGCGGTACCCAAAAACTCCACCTTCCCGAAAACCGTGTTATTATAAATCTTCACTCCCTGTCTGCGAAGTTTTAATTTCTTAAAGAACATCAAAACTCGTGTTTTAATTACCTTTGGCATAAGATTATTTTTTAAAAAGGTTTTTTAAAAGTACCAATAAATCAAATAAAAAAGGTTTTATATCTTTAAAATTGAATATTGCCATTACATTTTTGTCACCCCCAAACAAGTTATACCTAAACACTTTCCAATACCCCTGTCGTCTCTTAAGGTTGTTTAATTCGTGCCTCAAATAATAAAAATGAACAATTCTACTATCATCTTGCTCATATTTTTCAATACCCATTTCATTTGCGTCCAGCCATGCTGTGTAATGTAGTTTTACACCAGATAGATACCCCATCCTATTCCACATCATAGGACGTAAATTGATTTCCATTAGTTTATATTTGCCGTCCCTTTCATCGTATTTAAATTCTGGCTCTATAAATCCATATAGATTTAATTTCTCTATCAACTTCTCTCCATATTGTCTTACCTCTTCAGGAGCCTCATTAGATGCACTAGAAAATACTCCGTAATCATCTGGGTGCTGTGAAAGTTTTTTCCCTGTCCATTGGTTTAAGATTTTATGGCTTCCTAAAGGACTTCGAAACCCACAATATGCATAGATGGTGCCATTAGTATCCCCTGGAATTATTTCGGAGATAATTAACTTGACACCTCCTTTTAGCACCTCTACAATTCTATTTAAATTCTTGTTCCATTCATCTTTGGTATGCAACACAATATTTCTAAAGAGATCTATCTTCAGATCTTCTCGCTGCAGAGGTTTTATAATCATTGGAAACTCGATGCCGGATATACCCTCTATATCCTCTTCAGAGTTCACCAAAATAGATTTAGGATAAGGTATACTCAATTCCTCACAAGCCTTGTATTGATTAAATTTCTCTATAGAATATTGATAGGTGTCAGGATTTAAAGGGATATAGCAAAACTCCAAAAGCTGATCATAATAACGGTAAAAAAATTCAATATGAAGATCATCAGATGGAAATAAAATTAGCTTCTCATATCTTGAACCAAGATTGAGAAGTACATAATAATAAGAATCAAAGTCTCCTTGTACTTTTATCTTTTCAACGGGTATATTACTATAGCTGGCTAAGCCAGCATGACTATATATCAGAACTATATCTTCAACGTTTTGGCTTTGAAGCTCCTGCAGTATAGAGTACGAGTTAAAATGACTTCCAAATACAACTGATAAAATTCTTCTTTTTTCCTCAGATTTATCCATTCTTTTTGTGATGATTTGAAATGATTTTGTAATAGACATAGATAAGCCCCAAATAATAGCTTCCTAAAAAAAGGCTTTGAATAGCAACAAAATTTATTAATTCCAGATTGAGATATTTCGCTAAAAGTAATGGAAAAACTGTCATACAAAGTATCCCAATTTGTAGTATTAAAGACAATTTCTGTCTCTGATATACAGAATTAGTCAAAGTAATAGGCACAGCAATAAATCTTGCAAACAACAACGGTAGCATGACAATAGATATTTCCGCAGAAACACTCCATTCCTTGCCAAAGAAAATTTCAACACCATTTTCTACAAAGAAAAATACAGCTATGGAAATGATTAATCCTAAAACAGATAGCTTCTTAATATAACTAAAGAATATTTGCAATCCATTCTGTCCTTCTCTAAAAGCTTTTGCTAATTCTTGAACATAAACTTGGCCTATTGTAACACTAATCAAAAAAAGTGGTGCATTAATATAACGTTGCATAAATGAATAGTACCCAAGATTTTCATTACCATATAGACCTGCTATAAAAAAGATTGTAATGTTCTGAGCTATATTATTTATAAAAATACCCCATACTGAATATTTTGGAAAATCTTTATACTCTTTTGCTACTTCTTTAACAGACTGTATGGTAATGTCCACCGATTTACCTGAAGATTTAAAGTCTTTTAAAAAGTTCTTTACAATAACCCCATTGCCAAAAAACTGCGAAATTAAATACCCCCAGATCAATCCTTTTTCCTGAAATTTCATCAGACCAAATATAACTTGGAAAACAGATTGAGATACAGATTTACTTATCTGGGAGTAACTAAGAATTTTAAACTCGCCTTTCCTTGTGAAATAATACTTCAGAGGATTATACACCCCAATAAGAAATACGGTAATAGGGATAAAGAACAAAAGATTCTTAATTTGAGGGCTTCGAATTAATGAAGATATCTGTTCGTTAAAAAATAAAGTAATGGGTAAAGAAAATAGGCAAAGAACACCTGCAACAATAATACATAGAAATACTAGACTGAAGACCTTTTTATCTTCTTTAGGAATGACAATAGCCATCTCATAACGCGCATTAGCTATTGTTGCCAATACCGTTATCGAAGAAAAAATTATCGCAAAAACACCTAACTCTTCTGGAGAATATATCCTTGCAATCCATGGAGCAAACAAGAAAGGTATAACTTGCGCTAAGACATTTCCACTAAATAATGTGAGGATATTCTTATTGCTTTTTGACGTTAATCTTTGCTTAATTTTCTTTATCATGCTATGTTTTCAAAGCATATATCCTTTCAATAATATCAACCACTTTCAATCCTTCTAATGCGTTGGTGGTGATCGCAGCTCTTCCTTTCAATACATCAACAACATTCTCAATAATATAATGATGATTGGCGGCCGATCCCTTATATGCACCATAGTCATTCCCGGGATTGGTAGGAGCTAATTCAGGCATCTCATAGTCTTTGATGTGGCAATATTCTACCTCATTCATGTATTGTCCACCCACTTTAAGTGAGCCATTCTCGGCAATAATCGTGATAGAGCTTTCCAAATTCTTGTTCCATATCGAAGTAGAATAATTAAGGCTTCCCATACCTCCGTTGACAAAATCAAAAGAGACAAAGCCCGAATCCTCAAAATCGGTCAAGTTTGCATGATTAAAATCAGCAAATTTTGCCTGAATATTTGTAATATCTCCAAAATACCAATACATCAGGTCTATAAAGTGTGAAAACTGGGTAAACAATGTTCCCCCATCCAAATCTTTTTTACCATGCCATGATTCGGGTTTATAGTATCGCTCGTCACGGTTCCAATAGCAATTCACCTGCACCATAAATATTTTGCCCAGTTTCCCCGATTCGAGCAATTCCTTCAACCATACCGATGGAGGAGAATAACGGTTCTGCATGACACAAAAAACCTGTTTGTGCTTCTGTAGTCCTTTAAAGATTAACTTCTCTGCATCTTGTTTGGTCAAAGACATGGGTTTTTCGACAACCAAATGCTTCCCCGCTTCCAAAATCTGCATTCCTTGTTCGGCATGAAAGCCATTTGGGGTAGCTACATTGATAACATCAACCTCGATTCCTGAGGTCAAAAAATCACCTAAATCCTTAAATAGTGGTACATGATAATTTTCTATGCCCAAAATGGACTTGTCCTTCACATCAATCAATGCCACGAGTTCGGACTCTTCGTTGCGATTGATCATTTCGGCATGGCGCTTCCCAATATGGCCACAACCTATAACAGCAAATTTTATTTTATTATCACTCATGATTTATTTAATTCGTTCTACACTATTATTATCCAACTTATATTCCTGCTGACTTTCGGGACATACGGCAATGCCCTGGTCATCAAACTCCAACCGATGTCCATATTCTCCCACCCAACCAAGCTGTCGGGCAGGATTTCCAACCACTAAAGCGTAATCAGGCACCGTCTTCGTAACAACGGCACCTGCGCCGATAAATGCATATTTTCCAATGTCGTGACCACAAACGATAGTTGCATTGGCCCCTATCGAAGCGCCTTTTCCTACATGGGTCTTGGCATATTGATCCCTCCTGTTTATGGCGCTCCGCGGGTTGATCACATTGGTGAATACCATTGATGGCCCTAAGAATACGTCATCATCACAGGTAACACCGGTATAAATAGAAACATTGTTCTGTACTTTCACATTATTGCCCAATATGACTTCGGGCGATACCACCACATTTTGCCCTATATTACACCGTTCACCTATCATACAGTTAGGCATGATATGGGAGAAATGCCAGATCTTTGTCTCTTCGCCAATGCGACATCCTTCATCAACAATGGCAGATTCGTGCACAAAATAACTCATGATTTGAATTGTTTAACACTATCAATAATATAATCCAAGGTCTCGCTGTCCATCTCGGTATGGATAGGCAACGACAAGACCCGGGTACATAGATCTTCACAAATCGGAAAATCACCTACACCAAATTCATCCGTCCGAAATGCCTCTTGTAAATGTAAAGATACGGGATAATACACCATACTTGGCACACCTAGGCTCTGTAAATGCTCTTTTAGCTTATTACGATCGTCCGAATTAACCAACTGGACAGTATATTGATGAAACACATGCGTAGAATTGCTTACTCGTTTGGGTGTTCTCAACCATGGAAGATCGGCAAAAGCCCGGTCGTAAGCATCAGCTACCGAACGTCTTGCGACGGAATATTCTTCAAGATGTTGAAGTTTTACATTCAATATAGCCGCCTGAAGTGTGTCTAAACGCGAATTGCAACCAATCACACTATGATGATATTTTTTCGCTTGACCATGGTTTGCAATCATTCGCAATTTAACGGCAAGCTCTTCGTTATTCGTATACATGGCCCCTCCATCTCCATAACAGCCCAGATTCTTAGAAGGAAAGAACGAAGTACAGCCGATATCTCCCATAGTTCCGGCTTGTGCCTTTCTGCCATCAGAGAATGTATAAACTGCACCAATCGCCTGTGCAGTATCTTCTACTACATATAACCCGTGCTTTTTGGAAACGGCTAAAATTTCTTCCATTGGCGCACATTGGCCATATAAATGTACCGGAACTACCGCTTTACATTTTGGTGTGACAACCCGTTCGATTTCACCGGCTGTAATCATAAAAGTCTCGGGGTCGACCTCTACCATGACAGGCTTCAACTTTAACAAGCCTATAACTTCCGCAGTAGCTACGTAGGTAAAAGCAGGAACAATAACCTCGTCTCCTTCCTCCAATCCCAACGCCATAAGCGCAATCTGCAAGGCATCAGTACCATTGGCGCATGGAATCACAAACTTTGCACCCAAATAAGTAGCCAAGCTTTCTGCAAATCGTTTTACCTGCGGTCCGTTAATAAAAGCGGTTTGATCAATCACTTCTTGAATACCTTGATCGACCTCCGTCTTGATCCTTTGATATTGACCTTTGAGGTCAACCATTTGTATATTTTTCATGAATATCGTTTAAAATTGAATTCTGTCGCTGATATATTTTCCAATAGAAAGGCAAGAGGTAGCTGCCGGCGAGGGAGCGTTCCGCACGTGAATAATATTTTTAGCTTCCTTAAAGTTAAAATCGTCTACAAGATTTCCCGAACGGTCACAAGCTTGTGCTCTTACACCTGCTCCCCCCTCTATCAAGTCCTCTTCTTTGATCTCCGGAATCAATTTTTGCAAAGACTTTGTGAAAGAGGACTTTGATAGCGAACGATACATTTCCATTGCACCCGTCCTTCCATATTTCATAACAATTTTCCAAAATCCTGGCCACGAAAAGGTATCAACTACATCTTTGATGGCAAAATCACGAAATCTATATCCTTCTCGTTTAAATGCCAAAACCGCATTCGGTCCAGCTTCCACGCCTCCCTGAATCATCCTCGTAAAATGCACACCTAAAAACGGAAATGCTGGGTCTGGAACTGGATAGATCAGATTTTTTACTAAATGCTCCTTCTCAGATTTCAATTTATAATACTCGCCCCGAAAGGGGATTATTCTTAAATCATGATCTTCCTGATCTAGTCGGGCAACACGGTCAGATTGGAGTCCAGCACAAGTAATGATTTTCTTTGCAAAGTAAATCCCCTTATCCGTTTCCATAATATATCCATCATTACTTGGGGTTATCTTCTGAACGGGTTCATTAAATGCCGCTTCGGCCCCCTTTTCAACAATAAGCTCAAGTAATTTTTTTGCCATTGCCGGGTAATCGATAATACCCGTCTGTGGCACATGGATGCCCGCAACACCCCGAACATATGGCTCATATTCCAACAGTTCCGTTTGCGTTAATTTTTTCAGACCGGACAAACCATTTTTGACACCTCTGTCATAAATATTCTCCAAGGCCTGTAGTTCGCTATGATCTGTTGCGACGATGACCTTTCCGCAAATATCATGAGGTATGCCGTACTCTTTGGCGAATTGCAACAGTCCATGGTAACCTGTAATGCAGTTTCTCGCTTTTAAACTTCCGGGCTTATAATAGATGCCGCTATGGATAACGCCACTATTATGACCAGATTGGTGAAAGCTCACCCCTGCTTCTTTCTCAATAATCAATAATGATTTCGTTGGGTATTTTTGCTTCAAGCTATAAGCCGTAGCCAATCCCACCAAACCAGCACCAACGACGATAATATCAAATTCCCGTGTTGCCATGATTATAATCTTGCATCCACCAGTGCCCTGTCCAAGCAGGCTTTCGTATCGAAAATAACCCCGTTATTGCGCTTAATCTTCTTATAATCGAATTTAAGGAATTCGTTATGTGCTACAGCTACAATAACGGCATCGTATACTATTGACTCATCCAATTGATTAATGATATCCAGATTATACTCATGCTTTACTTCCTTGGCATCCGCCCATGGATCATAGATATCCACGTCCAAACCAAAGGAAATCAATTCATGATAAATATCAACTACACGCGTGTTTCGCACATCCGGGCAATTCTCTTTAAAAGTAATCCCCATAATCAAGGCACGTGAGCCTTTGATCTTGTGGTCTTTTTGAATCATCAGTTTTACCACCTTATCAGCGACAAATGGTCCCATATTATCGTTTACCCGACGTCCAGATAAGATAACTTGCGGGTGATACCCTAACGCCTGCGCTTTATGGGCAAGATAGTAGGGGTCTACGCCTATACAATGGCCACCTACAAGGCCCGGCTGATACTTCAAAAAGTTCCATTTGGTTCCAGCAGCTTCGATCACGTCATTGGTGTCGATGCCTATACGGTCAAAAATCAAAGAAAGTTCGTTTACAAATGAAATGTTTACATCACGTTGCGCGTTTTCTATTGCCTTGGAAGCTTCCGCAACTTTTATGGAAGGTGCCTTATGTGTTCCGGCAGTAATGATGGAACGGTATAGATCATCCACTCTATTCGCAATCTCGGTAGTAGAGCCGGAAGTAACTTTCTTTATCTTGGTGAGTGTATTTATCTTGTCCCCAGGATTAATGCGTTCAGGTGAATAGCCTGCATAAAAATCTTTATTAAATTTTAAGCCGGAGAACTTTTCCAATACTGGTACGCAATCTTCTTCGGTACAACCAGGATAAACGGTTGATTCATAGATAACTATATCTCCTTTTTTTAATACCGCCCCCAGCATCTCGGATGCCTTGAGCAAGGGCGTTAAATCTGGTGCTTTAAAATTATCTATTGGGGTCGGTACGGTCACAATATACGTATTATAAGCTTTTAAATCATCTTGGTTCGATGAGAAAGAAAGCCCTTGTCCCCCTGTACTCTTTTTATCAGAGATTACCTGCTTCAAATCTTCAATATTGGCTTCTTGCGTACGATCTCTACCAAAACTTAATTCTTTAACCCGATCCTCATTAATATCGAATCCCAATACATCATATTTTTTTGCAAACTCTATGGCGAGTGGGAGGCCGACATAACCTAAACCTATAATCGCTATTTTAGCGTTGTCAACTTTACCGTTAGCTGCGTTTTGTTTCGACTGGCTCATTTATCTTGTTTAATTGTTTAACTGTTTAATTGTAATTCCCTAACTGTTCACCTTCCAGTATCCTCCTTTTGCCGGGCCGATCCGCTCAATTACACCCAGGTCTTTCATCTTCTTAATATGTATTTGAACATTACGTGTATTAATACCTATTTTAGCCGCAATATTTTCAGCACTTATCGTAGGTGTTGTTTTAATTAATGATAATACTTCTGTCTGACGAGCACTTAATCTTTCTACGTCTTTTTCTACGTCTTTTTCTACGTCTTTTTCTACGTCTTTTTCTACGTCTTTTTCTATTTTTTCGGTATTATTAGCAAAAATGGTCACTTGAAAACCTTCTCCAATCGCTTTAAATTCCGGGATTGGCAAACCTTCTTCTTCAAAGTAATTTACGATGCGTCCAATACCCGAACCATACTTCTCGATCCATCCCAGATTCTTAAAAAACTCGGCAATAGCTTTGTTCCTTGGTGTCGATTTATAATTATTTTCCAGCAAATCTTGCACCGTGATATCTTCGGGCAATTTTCCGGGGTTGTAAAATTCTATTTTATCATCAAAAATCTTAACTACCGAATCGGAGTTCGCCCGATAATCACGGTGGATGACCATATTCAGCACGATCTCCCGGATAGCCTCCAAAGGATACTGCCATTTTTGCGTGTTTTGGACATCTCCGGTAATAATTAGGGCTACATTGATATGTTTTTTTACAAAATCCAGCACCTGCTCCACCTGTGTGATAATGTCTGCCTGCGTACGTGAAGTGTCTTTGATCGTAATAATATCCTGAAACCTGCCCAATTCGATAGTCGTAGCAATAGAATCTCGATTTTTGAACATCAGATAGGCCGCATTGGTTGGCTTTTCTTCCCGAATCAAATCGTTTTTCAATAAGAAAGAAAGCGGAGATTCGTTTATCGTCAGTCCCCTGCTTTTCATGGTCTCTATACAATGCTGCACCTTGTCCAGCGATATATCATCCAGCGTATGTATAGGATCGGCGTAAGCATCCCAACTCGTGTTAAGCGATTGCAGATGCAGATTGACTACTTCTGATACTGAAAGCAGGTGGTTTGCATTTTTAACTCGCCTGTAGTATTTGCCTTTTACAGAAACAGGTTTCACAGGATATTCCTGAATTTTCATAACAACAACCATTTTGTCCTCATGCTCGACAACCTCTGCATCAGGAATAATGACGGGAGCGGTTTTGTTTTTTACTTCATTTATCCATTTCTGTGTGGTTTCTTTTCCTATCTCAACGCCCTTTACCTTTCTGTCATCTCCCACACCAATATACACTGTCCCTCCTTTGGCATTGGCAAAGGCCACCAGCGTGACGATCACCTCATCATGGAAACTGGATTTGAATTCCACGGTCTCCGATTCAATGCCCGGTATGGTGTATATTGTATTTTCTCTCATGTATTGCTTATTCCTATGCGTTGATTGGCACATTGTCTATCAGCGACTTCGCCACGCCGCTCATGAGCGACTTCACTCCTCCATAATCTCCCGATAATATCGTTGAAGGACCAACCCTGCCAAGGCCAGAAAACCGACCAAAAAACCGCCTATGATCATACCCTTAGCCTTACCCAATTTATCCTCTTTCAATGGTAAAATCGGTCGGTCTACCACTTGAATTAGGGGCTGTTCCTGCAAAAGTGTCATCTTGGACGCCTCTAAATTCTGCACCAGCTGCCCCAAAATAGCCTTATTCGTTTCTGCTGAAAACTGCGCTTTTTGCGACGGCACAATACGCTGGGCCTGTCGGGTGGGATTCAAATTAGGCGTGGCATCCATGACCGTCGCCACGGTAGAGATGGCGCCACTCATTACCGCGCGGACGGAATCGACCTTATGTTGCAAGATAGCAATGTTCTTGATGGATTTGGCGGTCTTTGTTTGTACATAAAACTCATTGACATGCCTGACCAAAGCTTCATTAAAGGCTTTGGAAAAGACCTCGTCCTGCGAGATGACATCCACCTTGATGATGGACAACTTTTTATCCGGTTTGTCTACTTTTAAAATGTTGTCGTTGATATTATTGGAAAATGTAGTAATCAAGCTATCTCGCAAACGACGCGTTGACACATCCAAATCATTGGCATGCTGTTTAAAGTCTAAGGCCAGCAGTTCCGGTTGCTCCTTCCAGGCGTCGCGCAGTTCGTTAAATGCGATATACCGCTCGATCAGCAGCTCGTCAGACGTGGAATCCACCTTCGAGAGCAAGGTCTTCTCCAGCATGGTGCGGGACTTATACAGTTCCAGGATATTGTCCC
>JBEBUB010000015.1:0-19322 GCA_040393445.1 Flavobacterium beibuense
AGAAATGATCAAAAACAGAGTAAACCAAATCAAAGCTCAAATGGAAACTACAACTTCTGACTATGACCGTGAGAAGTTACAAGAGCGTTTGGCTAAATTAGCCGGAGGTGTTGCCGTACTGTATGTAGGTGCTGCTTCAGAGGTTGAAATGAAAGAGAAAAAAGACCGTGTAGATGATGCTCTTCATGCCACTCGTGCTGCTGTTGAAGAAGGAATCGTTGCCGGAGGTGGAGTAGCTTTACTTAGAGCAAAAGCAGTTTTGACTGATTTGAAAGCTGATAATGCAGATGAGAAAACAGGTATCCAAATTGTTTCTCGTGCTGTAGAAGCTCCACTCCGTACGATTGTTGAAAATGCAGGACTTGAAGGTTCTGTAGTGGTAGCAAAAGTAGCGGAAGGAAAAGCAGATTTTGGTTACAACGCTAAAACAGACGAATACGTAGAGATGTTCAAAGCAGGAATCATCGATCCTAAAAAAGTAACTCGTGTAGCTCTTGAAAATGCTGCATCTGTTGCGGGAATGATTCTAACGACTGAATGTGCTCTAGTTGACATCAAAGAAGAAAATCCAGCAGGCGGAATGCCAATGGGAGGCGGAATGCCAGGAATGATGTAATAAATAAATTTTTACCAAAAAGGGCTTCAATTTTTTTGAAGCCCTTTTTTTATGTATTAAATTAATTGATAAATTTGAACGTAATTTACCAACCATGAATATAGAAGATTTTTACAACTATTGTATTTCAAAACCTGATGTTACAGAAAATTTCCCTTTCGATAAAGATACGTTAGTCTTCAAAGTGAAAGGAAAAATGTTTGCTCTCACTTCTTTACAAAAATGGGAAGAAGGCGACCATTCCGTAAATTTGAAATGTGCCCCGGATTATGCTTTAGAACTCCGTTCAGAATACGAAGCCGTTCAACCAGGTTATCACATGCACAAAAAACATTGGAATACGGTATCTTTCAATCAAGATGCTCCGGATAAGTTGGTTTTAGAGCTCATTGACCATTCCTATGAATTAGTGTCTAAAGCCAATAAGAAAAAATAAGCTCTTATTTTAGTGTCGCAAAAAAGGCTTTTAGCACCTCATTGTTTATCGTAGTTGGAGTTTTGATTTCCAAAATACACTTTTTGTTACATTCCATAAATTTCTCTAGCCCGATTTGAACCTCTAATTCGTTCTGAGCATAGAAATAATTAAAGTCAAACATTTTGGCCAAATGCTGAGCATTTAATTGATGTTGGGTTTCGAAATACGTATGGAAAACATCTGTATTTTGATGTCCGGGTAAGATTCTGAAAATTCCACCTCCTGCATTATTCACCAAAATAATTTTGAAGTTTTCAGGAATATAATTGTTCCACAAACCATTGCTGTCATATAAAAAACCGATATCTCCCGTTATCAAAATCACAGGTTTTTTTGAAACTACCGAAGCTCCCACAGCTGTTGAAGTGCTTCCGTCAATTCCGCTGGTTCCTCGGTTGCAGAACACTTCGATACTAGGTTTCAAATCGAAAAGTTGTAAGTATCGAATCGCAGCACTATTGCTCACTTGGAGTTGAATGTTTTCAGGCAAAGCTTTTGCGAGTTTATCAAAAACCGAAAAATCTGAAAACGGAGCCGTTTGGCTAAAACCAATAGATTTTTCTTTTCGGTCTGCTTTTTTCTGTTGTACAAAATCGTTGTAATGACTTTGAATAGGCGTGATTTCAGAAACTAATTTTTCGAAAAAATCATTCGGACTCGTTTTGAAATGCTCTGTTAAGCTTCCAAAAGTATCATAAGCTCTCAACCTGTCAATATGCCAATGTTGTTGTGGTTTATGTTTTCGTAAGAAAGCTTTTATTCTTTTCGAAACGACCATCCCTCCGAAGGTAATTAATAAATCGGGTTGCAAGGCTTCGAAATCTTCTTCCGAGAAAGAAGTAATCAACACGTCTATTTTACTGACAAATTTTGGGTGATGTAGGTTTGATGTTGTTTCAGTCATCACCACAACCGATGGGTCGTTGGCTAGTTTTTCGATAACTTCAGACGAAATATCATCAGGATAATTTGTCCCGACCAAAATCAATTTCTTTTCAGATGTATTCCAAGTTTGGATAGCTTGGTTGAGGTCAAATTTGGCTTCTTCCATAGCATCCAATTTAGAAATTATTGGCTTTACAAAAAGCTCTGTAACCGTATCATAAAGCGGTTCTTCAAACGGAACATTGATATGTACAGGGCCTTTTTTTAGGATAGATATATCAAGAGCTTCACAGATTTTGCGGTCGTTTTCAGCTGAAGCTTCTTCGGTTAAATTAGCATTATAGAGAATGTGATTATCAAAAACGTTTTGCTGACGAATGGTTTGTCCGTCTCCGATATCGATTTTTGATAAAGGACGATCTGCAGAGACTACTACAAAAGGAATTTGTGAATAAAAAGCTTCCGCCAAAGCAGGATAATAGTTCAAAATTGCAGAACCCGAAGTGCAAACTACAGCCACAGGTTTTTGGATTTGCTGTGCTATACCTAAAGCAAAAAATCCGGCCGAACGTTCGTCTGCCACACTATAACACGTAAAATCAGGATGAGAAGCAAAACCGATGGTAAGCGGAGCATTTCTAGAACCGGGAGAAATTACGATATGTTGGATATTTTTTTGTCGGAATATTTCGATTAGGCTTTGAGCCAGAGGAATTTTAGGATAAAGCATTTGCTATGTAGATTAAGGTTTAAAGCTGCCTTCAAACACATTTTAATTTTGGCAAAATTACGAACTTAAGCTCGAACTTTAAACCTAAAACCGTAAACTAATTTTGAGTACCTTTGCGTTCGGTCACCAAAAAACAAATAAATGGAATCAATTTACGGAACTTGGCCTTGGTATATATCAGGACTTTTGATTGCAGTAGTGATGCTGCTTTTGATTTATTTCGGAAAATCATTCGGGATGTCATCCAACTTGCGAACGCTATGCTCTATGTCAGGAGCAGGAAAATTCTCTGACTTTTTCAGATATGACTGGAAGTCTCACAGATGGAATTTGATAGTGGTTTTGGGTGCTATGATAGGCGGATTTATCGCTTATAATTATTTGTCTGACGGAAGCGGAGTAAACCTTAATCCTCAAACCATAACCGAACTTCAAGCGATGAATATCGAAGCTCCACAAGGAAAATTGATTCCTGATGCTTTGGCAGGTGAACAGGCTTTACAAGACCCAAAAATGATAGCTATTTTGCTTGTTGGAGGGCTTTTAGTAGGTTTCGGAACCCGATATGCCGGAGGTTGTACGTCCGGTCATGCTATTTCAGGTTTGAGTAACTTGCAATTACCTTCACTGATTGCCGTTATCGGATTTTTTATAGGCGGACTTTTGATGTCATGGATTCTTTTACCTTTAATTTTCTAATGTTATGAATTATTTGAAATTTTTACTTGTAGGAATTGTTTTCGGGATTGTTATGGTAAAATCTGAAGCTGTTTCATGGTATAGAATCTACGAAATGTTCCATTTTCAATCGTTTCACATGTATGGAATTATTGGAGTAGCAGTAGTTGTAGGAACTATCGGAGTGCAACTCATGAAAAAGAATAACGTGAAAGATTTTGCAGGAAACCCGATTTATATTGAGCCAAAAGAAAAAGGTTTTGCCAGATATATTATCGGAGGAGCTTTGTTCGGACTGGGTTGGGGCTTGGTAGGAACTTGCCCGGGACCTATTTTCGTTCTTATCGGAGCAGGATTTTATCCGGTAATTATTATTCTTATCGGAGCCTTATTAGGAACTTTTCTTTACGGATTATTGAAAGATAAATTACCACATTAATTTTTTGTTTAAAGTGAATAAGATTCTTTTTTATATTTTGCTGATTTTATCAATATTAGGAATAATCTATTTTCCGTTACAGATATTAGATTTATACGTCAGTATTACATATGAAACGAATGGAGCTGATGATTGTATTTCGGGAATAACAGGAAAGAATTTATGCAGATTACTTTTGGTAGCCAAAATTTTAGCTGTATTTTGTTTTATATTATTTTGGATTTTATTAGTAGTTAAAAACAAAATAATTAGAAGAAAACTAACTCAAAACTAATAATTTAAAACTCAACAATCAAAAATGAAAGTTTACACTAAAACAGGAGATAAAGGGACTACGGCTTTGTTTGGAGGTACTCGAGTTCCGAAACATCATATCAGAATCGAGAGCTACGGAACAGTTGATGAGCTGAATTCCTATATCGGATTAATTCGTGATCAAGATATTAGTGAGCATCATAAAAATCTACTTATCGAAATTCAAGACAGACTTTTTGTGGTAGGTGCTATTTTGGCTACAGCACCAGATAAAGAAATGCTCAAAAGCGGAAAACAACGCTTGAATATCATGCGAATTTCAGAAGAGGATATCGTTGTTTTAGAAAAAGAAATTGACAGCATTGATTCGGTTTTACCACAAATGACACATTTCATTTTACCCGGGGGGCATACTACAGTGTCATATTGTCATATAGCACGTTGTGTTTGCCGTAGGGCAGAGCGATTAGCCTCAGAATTGAACGAGGTTGAACCCATCGATGAACTGGTTTTAAAATATTTAAACCGACTTTCTGACTACCTCTTTATGTTGGCACGAAAATTGTCCGCTGAACTCCAGGTTGACGAAGTAAAATGGATTCCGAGAAAAGAAGAGATTTGATCACGATTTTCAAGCGATAAACGACTTTGCAAGTACCGTTATTAAACCTATAAAATACGTTCTTATAAAAATAAATGAAAATTAGCTTGACTTTTTCAGTATAACGTATATTTTTGCAGAAAATTAAAACATTACAAAGATATGTATTGGACGTTAGAATTAGCATCCTACCTTAGCGATGCACCTTGGCCGGCTACCAAAGATGAGCTTATTGATTATGCTATCAGAACAGGTGCCCCTCTTGAGGTTGTAGAAAACTTACAATCTATAGAAGATGAAGGAGAAGTGTATGAGTCTATGGAAGAAATCTGGTCAGATTTCCCGACAGACGAAGACTATCTTTGGAACGAGGATGAGTACTAGAATTTAAAATCAATCACAAAAAAGTCTCTTTAAAGAGACTTTTTTGTCTTAGGGTTCTTTTTGTTTTTTCTGATTTACAGAAAAAATGAGAAAACTCTTAAAAATAATTATTACAAAAACATATTATTTATCGATGAACCTTATAAACAATTTATTAAAGCTTTTTGTTGGAGATAAATCCAAAAAAGATTTACAAGAAATCAGACCGCTCGTAGAGAAAGTAAAATCTTTTGAGGAAAGTCTCAAAGCCCTGTCTAATGATGAGCTCAGAGCAAAAACTACTTATTTTAAAGAAAAAATTAAGCAGTCACGAGCGACCAAAGATGAAGCTATTGCTCAAAAAAGACTTGAAGCAGAACAGACAGAGGATATTGACAAAAGAGAAGATCTATATCTTGCTATTGACAATTTAGAAAAAGAGGCTTATGAATTGTCTGAAAAGGCTCTAAACGAAATTCTTCCGGAAGCGTTTGCTGTAGTGAAAGAAACAGCCAGACGTTTTAAAGAAAATACGGCTGTTGAAGTTACTGCTACTCCAAAAGATATCGAATTCTCAGCTACAAAATCATATATTACCATTGAGGGAGATAAAGCAATTTGGGCAAACTCATGGAATGCAGCCGGAAAACAAATCACTTGGGATATGATTCACTATGATGTACAGCTCATCGGAGGTATCGTACTTCACCAAGGGAAAATTGCAGAGATGCAAACCGGAGAAGGAAAAACATTGGTAGCAACATTACCACTTTATTTGAATGCCCTTACCGGAAACGGAGTGCACTTAGTAACCGTTAACGACTACTTAGCAAAACGTGATAGCACTTGGAAAGCTCCGCTTTTTGAGTTCCACGGACTAACAGTTGATTGTATCGATAACCACCAACCCAACTCTCCTGAAAGACGTAAAGCCTATGAAGCAGATATCACTTACGGAACCAACAACGAATTTGGTTTCGATTATCTGAGAGACAATATGGCTCACACTCCAGAAGATTTGGTGCAACGTAAACACAACTATGCTATTGTCGATGAGGTCGATTCAGTATTGGTTGATGATGCCAGAACTCCGCTTATCATTTCAGGACCTGTACCAAAAGGAGATCGTCACGAATTCAACGAATTAAAACCAAAAATCGAAAATTTGGTAAGTCTGCAAAGACAAATGCTTACGGGTGTTTTGGCAGAAGCTAAAAAACTTATCAAAGAAGGAAACACCAAAGACGGAGGTTTCTTGCTATTGAGAGTTCACAGAGGATTACCAAAAAATAAAGCACTTATCAAGTTTTTGAGTGAAGAAGGAGTAAAACAAATTCTCCAAAAAACTGAAAACCACTACATGGCAGACAACAACCGTGAAATGCCAAAGGTTGATGAGGCTTTATATTTTGTAGTAGAAGAAAAAAACAATCAAGTAGAACTTACAGACAACGGAATTAAATTCTTGTCTCAAGATACAGCAGATGACTTTTTCGTGTTGCCGGATATCGGTACTGAGATTGCTCAAATCGAGAAAAAAGGTTTGGCTAAAGATGCTGAAGCAGAAGAGAAAGAAAGATTATTCCAAGACTTTAGTATAAAAAGCGAACGTATCCATACGTTAAGCCAACTTTTGAAAGCTTATACGGTTTTCGAAAAAGATACAGAATATGTGGTTATTGACGGTCAAGTGAAAATCGTTGATGAGCAAACCGGACGTATCATGGAAGGAAGACGTTACTCAGATGGTCTTCATCAAGCTATTGAGGCCAAAGAAAACGTGAAAATCGAGGCAGCTACTCAGACTTTTGCTACCATCACATTACAGAATTACTTCCGTATGTATAACAAATTAGGTGGTATGACCGGAACAGCTGTTACAGAAGCTGGAGAGTTCTGGGAAATCTATAAGTTAGATGTGGTTGAAATCCCGACTAACCGTCCTATCGCTAGACAAGACAAACACGATTTAATTTTCCGCTCGGTTCGTGAAAAATATAATGCTGTTATCGAAGATGTAGTAGCACTTTCTAAAGCTGGAAGACCGGTACTTATCGGGACAACTTCGGTTGAGATTTCAGAATTATTGAGCCGTGCCTTGAAAATGAGAGGTATTGAGCACAACGTTTTGAATGCTAAAATGCATAAAAAAGAGGCTGAAATTGTTGAACAAGCAGGAAAACCGGGAGTAGTGACTATCGCTACCAACATGGCAGGTCGTGGAACCGATATTAAACTTTCTGACGAAGTGAAAAAAGCAGGCGGGTTGGCTATTATCGGTACAGAAAGACACGACTCCAGACGTGTTGATAGGCAGCTTCGTGGTCGTGCAGGTCGTCAAGGAGATCCGGGAAGTTCACAGTTCTATGTGTCTTTAGAAGATAACCTAATGCGTTTGTTTGGGTCTGAGAGAATTGCCAAAGTAATGGACAGAATGGGCTTGAAAGAAGGAGAGGTGATTCAGCACTCAATGATGACCAAATCTATCGAAAGAGCTCAGAAAAAGGTTGAAGAAAACAACTTTGGTGTTCGTAAGAGATTGTTGGAATATGATGATGTGATGAATGCTCAACGTGAGGTAATCTACAAAAGAAGACGTAATGCTCTTAAAGGCGAACGTTTGAAAGTAGATATCGCCAATATGCTTTATGATGCAGCAGAATTGGTGACTCAAAACAACAAACTAAATGAAGATTTCAAAAACTTTGAGTTTGAACTAATCCGTTATTTCTCTATCGAATCTCCGGTTAGCGAAAGCGAATTCAAAAAACTTTCAGACCTTGAAATTGCAGGAAAGGTTTATAAGGCAGCTTATGCTTACTACAACGAAAAGAACGAACGTTCAGCTCGAGAAGCTTTCCCTATTATCAAAAATGTTTATGAAAATCCGGAAAATAAATACGAAAGAATCGTAGTGCCTTTCACAGACGGAATGAAATCACTCAACGTGGTTACAGATCTGAAAAAAGCCTACGAAAGCGAAGGAAAACAACTTATCAACGATTTCGAGAAAAACATCACTCTGGCTATTGTTGATGATGCCTGGAAAAAGCACTTACGTAAAATGGATGAGCTGAAACAATCGGTTCAGCTGGCTGTTCATGAGCAGAAAGACCCACTTTTGATTTATAAGTTTGAAGCTTTCGAGCTTTTCAAAAAAACGGTAGATGCGATCAATAAAGATGTGATTTCGTTCCTCTTTAAAGCCGATTTACCGGTTCAGGCACAGCCGAATATTCAGGAAGCAAAACAGGTGCAACGCCCGAAAGAGCAATATCAGACCAATAAAGATGAAATTCCGAATACAGCTCAGGCTAGACAACAAGCTCAACAAGCAGGTCAAACACAAAGGCCTCCGGTTACGGAAACCATCGTGAGAGAAAGCCCAAAAATCAACCGTAACGATAATGTTGTGATAAAACACATTATGAGCGGTAAAACAGAAGAGATGAAGTTTAAAAAAGCCGAACCGCTACTGAAAACAGGAGAGTGGGTGGTTGTTTCTCAAGCAGAATAAATAAATAAAATTAAAAAATGAGTTGTCTTTTAAAGCAACTCATTTTTTTTATAGAATAAAATAATTGAGATTTTAATCCTAAAATAATCTAAAACAGGATTCAGTTTATCGATAAAAATACTTAAATTTGTAAGGCTTTATAAGAAAAGGTAGTTCATTAAGCTACTATAAAGAAACAATATTATGACAAAGAAAAAAGTAAATAGTATCGGGTTATCTGTTCAGGACTCTAAAGAAATGGCTGAACAGTTGAATATTTTATTATCTAACTTTCAAGTATATTACCAAAGCTTGAGAGGACTACATTGGAACATCAGAGGTAGAAGATTTTTTGAACTTCACCTGAAATTCGAAGAGCTATATAACGATGCTCAGTTGAAAATCGATATGGTAGCAGAGAGAATCCTTACTTTAGGAGAACATCCGCTTCATACTTTTGAAGATTACCTTAAAAACAACAAAGTTCCGGTAGCTAAAAACATTTCAAAAGACGAAGAAGCTGTAAATAGCATCGTTGATATGATTACAGAGCTTTTGAAAATTGAAAGAGTAATTCTTGACAAATCAGACGAAGCTGGCGATGAAGGAACCAACTCAATGATGAGTGACTTTATCTCAGAACAAGAAAAAACCGTTTGGATGATGAAAGCTTGGCTCGAAGAGTCTGTATAAAAACCTTCGAGAAAGATTTAAATGAAATTAAAAGCACTTTTTTTATTGCTACTGTTTATGTCGTTTACGGCCGCTCCAACTATTTTGAGCAGGCTGTATAACGATGTGGATGTGTCGTATGCTTATGCGATGACAGAGGAAGAAGAAGTGCATGACCATAGTGTCGAAAAACTAAAAATAACATCTCATATCATTGAATTTGAGCTTGATCTTTTCGATAAAAGTATCGTAAAAGTTCCTACCGAATTTCTTCTCAAACACAACAATACTTTAAGGGAAGTCTTTTCCCCACCTCCCGAATTTAATTTAATGTAATAACCTCATAACCTGAAGAGTTGATGAGGCTTTCTGGTTTTGGCTTTGGCCAAGACCTGAATTGTCGTATTGGTTTTATAAATACGGCTAACAGTATCGTTTACACTAAATTATTATTCAAAAAATGTCAAAAAAAATAAATTATTTGGCCAACCTGAAGTATGATTTTTCTGCAGGTTTGGTAGTCTTTCTGGTAGCGCTTCCTTTGTGTTTAGGAATTGCGATGGCCTCGGGAGCACCTCTTTTTTCAGGGATTATCTCGGGAGTAATAGGAGGGATAGTGGTTGGATATTTATCCAACTCTCACATCAGTGTGTCTGGACCTGCAGCAGGGCTAACAGCCATAGTGCTTTCTGCTATTTTAACGTTGGGTTCTTTTGAAGTTTTCCTGACAGCCGTTTTCTTAGCCGGATTGTTACAGTTAATTCTCGGTTTTCTGAAAGCAGGAGCCATTTCGAACTATTTTCCGAATAACGTTATCGAAGGAATGTTAGCCGGAATCGGGATTATCATTTTCCTGAAACAAATCCCGAAGGCTTTGGGTTCTGATGTCGAAGTCGGTAGCGGATGGGATATTTTCACGGATATCTTTGCTGCTTTTGGTCAAATTCAACTTGGAGTGCTGATTATTGCAGCTGTTTCACTAGCGATTATTTTGGTTTGGGATAAAATTGGTTTTCTCAAAAAAATCAAACTTTTACCTAGTGCTTTGGTAGCTGTAATTTTCGGAACGATTCTGAATGAAATCTTTATTGCTGTGGGAAGCCCGCTTGCTATCACTTCATCCAACTATTTGGTGGAACTGCCAGTAGTGAGCAATTTCGATGAATTTAAAGGAATTTTCATCTTACCTGATTTCTTGAATTTCTCAGCCGGATTTAATTATTCGAGCTTTATGAATAAAGAAGTTTGGATTGTGGCTTTCACTATTGCTATTGTGGCTTCTATCGAAACACTTTTGTGTATCGAAGCTTCAGACAGATTAGATCCACAAAAACGACTTACGGATACCAATTTAGAACTAAAAGCTCAAGGAACGGGTAATATTGTTAGTTCCCTTTTAGGAGGTTTACCGATGACTTCTGTAGTGGTTCGTTCTTCTACGAATGCTAGTGCAGGAGCCAAAACCAAGATGGCTGCTATCATTCACGGAATTTTAATTTTGGTGAGTGTGCTTTCTATTCCGTTTATGTTGAATAAAATTCCATTGGCTGCTTTGGCTGCTATTCTGCTCACTATTGGTTATAAATTGGCAAAACCGGCTGTGTTTAAACACTTTTTCAAAAGAGGGAAATATCAGTTTGTTCCGTTTATCGTAACGGTTGTAGCTGTGGTTTTCACGGATTTGCTTGTTGGAGTAGCGCTGGGGATGATAATCAGTATATTTGCGATTCTGAGAGGAAACATGAAAAGAGCCTATTATTTCCGTAAAGAAGAATACGAAGACGGAGATGTGATTCATATTCATTTGGCTCAAGAAGTTTCGTTTTTGAATAAGGCTGCCATTTTGTTTACCCTTGATGCCATTCCTGAAAATTCTAAAGTGATTATTAATGCTTCTGATACAGTTTATATTGCTCACGATATTCTGGATAGTATCAGAGAGTTTAGAGATATTCGGGCTCCGCTCAGAAATGTAGATGTTACTCTTATCGGATTCAAAGAAGAATATGATTTGGCCAATACAGAAACCGATATCAAAAAAGTGTCGATTGAACATAATCTGATTATGCAACATAGAGAAAGACACAAAACTTCAAGTCAGGTTATCACCGAAATAAAATCGATTGATATTGACGGAAATGAAGTCGAAATATATAAAACGAAAAGTAAAAAAACATTCAAAAATTAAATAGCCAACTATGTCAGATTTTTATAAAAAAATATTAGAGAACAACAAGAAATGGGTAGAAAGTAAATTAGCTTTAGATCCGGATTTTTTTAATAAACTAAAAGATACACAAACGCCACCACTTTTGTGGATTGGTTGTTCAGACAGTAGAGTACCTGCAAATGAAATTATCGGAGCTCAGCCCGGAGAGGTTTTCGTACATCGTAATATAGCCAATATGGTTATTCACTCTGATATGAATATGTTGAGTGTGCTGGATTATTCTGTGAATGTATTGAAAGTAAAACATGTTATCGTTTGCGGACATTACGGATGTGGGGGTGTGAAGGCTGCTATGGGACATAGTCCGGTAGGGATTATTGATAACTGGATTCGTCACATAAAAGACAGCTATCGTTTCAGAAAAAATGAAATTGAAGCTATAAAAGATGAAAAAGAACGTTTCGATAAATTCGTAGAATGGAATACAAAACAACAAGTCTTGAATTTGGCAGTAACCTCAATTGTTCAACAAGCTTGGAATAGAGGTCAAGAATTATCCATCCACGGATGGGTTTACGGCTTAGATTCAGGTTTGGTTAAAGATTTAGATGTTACGTTTTCTTCACACAGTGATATCAAAAACAGTAGTGTCTATAAATTAGATTTTGAATAATCAACATTTATCCACGAAAAAGCCCGAAATCTCGGGCTTTTTTTATTCTTCTTTTTCTATTTCTACTTCTTCGTCAGGCGGAATGACATCTTCTTTAGAAAGTATTCGTTCATCACCTCTCCAGATAAAACCTCGTAGTTTTCGGACGTTTTCAGGGAGTTTGTCTTCAGGATAGGTTTCTCCTTTTGGCGACTCAAAAAAAGTAATGTTTTCTATCTTGCTTTCCTCATCAAAAGTAAGGTTGATTTTGCTACTGGTGTTTTTGTCAATACCGTATAATTCGTTCTCGGAATCATAAACGTAATAAATCATTTCGGTGTTTTTGATGATATCTACTTCGGCTAATTTTCCGTCGTTGAATCTTCCGAAAAGATTTTGCCCTTTCACCTGATTAAAGCCTGTGCCTAACGTGTCTCTTTCGACAAGAAAAACATTGTTCAAGACTTTAAGGGAGTCCATTTTCTGAGTTTCTTTATTCGAAATCAAATGCATCAAATCACCTGTCATTTGGCTTTCTCCGTTCCATAAAACCGGACGTCCGATGAGCTGTGTGATGCCTGTCATTTCGTTTGAATGCAACGAATCACATTTTCCGCTCATATTGGTTTTATAAAATCGGGCGTTTTTGAAGGCTTTAATGATTCGCTGGCCTTGTTTTCCGGTAACGATAATACGTTGAGCATTCATATAAAGCGAATCGTTTTCTTCACTTTCTGTAATCAATAAAGCTCTTTTGGTGAGCATCAATGAATCCTGAAGTCTGTAAACTTCTGCATAATTACCTTTAGCCACAAATTTGTTGATAGTATCAGTAATTTTGAAGTTATTAGTAGCTGATGCAAATTCCGTTTTTCGGTTATAATAAATGCTGTCCCCTTCAATTCGTTTGTTATCATAAAGGATATGAGAATTTTTGGTCAGGTGAGAGAAGTTAT
Organism: Flavobacterium beibuense; assembly: GCA_040393445.1. Taxonomy (GTDB): domain Bacteria; phylum Bacteroidota; class Bacteroidia; order Flavobacteriales; family Flavobacteriaceae; genus Flavobacterium; species Flavobacterium beibuense_B. Next base: position 12,992 of record JBEBUB010000015.1, read on the forward strand.
TTTTCGTATCATAAAATCCCTTTTCGGTATAGATGAACGTATCCTCACTTTTTATGGTCGAAGCATCCGTAAGATAAGCCAAACCGGAATCAGTATAATAATCCAGATAATTGGTGTTAATCACATATTCTGGATTAGTGACTTCTACAGCATTACGAAATTTAAAGAGTTTTTCTGAAGCGAAATATCTACCTGAAATACTTTTTAGAGTATTTTCCCCGTTGATGATGGTTCCGTGATTGTTGTAATACGCTTGTTGGGTGTTTCGGTCAAAATGAATCATCTCGGTAGTGAGAGTCATTTGTGGGTCTCGCATCACTACACTACCCGATGCTAAAGCAAGTCGAGTGTTCCCGTTATATTCACCGTATTTGCTGTCTAGAAAAAGCGTATCACCTTGTTGGATTTGCACATTCCCGAAAACCTTGATTTGGTTGGTTTTTGTGAAAAGATAAGCTTTGTTGCAATAGAGTGTTGCTCCTTCGTGTTTTGCCTGAACATTTCCCGTATATAAAACCGCATCAGGCACTTCCGTTTGATTAAAATCAACAAAATCGGAATTGATAACCTTGATTTCTGTGGTTTTTTGGCCAAAGCTCAACAAAGGCAAAAGTAGAGCTATATAAAGGAGCTTTTTCATAATAAAGTGTCGTAAAAAATCAGCCTCCTTTAACAATTACAGCATTGTCAATGTGATAAATCCAGTCTTCAACGTCATTGTCGTTATAACGGAATGTACCTACTAAAGTTACGTATTGGTCTGTTTTTAAACGTTTTTTAAGGTCTTTGAATTTGATTCCCATAATGGTTTCAGGACCAGCCTGGCCACAAAAGAAACAAGCGGCAAAAACGTTTTTGCTCAAGGCATACGATTCGTTATCAATCGGGATAATAAAGCCACTAATCACAATTCTTTTTCCTTTTTTTGCTTTGAGTTGGTCGTTGATAACCGGAAACATTACTCCTTCAGGATAATCTTTATGAGGTTTGTTTTCGTATTTTATTTTTCCTAAAAGACTCCAAGTCATGGTGTCGTTTACAACGAAATTTTCCTCTACTGATACAGGATTATTCAAACCCAAAAATCCCGAATGCTGAATTTGAGCATCGGTTTTTGTTGAAGTAAAAGGTGCTTTTTCTGACGGAACAAAATTGAGTTCCAAAGCGATAAAGATTCCGAAAATCAGGATGAAAACCCAATAAATTCTACGCATTGTTCAAAGTTTTAGATATATTCAACTTATAGGCTTTGATAGCAGGAATAAGAGCTGCTATAATTCCGACAAAAATAGTGATTAAGAATAAGATTCCTTCTTTATCCCAAAGAAACACAAACGGATTGAATTCCATTTTGTATTCCTCTGCTGTTGAACCAGAAATTAACCACAAGCCGATTCTTCCAACAACCGTACCAAGTATAAACCCAACTACACACAAAAGAAGGCTTTCAAAAAGAACTAATCCTAAGAGTTGCCCTCTTCCGGCTCCGCTAATTCGCATTAGTGCAAATTCATATTTTCGTTCTTTCAAAGTGTTGTATAGAGCAATAAAAATACTAATTCCTGAAATAAGCATGATTCCGTAAGCCAGATACTGTAAAGCATCCAACCCGAAACCAAAAAGCGTAAAGAGTCTGTTGATTTCGATAGCAGGTGAAGCCACTTGCATATTAGTGTTTTGCGGAATGAGTCTTGGCCATGACACAAAAGCCATTTTGTTTTTTATTTTCAGTAAAACAGCTGTGATTTCTCTACTGTCTGAATGCTCGTGGTCATGGTCGTGATCATGTTCATGTTCATGTTCATGGTCTTCACCTTCGTGATGGTGATGTTCGCCTTCTTCATGGTCATGCTCGTGCTCGTCATGATTGTGTTCTTCATGAACACCCCAAACACTTTCTACAGAACAAAGGATTAAGTTGTCGATAACTTTATCTGTTGGAGCGAGAATTCCAACTACGGTATAAGGATGGTTATCGTGAACATGTTCGCTTTCTTTGCTGTCTCCGTGAGTCCCAAAGAATTCATCTCCGATTTTTAAACCTAGATTTTGAGCAATTTTAGAACCCACGACTACCTGAAAATCTTCTTTGAAAACGTCACCTTGAGCGAAGGTTCCGTCAAATTTTGTAACGTAATCAGGGGTTGTCCCGACAATTTTGTAACCTAGATAGTTATCTCCAAAAGCAAGCGGAATAGCGGTTTCCACAAAAGGATGTTTCATCCAAGCTTGAGCTTCTCTGTAGTTGATATTTCCCGGAGGGGCATCGAGTTGATAAACCGATGAAAGAATAAGTTGCAGTGGGCTACCTTTGGCTCCCATAACCATGTCAACTCCTTCGATATTCTTGGTGAATTTGTTTTCAAACTGTTGTTGCAACAACATCAACAACGAAATAATAGCCACACTTGCCGTTAGCAAAATAATGCTTAGAGCAGTGTTTAAAGGCTTAAACCAGATATTCTTCCAAGCGGTTTTTATAATCATAGCTAAAGAAAATGTTTATTCAATTTCTTCATAATCAATATATTCGCCTACTTGTTTGGTCGGACGTGGGTTTTCTGATTTAGATGAAGTCGGTTTTTGAGGATTCTGATATTGATTTTGTTGTTGCTCTGAATAATACTGTCCGTTTGCCTGACGGAAGTTTTGTTCTGCTTTTTGAACTAACTTTCGCATCAAGATAGGAGCAAGCAGACGCATTAAAAATTTCATAGCATAATACACAGCAACGATGATTAATATCGTTCTGATAAATCCGGGCATTGAAGCTAATTGTAAAGTCGTTTCGTTCATAGTGTTCAAAGATACAAAACCAACTGAAATGAGTTCTTAAAAAAAAGTAAAAAAGTTTAGAGGTAAGTATTTGGAGTTCTCTATAATAAGATGCTAACAAAAAGAATTAAAATTTTATCTTTGATGAATTAAGAGGATTTTAATGTGTAGAAACTTCTAATTTAGAATCTAAATTTAATTGAATAAAAGAGATGATTTATATAAGAGTACCCATAAGTAATATAGGTAGTATATTGGTATATGAAGATGATGAACTTCTATTTAAAATAGATAGAAATTTTTATTTTGGATTTAAAATTACAGGTAAGATTTTTGAGAAAGATAAAAAAATAGCTGTTGTAACAAACTCATTTTTATCCATTAAATTATTATATCAAGACTTAGGAAATAATATAGAAATATTGAGTTCTAATTTTCCTTTTTATTCAAAATTTAAGATTGAAGAGAATACAATCAAAGTTATAGATAATCCCTTGTATTTTATATACCCTAAAATCTATTCTTATATATTCTGGAATAATAAACTTATTGCTAAGGTAGGTTTAAATAAATTAATTGATATATATGGAGCTGAACTGCAAGTTAAGTTCATTTCGAAGAATTGCCATAGAGATGTGCGATATTATGTGGTATTAATATATCTAATGACTTGTATTAATTTAAATGTCTAGAAGAATAAGGTCGTAACCAAGTGCTCAAATTATTACTTTATGATGTTGGTTTAATTTTTGTATTTTTGAAGCAAAAACAACTACTCATGAAAAAACTCGTTGCCTTATTAACTGTATTGATTTTGTTTTCTTGTAATTCAGCCAAAACATCAAAAACGATTACCTATCAAGTTCTAACAGATTCTGCCTATAAAGGCAAAAAGAAAGAATCGTTTGAAGTGATTGATAATCATATTGATTTGAAAAAAATATACACTACAGTAGAAGACGAATTGGTACCAAATGTTGACTTTGCTAAAAGCAGAGTAGTAGCGCTGTTTATGGGTGAAAAAAACACAGGCGGTTATGCAATCGGGATTGATGAAGTGAGACAGGAAGGCAACAAAGTCATCGTAAAAGTGAAAAAGTTTTATCCTGACGGAATGACCACTATGGCTTTCACACAACCCTATCTGATTGCTAAAATCAATACGACCAAGAAAATTGAATTTGAGGAGTAATGACCAAAAAGCACCTTGTAGTATTAAGCGGAGCCGGAATTAGTGCAGAAAGCGGACTCAAAACTTTTCGTGACAGTAATGGATTGTGGGAAAGCTACCATATCGAAGATGTGGCTACTCCTGAGGCTTGGCAGAAGAATCCGGAGCTTGTATTACAGTTTTATAATCAGCGAAGGCGACAACTCAAAGAAGCACATCCTAACCAAGCTCATTTGGCTTTAGCCGAATTAGAAAAAGATTTCGATGTTCAGATTATTACTCAAAATGTAGATGATTTGCACGAAAGAGCAGGTTCTACCGATGTGTTGCACCTTCACGGAAGTTTGCTTTCTAAATGTAGCAGTTGGGATAAATCACACAGCACTTATGTTGATACAGATATGACTTTGGATGATTATGCTCCTGATGGAAGCCGCTTTCGCCCTGATATAGTGTGGTTTGGTGAGAATGTAACGCTTTTTGATAAAGCGATTGCTATTGCAGAAACAGCAGATATTTTTCTGGTTATCGGAACTTCGTTGCAGGTATATCCTGCTGCTAATTTGGTTTCGTATGTACGCCCAAATGCTTCGATATTCATTATAGACAAAAATATTCCCTTAGTAAGAGGTCTTGACTTTGTTGGTATTCAAGAAACTGCTACTAAGGGAATAAGTATTTTTATGGAAAAATTAAAAACTCTGAATTATCTCGAATAATTTGGAGCTTCTTTGGTGATGGTCACATCATGAGGGTGACTTTCGTGAATTCCGCTTGAAGTGATTTTCACAAAACGCCCTGTTTTTTGTAGGGTTTCGATATCTTTTGCTCCACAATAACCCATTCCGGCTCTTAATCCTCCGATAAACTGAAGCATACTTTCGTTAAGTTCGCCTTTATATGGTACTCTACCTACAATTCCTTCCGGAACCAATTTTTTGATATCGTCTTCTACATCTTGGAAATAACGGTCTTTTGAGCCTTCTTGCATGGCTTCAACAGAACCCATTCCTCTATATGATTTATATTTTCTTCCTTCGAAAATGATAGTTTCTCCAGGAGATTCTTTTGTTCCTGCTAAAAGCGAACCTAACATCACACTCGATGCCCCTGCTGCTAAAGCTTTCGGAATATCTCCTGTATAACGGATTCCTCCATCAGCAATTACGGGAACGCCTGTGCCTTGAATCGCTTGAGCTACTTCCAAAACAGCTGAGAATTGAGGATAACCAACACCTGCCACTACTCGAGTCGTACAGATAGAACCAGGACCAATGCCTACTTTTACAGCATCGGCTCCATTTTCAACCAAATAACGAGCAGCTTCGGCTGTAGCGATATTACCAACTACGACATCAATATCAGGGAATTGGCTTTTTACTTGTTTTAGCACATCAACCACTCCTTTTGTATGTCCGTGGGCAGTGTCAATGATTACAGCATCAACTCCTGCATTCACTAAAGCTTCGGTTCTTTTCAAAACATCATGTGTTACTCCAACCGCTGCAGCAACTCTCAAACGACCAAAACGGTCTTTGTTGGCCATTGGTTTTTGGAAGAGTTTTGTGATGTCTCTAAACGTGATAAGCCCGATAAGCTCATAGTTGTCGTTTACAACAGGAAGTTTTTCGATTTTATTTTCTTGAAGAATAACTTCCGCCTCAGGTAGGGTAGTACCTTCTTTGGCAGTGATTAAGTTATTTGAAGTCATGATTTCAGTAACCGGACGAGCATTGTTTTTCTCAAAACGTAAATCTCTATTGGTTACGATTCCTTTTAGGATGTTGTTGTTATCCACAATCGGGATGCCTCCGATACCGAATTCTTTCATCGCATTTTTAGCATCACCTACGGTAGCATTTAGCGAAAGCGTAACCGGGTCGATAATCATTCCGGATTCTGAACGTTTTACTTTTCTGACTTCTTGAGCTTGAGCTTCGATAGTCATGTTTTTGTGTAAAACTCCTATACCACCTTCACGAGCCATAGCAATAGCCATAGCACTTTCGGTTACCGTATCCATAGCAGCAGATACGATAGGAACGTTCAAGATAATGTTTTTGGAAAATTTTGATTGAATGCTTACTTCTCTAGGAAGTATGTCAGAGTAGTTTGGAATCAGAAGAACGTCATCATACGTAAGTCCCTCTCCGACAATTTTATTACTAGTTGTTGTCATTGCAATTTGTAGTTAAATTGCACGCAAATTTACGGAAAAAAATCAGAAAAATAGATATGTCGAAAAAAAATATTTTACCTCGACAAAATATTTTTAAAAAACAACTTGCTATAATAAAAAGAGTTTGTATATTTGCACCCAGCTTTTCAGGAGCAGATTTATTGAATACTATTACAAAGATTTTAAAGATACAGAGCAATGAGCAA
>JBEBUB010000016.1:0-18724 GCA_040393445.1 Flavobacterium beibuense
TTTTCATCTTGAAAAGAAAACGTAAAGCGATTCAAATCTTCTGTTTTTTCGACCTGAATAGCATCATCAAGATTTACAAAAACTTTCTTTTTTCGCTCTTCATCTTCGTCTTCATCAAATTCTTCACTTCTGATGTATTCATAGAGTTCACTCTTCCCTTTAATTACTCCTTCATAACCTCCGAATCCGTCTAAATGAGCTTTCCCGAAATTGGTAATATACCCTAAATTAGGCTCTGCAATTCTACACAAAAATTCAATTTCTTTTTGGTGATTGGCTCCCATTTCTACAATTCCAATTTCGGTTTTATAATCGAATGAAAGCAAGGTTAGTGGAACTCCAATATGGTTATTCAAGTTTCCTACAGTAGCTTTAACCTTATATTTTTCAGCCAAAACTGCATTGATAAGTTCTTTAGTCGTAGTTTTTCCGTTGCTACCTGTCAAAGCAATAATCGGAAGATTCAATTGTTTCCTGTGATAATTGGCTAACTGTTGTAAAGCCTCTAATGTGTTTTCAACCAAGATAGTTCGGTCGTCAACATAATAATCTTTATTATCAATCAACACATAGGAGGCACCTTTTTCGAGTACTTGGGAAGCGAATGTATTCGCATCAAAATTATCGCCTTTTAGAGCTACAAAAAAATCATTCGGTTGCACCTTACGAGAATCTGTAACCACTCCGTTTGATTTTAGAAACTTACTGTAAATATCCTTGAAAACCATAAATGTATTTTCTTTTTCATACAACAAAAGCCCTTTTATGAAAAAGGGCTTTGTTTTTATTCTATTCAATATAATTATTATAGTTAATAATTATCCTCTTGGTTTTTTCTTTGAAACTTTTGGTCCTGCTTTAGACATCGCACATCTGAATCCAATATCGTCAGTAGCCATATATTGTGGATAGTATCTTCTTTGAGCAGGGTCTAACCAATAAGCTCTATCTCTCCAAGAACCTCCTTTGTAAACTCTTGATTCATCGTTTACAAGAGTAGTTCTTTTTGAAGACTTATCCCAGTTACGTTGCATTCCACCTAAGCTATCTGCAGCAACTCTGTGTTGAGGTGAGTTGTACATTTGTTTAGCAGGAGCTTCTGCACCATCTTCAGAAGATCCGAAATCATAATAACGACTAGATTGCATATCTCCATCATTATAGTTTCTGTTATCACTCTTGTCGAAGTTATATCTTAAATAAGTTTCTTCTTCTCCGATAGGCACTTTAGAAATTTGTCCTGGAAGTGCTCTTGCAACAAGTTTTCCGTCAGGCAATGTATCATACTTGATTGTTTCTGCTGTAACGAATACTGGAGTTCCAGCTACAGAATCAATTTCGTTTTTCATATATACGTTTCCTCTGTAGTAGTTGAAATCATTCATTTCTGAATCTACAATAGGTCTGTATACGTCAAGCACCCATTCGTTTACGTTTCCTGCCATATCATAAAGACCGAAAGCATTTGGAGGATAACTTTTTACAGGAACTGTAATATCTCCACCATCACTTGACCAACCTGCAGGCCCTCCGTAATCTCCTTTACCTTGTTGATAGTTAGCTAATTGATCTCCTTTTAGCTTTCTACTTCCATTACGAGTATAAGAACCACTCCAAGGATATTTCTTTTTACCTCTATAAAGGTTATATTCTCTTTTATCACCTAAACCTAAAGCAGCATATTCCCACTCTGCTTCTGTTGGTAAACGGAACTCAGGACTAAGAACTCCTGTTTCCATGTTTGCATAAACGTTTTTATCTTCTGAATCAGGATTGTTTCTTGAAGCTCTGCTTTGTGGTTTTTTCAACACAACTGCTTCGTCACCTCCAAATGAAGTGCTAGGAGACATCAAGTATCCTTCTGTGCTAAAATAAGTTTCTGCACTAAGATCGTTAAGCTTAGACCCTTTTTTAAGGTATCTTTCTTTTTCTAACAAACTCATATTATAAAAGTCTGTTCTCCATTTACAGAATTCTGATGCTTGAACCCAATTCACTCCTACTACCGGATAGCTTCCATAAGCAGGATGTCTTAAGTATTGTGTCACCATTTGTTCGTTATATCCTAAACGATCTCTCCAAACTAAAGTATCAGGCAACGCACCTTTGTAGATGTTTTTATAATTTTCTTCTTCAGGAGAAAACACTTTTTTGATATAATACAGATACTCTGCATACATCATATTAGTAACCTCTGCCTCATCCATAAAGAATGACTGTACGTGTTGCTGATTCGGAGTGTTGTTCCAGTCGTGCATTGGGTCATCTTGCACTTTCCCCATAGTAAAAGTTCCGCCTTCAACAGCTACCATTCCGATAGGAGTTTCTTGCTGTTTGAATTTGGAGTTATACTTAAATGCTCCATCTCTCCCGTCAATATTCCATCCGGTAGCAGTAGAAACATTCTTGGAAGAACCCTTACTACAACTTGATACTCCCGCTGACAAAGCAGCAAGCATAAACACATTTAAAATTAGAACTCTGTTTGTTTTCATACGTTTTAACACTACTGATTTTAGCGCTGCAAGATAATAATTAACTATCAATATGCAACATTTTTTAAAAATATTTTCTTGTCGTAAAAATTGCTCTACGATCAGAGAACGCAAATTTAAAAGAAATATTATACAAAATTCAAATACAAAGAATTATTTTTACCGCTTGATAATATTTTTTAGAACGCCTCGTTATCGTTAAGTGATGAAAACCTTATATACCCTTACAATTTCCTTTATTTGCTTGACTTTGTTCGGGCAAAAGCAACAAAATATTGTCCTTCAATGGAACAATAATCCGCTTTTATTTTCTGACAACATTCAATATGCTATTCCTAATTTTCAAACGGACTATTTTTATTTTGATTCTTCAAGCCGTCAGGTTTTTTTTCATTTTGACTTTCCTGTTAATGACTTTGTAACACAAAATGATCTTGAAGTTTCTAATATTGTTTACGAAACCATATCAAGAGAAGAATTAGGGAGTTTAGACATAGAGAAAATCCCGGGAAATCCACAAGCTTCTGTAAAAAAATCTATTAGTCGAAATAAAAATTATCTTTTTCTTCAACTTTCTCCTATAATTAAAGAAGGAAACTCCTTCAAAAGGATAAAATCGATGAATATTACTCCTCGAAACAACCAAACGAATTTCAATACTTTAAGCATCAATTCGGTTCCTGAAATCTCAAACTCTGTTCTTTCGACAGGTGAATGGTTTCGGTTTTATGTAGAAAAATCTGGAGTTTATAGACTTTCAAAAAGTTTCTTGCAAAATTTAGGGATGAACCTAAATAATGCCGACCCTCGAAAAATTAAAATTTACGGTAACGGTGGAAGAATGCTTCCTCTAAAAAACAACGAGGAATATCCGTTTGACTTAGAACAAATAGCTATTCAGGTTAGCGGAGAAGGTGACGGAAGTTTTGACAATCAAGACTATATTCTCTTTTATGCAGAAGGGCTAGACACATACAATAAAGAAAGCGACACACACCTTAATATATATAGTGATCGAAGCTATTATTACATCACAGCTAGTGGTTTTGAAAACGGAAAACGAATCGCTGAGATAATTGAACCCACTCAAACTCCTACCCTAACTGTAGCCGAATTTGATGACTATCAGTTCCACGAAAGAGATTTATACAACTTTACTTACTACGGAAGAAAATGGTTCGGAGAGCAATTTATGATTCAAAACGAACAAACGTTTCAGTTTGATTTCCCTAATATCGTTACTTCAGAACCTGTAAAAGCAAGAGTTGTAACCGCTATCAACAAAGATTTAGGTGCTTCCTTTAAATTAAAAGCTAATAATACCGAATTCGGAACCATCACTTTTCCTGCTCCTTTTAACCCAAACAACGATATTCTGGGTAAAGAAAAATCGTTGAATACTACGTTTAATGCTACTTCAAGTTCTGTGGCTATCACAATTACTTATAGCAACAACGGAGTTCCAACGCTTAACGGCTATTTAGATTATATTGCCCTAACAGCCAGAAGACAACTTAAAGGAACAGGAAAACAGTTCTTATTCCGTTATGACGAAACCGCTTCAAACACAGGAGTGATAGAATATCAACTCTCTAATATGAATTCCGTAACTCAGATTTGGGACGTTACAGACATCTATAATGTTACCAAAAAGGAGAATTCAGGAAGCAGCACCATAAATTTAAAAGCTTTTATGGGAGAATTGCGAAAATATGTAGTAGTAGAACCCTCAGACTACTACACTCCTAGTCGCGAGCAAAGCCCAAGAGTAACCAATCAAAACCTAAAAGGAACCGTACTAAAAAACAACCAAGGAACATTTACAGATGTCGATTATCTGATAATCACCCCTGCTTTTTTGAATACACAAGCCGAAAAATTAGCTGCTTTTCATAGAAACAATTCAGGATTAGTTGTTAAAGTAGTAAACTTAGAAAATATTTATCACGAATTTTCTTCCGGAAAACAAGACATTGGAGCTATAAAAAACTTTGTGAGATATGTTTATCACAATGCTTCTACTCCTGCGAAAAGAGTAAAATACCTTAACCTTTTCGGGGATGCTTCTTATGATTTTAAAAACCGAATTCAAGGCAACACCAATATCGTTCCTATTTTCCAGCCTTATAACGGAAACGGAAACTCTACTTTTGGTGAAGGACAATATTGTTCGGATGATTATTTCGGGATGATGGACGAAAATGAAGGTTTTGTTACTAATTCTGGTGATAAGGCAGATGTAGCTGTAGGAAGAATGCTTGTGAGCACCACCCAACAAGCAGAAGAAATGATTCAAAAAGTCTTTGATTATTATGACGAAAAATCTTACGGAAGATGGCGAAATAACATCACCTTGATTGCAGATGACATTGATAAAAGCAGTGATGAAAGACTTCAATTTAAACTCAACGAATTAGCTGATGTCATACAATCAAACAAACCTTTCTTTAACGTAAATAAAATTTATGCTGATGCTTACGTTCAGGAAACGTCATCAGGAGGGGCAAGATACCCGCAAGTGCGAAAAGACATCATCAATGCTTTCGAATCAGGTTCGCTTATGTTCAACTATTTAGGTCATGGAGGTGAAGAAGGTCTAGGTCACGAACGCTATTTTGAAAAAGTAGATGGACAAAATTTGTCTAATCAATATAAATATCCGCTTTTTGTTACCGTTACTTGTACGTTTACAAAATTCGATAATCCGCTACATCCAACAGCTGGAGAATATGTGTATTGGAACCCAAAAGGAGGTGCAGTAACTATGATTACCACTACCCGAGTTATCGGTATTTCAACAGCTGAAGATTTCAATATCAAATTAGGTGAAGTACTTTTTTCTTATGGTAATTACGAAAACGAACCTTACCCTACTATAGGTGAAGCCCTCAGAAGAGCAAAAAATGATTACACCCCCACTATAGAAGGAACTCGAATGGTTGCGTGTATTGGTGACCCTGCTTTGCAACTTGCAATTCCAAAACCAAAAGCAGTTCTAACTCATATCAATGATATACCTTTTGCTGAATTCACAGGAAGTCTAGAGGCTTTGGCCTATGTAAAACTCAGAGGAGCTATTCAGACTGAAACAGGACAATTGGTTTCTAATTATAATGGTGAATTGGCTGTTCAAATTTTTGACAAAAAAATAAGCCGAACTACTTTGGGAAACGATGGCTACATCAAAAACGGAGAACTCTTAACTATGGATTTTGATATTTTAGGAGAAACCATTTTTAGAGGAAATGCTTCGGTTTCTGGCGGGAAGTTTGAATTCGGTTTTGTGGTTCCAAGAGATATTAGAATCCCGATTGATTACGGAAGAATCAGTTTTTATGCAAAAAGAATTTCTCCGGTTTTAGAAGACCAAACTGGTTTTTCTGACGAAATAAAAGTAGGCGGACTTAACGAAAATGCTCCAGTAGATAATACGCCACCAACCGTAAAACTTTACATGAACGATACCAATTTCATTTCAGGCGGAATCACCAACGACTCTCCTATTTTCTTAGCATACTTAGAAGATGAAAACGGAATGAACACGGCTGGAGGTATCGGGCATGACATGGTTGCTATTTTGGATGGAGATGAAACCAATCCGTTTATATTAAATGACTATTATCAAACAGAATTAGACAATTATCAAAAAGGAAAAATTTCCTATCCGTTCCGAAATTTAGAACCAGGCTTACACACTATTACTTTTAAAGCTTGGGATGTTTATAACAATATGGTGACTGCCGAAATTCAGTTTGTAGTAATTGGTGATGATAAAATAAAACTCGAAAACGTACTGAATTACCCAAATCCGTTTGTGAGTTACACGGAGTTTTGGTTCTCTCATAATCGCCCTTTTGAACCTCTCGAAGTACAAGTTCAAGTAATGACCGTAACCGGAAAAGTGGTTCGTAGCATTAATCGTACGATTCTAACCGAAGGTTTTCTTTCTCGAGAAATCACTTGGGATGGTAAAGACGATTTTGGTGATAGAATCGGAAAAGGAGTTTACATATACAAACTCACCGTCAAATCAACTTTTAGCGGTAAAAAATCAGAAAAATACGAAAAACTCGTTATACTTTAAGTTAGAATCTTATATTTGCAGGTTGCTAGCCGAAACGAGATGGCATAGAAGTAAAATTAAAATATGAATATGAAGAAAATAGGTTTATTTTTTATTTGTTTATTAGCTTTTCAAAATTCTTTCGCTCAAGAAAGAGTAATTACTACAGCAGTTCCATTTTTATTGATTCCGGCCGATGCTCGTGCTGCAGGTATGGGAGATGTGGGAGTAGCCACTTCTGCTGATGCTTTTTCTCAACAATACAATCCGGCAAAATATGCTTTTTCGCTTGACGAACAAGGTGTTTTTCTTAGTTACACTCCTTATCTTACTGAAATCGTAAATGATATTAATTTAGGACAATTGGGATATTACTACAGACTTAACGAACGTAGTGCTGCTGCGGCTACTTTGCGTTATTTCGGATTAGGAGACATCGTGCTTACAGAAGGTCCAAACGACCCCGGAAGAACAGTTAGTCCAAGTGAGTTGGCTTTAGACCTTTCGTATTCCCTTCGCTTAAGCGAAAGATATGCGATGGCTGTAGGTGCTCGATATATCCGTTCAGGACTTAAAATTCCGGATGCTTATTCCGATGCTTCTGCTGCTAATACTTTTGCAGTTGATATTGCTGGTTATTATCAATCAGAACAAATCGCTTATAGTGATTTCGATGGTCGTTGGAGAGCCGGATTCAATATTCAAAACTTAGGTCCGAAATTGAGCTATGATAATGACGAATTCAGCTCAAACTTCTTGCCTACAAACCTAAGATTAGGAGCTGGTTTTGATTTCATTATGGACGAATACAACACTATCGGCTTTACATTAGAAACAACCAAACTCCTTGTTCCGACTCCTCAATATGAAGAAGGAATGACAGCAAACGAAATTGCTCAAGCCTATGACGATTATCAAAAAACTAACTGGGTTTCTGGAGTATTCCAATCATTCGGAGATGCTCCAAACGGATTCTCTGAAGAGCTACAAGAGTTCACTATGGGTGCTGGTGTAGAATATATGTATCAAGAATCTTTTGCCTTACGTTTAGGATATTTCAGTGAAAACGAAAACAAAGGAGCTAGAAAATATTTCACTTTGGGAGCAGGTTTCAAATACAACATTATGAAAATTGATGTTTCTTATTTGATGTCAACTTCAAAAGTGCAAAACCCTCTAGAGAATACGCTTCGTTTCTCACTTACTTTCAATTTTGGTGACAAATATGATGAGTATTAGAATTTAAAACTGATATAACAAACCACAAATACGAATTCATAGTGTTTGTGGTTTTTTTATCTTTTTTCATTACTTTCGTATAACTTTAAAATATCCATTCCTCGTGAAAAAAATAACTATAAATACAGAATTTTCAGTTTTTGAATCAATCAACGAATTAGACACTCAAACTCATGATTTAATGCTAAAAGCTATTGAGACCCGTAAAAAAGCTTATGCTCCATATTCAAAATTTCATGTAGGTGCAGCCATTTTATTAGACAACGGACAAATAGTTTTGGGTAGCAATCAAGAAAGTGCTGCTTATCCGTCTGGGTTGTGTGCAGAACGAGTAGCGATTTTTCAAGCAGGAAGTATTTATCCGGAAGCTACAATTCTTAAAATTGCCATTTCTGCTACTTCAGATATTCATCCAACACAAAAACCTACACCTCCTTGTGGTGCTTGCAGACAAAGTATTTCTGAATATGAGCAAAAGCAATTGACCCCGATTGAAATTTATTTTATGGGAGAAAGTGGTGAAGTTTATAAGTCTAATTCGTTAGAGAATCTCCTTCCGTTAAGTTTTCATAAAGATTTTTTGTAGGAGAAAACAGCTAGAATCTTTTATCCAACTCTTCTAGCCTCATCATTATAAAAGTCGTCTTTCTGAAAGGCGAATAATCAGGCTCTTTACAAGCAAAAAGAGCATCAACGATATTGGCTTGTTCTTTATCGGTGAGTAGTGTACCTTTTTTAACCGCTAAACTCTTAGCCAACGACTTTGCAATACTATCATTTTGACTAAAACCGGTATCGGGAACACCTTCTTTGAGGTCTACGATAAGCTCTTCAAAAACTTGTTGGGCTTGCTTTTCGGTAATATTAATCGGTAAACCAACCAAGACCGCTTTATCATTTTCAATACTTTCAAACTCAAAACCAATTTGTTCTAAAACAGGTCGAAGTTCTTTTAGCAAAGCTATTTCATAGCCCGAAAAATAATACGTAATCGGGAAAAGTAGTTTCTGAGTTAGTGTTTTTGAAAGGGTGATATTTCTAAGAAACTCTTCATATAGAATTCGTTCATGAGCTCTTTGTTGATCAATGATTACGATTCCTGATTTTATAGGACTTACGATATATTTTCTGTGAATTTGATAAGTCTTAACCGAATTTTCTTCTTCCTGTTCTTCAAACAACGAACCCAAAATCTGTTCATTTTCAGGTTCTATAAACGGTTCAAAAACCGGTTCCGGAATGATTTCTTCTTCTTTTAATCCTGTATATAAACCTTCCCAACTGGCTGTACTTTTCTTATAAGAAGAAGTTGAATAAGATGCTTTTGGCTTAGTTTCCTGTTGAAACGGATTAAAGTCTGAGCGAACTTCAATAGTTGGGAATTCTGTTTCTTTGTTTTTGAAATGATAAGGCGTTTCAAGCGTAGCATCTTTCTCAAAATCCAAAACCGGAGCTACATTAAATTGCCCTAAACTGTGCTTTACGGAAGAACGTAAAATCGCATAAAGCGATTGTTCTTCATCAAATTTCACCTCAGTTTTTGTTGGGTGAATATTGATATCCAACGTATGTGGAGGCACCTGAAGGTAGATAAAATAACTCGGCTGAACACCCTCTTTCAAAAGCCCTTCATAGGCACTCATAACAGCATGATGCAAATAGCCATTTTTGATGAATCGGTTATTCACAAAAAAGAATTGTTCCCCTCTGTTTTTCTTACCAAACTCAGGTTTCCCTATGAATCCTTCGAGAGTTACGATTTCGGTTTGCTCATTTATAGGAACCAATTTTTCATTGGTTTTTCCTCCAAAAATATTGACAATTCGTTGTCTTAGATTAGAAGCCGGGAGGTTAAACAGTTCGTTCCCGTTTGAGAAAAGCGAAAAACTGATTTTCGGGTGAGCCATTGCTACTCGATGAAATTCGTCAATAATATGTCGCATTTCAACAGTATCTGATTTCAAGAAATTTCTTCGAGCCGGAATATTAAAAAAGAGATTTTTTACTAAAAATGAAGTTCCTTTTGGCAAAACGGCTACATCTTGAGAAACGAATTTACTCCCCTCAATAATAATGTGTGTTCCTAATTCTTCTTGCTCTTGTCGGGTTTTTAACTCCACATGAGCAATAGCAGCAATCGAAGCCAAAGCCTCTCCCCTAAACCCTTTGGTATGTAGCGCAAAAAGATCTTCTGCGATTCTGATTTTTGAAGTAGCATGTCTTTCAAAACAAAGTCGAGCATCTGTAACACTCATTCCCGCTCCATTATCAATCACTTGAACTAGAGATTTTCCTCCATCTTTTACGATGAGTTTGATATCAGTTGCTTTGGCATCCACAGAATTCTCCAACAATTCCTTAACCACAGAGGCAGGACGTTGCACAACTTCACCTGCAGCTATCTGATTAGCAACATGATCCGGGAGTAGCTGAATGACATTTGACATGAAAGTTTTTTGATTTTGAAAGAACGCAAATTTAATCAATTCTGATTAGAATTTTGGTCTAAAATCAAATTAATTCCTTTACGGAAAAAGCTATCATTAGATTGTTTTTATAACTCTCTTGCCTTAAAAATCGAATGCGTATTGCCTTCTCTGCCTGAATTTCTCAAAAGAGTAAAATGCGAACGAATCGCTTTTATAGCCGGATAACACTTATAAGGCAAATCATACTCCTGAGCATACCTCCTAATAATAGGCGTAATTTTCGGGTAATATAAATGCCCAACAGTTGGGAATAAGTGATGAGCCACATGATGGGTAAAACCTCCATACAAGAAATCCGCCACAGGATGCCCGGCGCTAAAATCTTTGGTCACCTGCATCTGATGATAAGCCCATGTTGTTCCCATTTCTCCATCTTCTGGAGCAATTGGGAAAACTGCATCTTCGTCAACATGAGTGGAAATCAAAGCGACCACTCCGAACAAACTCGAACTCAAATGCATCACTATCCAAGCTAAAAATATGGTTCCGAAAGTTTGATTTAAAACCAAATACGGAATAATCAACATGTAAAACAAATTGAAGAATTTGGCTGCAAATAGTTTGACGTATTCAATTTTCGGAATCGTATAAATACGTTTCAAATAATTGTCTTTTGTTCCGAAAAAATCTTTGAAATCACGACTAAAGAGCCAAATCAGTGTATAAAGTGGGTATAAAAACCACATATAAACATGTTGGTATTTATGGAATTTATACCACGGACTATTCGGAAAAATTCGAACAACATCACTTTGTTTGATGTCGCAATCCCAATCTTGAATGTTTGGATACGGATGGTGTAAAGTAGTATGTCTTCTGATCCAGATTTCGCTATTACTCCCGAAAAGTTCTAGAACATAACAAAACAAACGATTTTGTTTTCGGGAAAAAAAGACCGCATTATGGGCCGCATCGTGGAAAGAATTCACGAAAATCACAATCATCGAAAAGCCCATCAACATATAAAAAGTGAAGAGCAACGGTGTCGAATTTCCGAAATAGAGTAAACAGCCATAAAAGAAGAAATACAAGTACAACATTCCTAAAGCTTTTACGATGCTTTTTCGCTGTATAGATTTGTCTTTGAGTATGTTTTCTTGTACTTCTTTTATTAGTTTTTTAAAAAAATCATCTTTAGGTGGTCGGTTAAAAGTAGGCTTTTTATTCATTACAGTTGGTTTTTAATGAGAAAAAGTAACCGGTGATTTTCACAAATTTAAAACTTCTAAGGCAAAATACAAATTAAAAGTTACTTAAAAATGTACCTGCTTAGCATCAAAAATTCAGCCAAACAGGTACAACTAAGAAGTATTTATTTCGTTAATCTAAATGGTTGTGAACCTCAATTTCACTCCAAATAACTTGTTGATTTCCTGAAACATCAATAGCATAAACACCAAAGTGATAATGACCTTCTTCTACATTCGCAGGAATAGAAATATCTAAGTGTATTGTATCTGATTTCCCCGAAAGTGAACCAGTAGTTTCATAAGCCCATTGTTGATGTTCACTCTCCAATAAACCTCTATGTTGATGCCCATCACCTGCATAATGAATATCTATTTTATACGAAGCCAAAGCCACATTATCTGTAAAATTAGCCTGAACTTGAATTTGTTCACCCGCTTCAAAAACTTGTTCATCTTGAGGTGAAATCAATGTAATGGAAGGTTTTTGAGTATCGGTTTGAGAATCAGAATCGTCATTAGAGCAAGAAATAGATAATAAACCTAATGATAAAGTCCAAAGTGTAATAATTTTTAAGTTTTTCATGATGTGTATTTTAAATTAATAAATGTTTGTTTTCTTGTTTAATTTTGGATAAAAGAACCTTTTCAAAACTTATAACTAAGTATCAGTTGAATATTTCTTCCTTGTTCCAGAATTTCCAAAGCTCTATAAAAACTAGAATGATTAAAGTATCGTGTATTAAGCATATTCTGAACCATAAGAGAGGCTTCGATTTGAGTTTTCCCCAATGTCAGCAATGAGGAAATACCTGAATTAAAAAGTATAGCAGCATCGGTTATTTCTTCATTTTGAGCAATACGATTTTGCTGGGCAAAATATTTCCCACTTACAAAAGCCTTCGTATTTTGATTTTCGGAAATGGTATAATTGAGTTTCATAAAAACATTAAATGGCGGGGTGAACGGAAGAGGATATTTATCTTCGATTTGTTGATTATAAATATATTCCAAAGCAATTTCGGTGAAAAAACGATGAAATTCCAATGTGTTTTCTAATTCAAAACCAGTCACCAAAGTTTCGGTTTGCGAGAACTCATACAACTGTCCTGAATGGGGCAAAACCGAGAATTCTCCTGTGGGTCTTAAGAATAAATAATTGGAGAAATAATAGAAATAAGAACTCACATTCAGCCCTACCATTCCTTTTTTGTATCGAATTTCAAAATCAGCAGAATAGCCTTTTTCGGAATCTAAGTCCTTATTTCCTTTTTCGTGTCGGAAAGAACCATGGTGAATACCGTTGGTTCCCAATTCAATCGCTGTTGGATTTCGAAAGCTACTTCCTATATTCAGAGCAAAATCTAAATATGGATTCCAACTGTATAAAATTCCAATTTTCATATTGAAATTGCTAAAATCCCTTTTCAATTCAGGACTTCGCAAAGCATATTGAGTAGCTAAATCTTCAGAATAATTTCTATCTATGAGATATTCATACAAAATCGGATCGAAATACTCCTTTATAATAATGTCTGAAAAATCAAACCGAAGACCAATATTGAATCGGAGTTTATCTGAAAAACGATAATTATGTAAACCAAAAACACCATAATTATTTCGTTTGTATTCAGGTAACAAAAAGTTGTAGCCCTTTATAGAATTCGATTGATGTTGAAGTTGAGCACCAAAATCAGTATGATGTTTTTCATCGAAATAATATCGAAGTTTTGCATTCGAGCTAATCGTGTGAAGATTAAAATCAAGCTCTACATCCGGATTTTTTTCAGGTGGTGTTTGGTTAGAAAAATGCGTATGAAACTCACTAATTTCTTGTCTTTGATTGTTCTGGTAAGCCACATCAACACTAAAATCTGAGTTCGCAAATTTCCATTTATGAGAATTTTGAACCGTAAAGTGATTGGTCTGCTGATACGGATATCCAATATTTCTTGAATTGCCATCGTCTTGTAATCGGTTCAAATCAGGAATTCCGTGTGAACCCGGGAAAAATCCGGTTTTATTTCGGTTATTAGTCAATGTAAAAATCGTTTGATAATTCTCTGACACATATCCGATTTGCCCCAAAGCATTCCACTCCGTTCCTGCTGTGTTTTTGAGTCTTCGATTGTGAATCGGGATTTTTCGAGTTAAATAAATAATGGTATCTGTCGGGATGTTATAATCTCCAAAATCAGTAAAAAAGCCTTTAATCTTATAAAAAAACTTACTGTCTCGTTTTCTAATATCAAAAGCTGTTCCTACAGCATTATTTACGGACTTTCCAAACAGAGTAACCTTTCCTGAAAAGCTATTTTCATCAGGAATGACATCATTTTTTACGTTCAAAACCCCTCCGATAGCTTCATTTCCGTATTCGATAGAAGCCGCTCCTTTAATAAGTTCGACCTGTTCGACCGAAAAAGCATCTATTTCTAGCTGATGATCTGCTCCCCATTGTTGACCTTCGTGTTTGTTGCCGTTTTGAGCCACCACTACCCTATTAAATCCAAATCCTCTGATAATAGGCTTTGAAGCTCCCGAACCAATTGTCATCGCATTAATTCCGGCTACATTCTCGAGTGACTGTATCAAAGAACCCGAATAGTTCTGCTGGATAACGTTACTGCTAATTTGTTGTTTGTTTTCTAGTTGTTTTACAACTCCATGAATCTCAATATTCTCAAGCAAACTATTATCTTGTTCTAAAGAAATATTCAGTTGTTTATTCGCTGTAATATTTAATGTTTCATCGAATGAAATGAAACCTAAATACGACACAAATAGCCTATATTCAGTTGCTTTTAAGTCTGAAATAGAGTAATTTCCGTTGGTATCAGAAAAAGTATTGGTGTTTCCTAATTGTATGTGTGCTCCCGCTAATGGATTTCCATTGGCATCCGTAATTTTCCCTGAAAGAGAAAATTGGGCATGTGATAAAAATCCGATGAGCAAAAAAGCAATCGAAATGTATAATCGCATTTTTGTTATCTTAAATGATTATTGAAAAACTCAGTAAACAGTTAAGATATAGGTGGTGCTCGAAGGGAAAAATAATTAGTATAAAGTGTAGAGACAACAGCATTTGAGATGGCTGTTACTTTAGTATTTATAAGAAGTGAGTGAAAACTATCAAAGGATAAAATAACTACATCTGTAGCAGCACTAAAAGTAAAATCACAAATCGAACAATCTTCTTTTTCGGAAGTATGCTTATGAGTCGTACATTTGTGCTCTTGTTCGTCTTGCTGAAAATGCTCCACAACGTGAAGGGATTGAAATCCTATTACGAATAGGAAAATCCCGAGAAGAAAAACACTTATTTGTTGCGCTTTTGTTTTCATTGCTAAAATGACTGCAAAGATAGTAATTTTAATTCTAAAAAAGTTTTGGAGTTTAAAATCAAATGATTACTTTTGCACCCTCATTATAAACAAACAAAATATTTTTATTATGAATCATTATGAAACTGTTTTCATTTTAAATCCCGTTCTTTCTGAAACTCAGATTGAGGAAACAGTAAGCAAATTTGAGAATTTTCTTACTTCAAGAGGGGCTAAAATGATTTCGAAAGAAAACTGGGGCTTGAAAAAGCTAGCTTATGAAATCCAAAACAAAAAAAGCGGATTTTATCATTTATTTGAATTCCAAGTATCAGGTGAAGTAATTGCTGAATTTGAAACTGAATTCAAACGTGACGAAAGAGTAATGCGTTACCTTACTGTAGCTCTTGACAAACATGCTGTTGCTTGGGCTGAGAGAAGAAGAGAAAAACTTAAATCTAAATCAAACTAATTATGTCAAACGTAGAACAATCTGCAGGAGGAAAAAAAGGTGGAGACATCAGATACTTAACTCCGCTTAACATAGACACAAACAAACAAAAAAAATACTGCCGTTTCAAAAAAGCTGGTATCAAATATATCGATTATAAAGATGCTGATTACCTTTTGAAATTCGTAAACGAGCAAGGAAAAATTCTTCCAAGACGTTTAACAGGAACTTCTTTGAAATACCAAAGAAAAGTATCTGTGGCTGTAAAAAGAGCTCGTCACTTGGCACTTATGCCTTATGTGGCTGATTTATTGAAATAATTATAAACTAAGTTGTTGGTTTCTGCCTTTTTGCAGAACCTAACTTCAAAATACAAGGACAACAACATGGAAATCATTCTAAAACAAGACGTACAAAATTTAGGATTCAAAGACGATGTAGTATCTGTAAAACCAGGTTATGCTCGTAACTTTTTGATTCCTCAAGGATTTGCAGTATTCGCAACTCCATCTGCTAAAAAAGTATTGGCAGAGAATCTAAAACAAAGAGCTTTCAAAGAACAAAAAATTGTTGATGATGCTAAGAAATTGGCTGAAGCTCTTAAAGGATTAGAAATTAAAATTACTGCTAAAGCAGGTGGTGAGAAACTTTTCGGTTCTGTTACTAACATTGATTTGGCTGATGCTTTAGCTAAAGCTGGTCACTCAATCGACAGAAAATTCATCACTAGCGGAACAGTAAAAAGAACAGGTAAATATACAGCTAACGTTCGTCTTCACAGAGATGTTATCGTAGAATTACCATACGAAATTATTGCAGAACAATAATTGCTAAGCAATAATAAATAGTTTTTTTCATAATTATAAGTTTTAAGGCGGAAGAGCCTCCCTTTTTGGGAGGCTTTTCTGTATAAAAATAGGCTAACCATGAAATATACTCGACTCACCAAAGAACAATTTGAAGAACTTCATTTAGAGTTTGCTCGATTTCTAGCTTCTCAAAATATTGACAAAGCCGAATGGGAACAACTCAAAACTGAAAAGCCTGAAGTAGCAGAACAAGAACTCGATGTGTTCTCTGATTTAGTTTGGGAAGGCGCTTTAAACCAAACAGAATATCTAGAGCATTTCTCTAAGAATCACATATTCTTGTTTCGATTCTTCGAACACGAAGCACAATCTGTGGTGATTTCTGCCCTAGATAATTCTCTTGATTTTTTAAGTAAAGAAGGAATTGTATGGCTATCTGGAAACCTGACTTCGGATAAAATTGAAATCAGAAAAGGGAAGAAAGTATTACAAGACAGAAATGAAGAAATCTTTAATCTGATTAGACAAGGTGCTTTAATCAGTAAAGGAGAATTGTACGAAACTTTTAGTTAAGCCACAACACTTTTTACTAATCTTAAAATCTCTTCAAACTGCTGTTCTCTTGTCAGTTCAGAGTTATCAATTTCGATAGCATCATCTGCTTTTCTGAGTGGAGAATCAGCTCTATGAGTGTCAATATAGTCTCTCTCGGTTACGTTTTCAAGAACTTCTTCAAAGGTTACTTGTTCGCCTTTATTCGTAAGTTCCTCAAAACGTCTTTGAGCTCTGATTTGAGGTTTTGAAGTGATGAAAAGTTTAAGTTCTGCATCGGGGAAAACAACTGTCCCAATGTCACGACCATCCATCACGATACTTTTATTTTTACCCATTTTTTGTTGCTCTTTCACTAGTTTAGCACGAACTTCAGATATTTCTGCCACCTTGCTCACATAACCTGAAACTTCGAAAGAGCGAATTTCTTTCTCTACGTTTTCTCCGTTCAAATAGGTCTCAGAAATACCTGTTTCCGGATTGTATTTAAAGTAGATTTCGATATTATCGAGATTTGCCACAAGCTTTTCTACATCAAAAAAATCTTCTCCGATAAAACCTTGTTTCAAAGCATACAAAGCCACAGCTCTATACATAGCTCCCGTATCTACATATACGTAACCTAAATATTTCGCTAATTGTTTAGCAATAGTGCTTTTACCGGTTGAAGAAAATCCGTCTATGGCAATGGTAATCATAGGTTATTAGTTGTTAGTTATTAGTCCTTAGTTCGAAGCCTCTAAAATGGTTTTTTTAGAAAAACTAAGGACTAAGGACTAAACACTGATGATTATAAAATTTAGCTTACGTCAACCGTTTTCTCTGAAGCAATTTTCAGATAAGTTCCGTTAGTCAATTTTTCTCTGATTGCTTCAAATGCTACTAGAGTATCTTCAATATCTTGGAGTGTATGTGAAGCTGTCGGAATCATACGAAGTAAGATAATTCCTTTTGGGATTACCGGATAAACCACAATTGATAAGAAAATTCCGTAATTTTCTCTTAAATCGTTTACCATCATCATCGCTTCAGGAATACTTCCGTTAAGATAAACCGGAGTTACACAAGTGTTGGTATCACCGATATTGAAACCTCTTGATTTTAATCCGTTTTGAAGTGCATTTACGTTCTCCCAAAGTTTGTTTTTAAGCTCTGGCATAGAGCGAAGCATATCCAAACGTTTTAAAGCTCCAACCGTTTGAATCATCGGAAGCGATTTTGCAAACATCTGAGAACGAAGGTTATATTTCAAGTAATCGATAATATCTTGATCTGCAGCTACGAAAGCTCCGATACTTGCCATTGATTTAGCAAACGTTGAGAAATATACATCGATTTGGTCTTGAACACCTTGCTCCTCACCTGCTCCGGCTCCTGTTTTTCCTAAAGTTCCGAATCCGTGAGCATCATCAACCAATAATCTGAAGTTATATTTTGATTTTAAAGCACAGATTTCTTTCAGTTTTCCTTGTTGACCTCTCATCCCAAAAACTCCTTCAGTAATCAAAAGGATTCCTCCTCCTGTTTCTTCAGCCATTTTGGTAGCACGTTGAAGGTTTTTCTCGATACTTTCCATATCGTTATGCTTGTATGTAAAGCGTTTTCCATGGTGAAGACGAACTCCGTCAATGATACAAGCATGAGAATCTACATCATAAACGATAACATCGTTTTTAGAAACTAATGCATCGATGATAGAAACCATTCCTTGGTAACCGAAATTCAACAAATATGCTGCTTCTTTTTGTACGAATGCTGCTAATTCTCTTTCTAACTGCTCATGAATATCTGTATGACCACTCATCATACGAGCTCCCATCGGGTAAGCTGCTCCGTATTGTTGAGCTGCCTCAGCATCAACTTTTCTAACTTCAGGGTGGTTAGCCAATCCTAAATAATCGTTGATTGACCAGTTCAGGATTTCTTTTCCGTGAAATTTCATTCTTGGTCCAAGCTCTCCTTCTAATTTTGGGAATACATAATATCCTTCTGCTTGTGAAGCCCACTTTCCTAATGGACCTTTATTTTCATGGATTCTTTCGAATAAATCTTTTACCATAATCTGTGGAATTATTTGTTTTTATAGAACTCGCTGCAAATTTAGCAAAATCAAGGA
>JBEBUB010000017.1:0-18596 GCA_040393445.1 Flavobacterium beibuense
TTGTAATAACTTTCTTCTAAAAATAGCTGACGAATAAACTCGGCTTTGAGATATTTTTCGATGGTTGTTCTGTTTTTGTCTAAGGATGACAAATGAATACCTTGACGAATCAAATAATTTCTAAACTCACTATAATAGTTGTGATTTGCTTTTAGCGTTTTCTCCAATGCTTCTAAAGGCAAGTTTTGAAAAGTAGTTCGGTTTTTATCGATGGTTTCAAAAACGAAATTATTCGTAAGGGCAGAAGTCATCATAAACGAAACCGATTCGTCTTCTAGTTCGTCGTTTTGAATATAAATATCCGGATAAATTCCGCCTCCTCCATAAACTACTTTTCCTTGAGGAGTATAAAATTTCAAACTGTCAGCTAGTGGAATTTCCTCTTCTTCAGTTTCCTGTTCTTTTTCCCAATGATAAAAATAACGTTCTCTATCGCTATAATCTTTTTGAATAGAACGTCCAGTTGGCGTGTAATATCGAGCTACCGTAAGCCTCACCGCTGAACCATCAGGAAAATAGCTTTCTCGTTGTACTAAGCCTTTGCCAAACGAACGTCTCCCAATAATGGTACCTCTGTCGTTATCTTGAATGGCTCCGGCCAAAATTTCGCTCGAAGAAGCAGAGTTTTCGTTGATTAAAACAAAGAGTTCGCCTTGCTCGAAAAGTCCGTTTGAAGTGGCATAATTGTTTTCTTCTTGTCCTTTTTTGTATTTGGTTTTAACGATAAGTTTCCCTTCTGCCAAAAAATCATCTGCAATCAAGATTGCAGCATCTACATACCCTCCTGCATTATCACGTAAATCAACAATCAGCTTGTTGATGTGTTGCCTATTAAGTTTTTGTAATGCTGTTTTGAATTCGGTATAAGTAGTCTCCGCAAAACGGTTTATTTTGATGTACCCGGTGTTTTGGTTGAGTTTTAGAGCCACATCAACACTTTTTAGCGGAATGACATCTCGTTTTACTTTAAAGTCATAAAACTTGTTTTCTGCTTTACGGAAAACCTTTAAAGAAACTTCTGAATCTTTAGCTCCTTTGAGTTTAGTAACCAAAAAATCAGATGATAATTTTTTACCAAAAATAGTGTCGTTATTGGCTAAGAGAATTCGGTCACCGGCTTTTAATCCTGCTTTTTCAGAAGGACCGTTTTCGATGGTTCGGATGACAGTAAGTGTGTCTTTATAAACATAAAAATTGATTCCGATGCCTACGAAATTTCCTCTCATACTCTCTTCTATATATTCGAAATTCTCAGGGTCAATATAAACCGAATGCGGGTCTAACTGCTCTAAAATTCCGTTAACGGCAATATTTACGATTGAATCAGTATCAACATCATCAACATATTCATTTTCGATAAGGTGAATGAGTCTATCGAGTTTGTCTCGATTCTCAGAAGTAGAAGATATTTGGTTGGAGGCTTGATAAATAAAAGTCAAAGTCATCCCAATAGATATTCCGACCATCAAAATGAAAGCTATCAGAAAAGGAATATATATGGGCTTTATTTTCAATTTTTTAGTCTAAATTATCTATGAAATCAACAACGACACCTGCTTTTTTTAAGAATTCGATTCCTGATGCATCTTTATAACTCTCGTGATAAACCACTCTTGTAATTCCTGCTTGATGAATGAGTTTACTACATTCTTTACAAGGCGAAAGTGTGATATAAAGTGTGGCTCCGTCACAAGTTTGGGTAGATCGGGCAACTTTTAGAATGGCATTAGCTTCTGCATGAAGCACATACCATTTGGTGTAACCCATATCGTCTTCACAACAATTCTCGAAACCTGATGGAGTTCCGTTATAACCATCAGAAATAATCATTCGGTCTTTTACGATAATCGCTCCGACTTTTCTACGTTGGCAGTAAGACAACTGCCCCCATTCTTTAGCGATTTTTAGATAGGCTTTGTCGTATTTATTTTGTTTTTGGTCAGTCATGTTTAAATGCAAGTCATTAAAAACAAATATACAATATTCTCCGGATTAATTTCTAATTCTACGTAATAGGTTTTCTATTTTCTGATTTAAAAAAGGCACTAATCTAAACTTGTAAATTAGTCCGAAATTTATCCCTAAACAAAGAGAAACTTTTACTGCCAAGTTCCAAAAAACAGATGGGATTTCAGGTGTGAGATAGAGTAATATTCCTGTCAGTAAAACGACACATAATAATTTTGCATATTTCTTATCAAACGGTAAAATTCTGAATTTATGATAAATATAATAGATTTTCAATAGATTGAAAACGATAATCGAAATACAAGAGGAATAAGCCACACCGATAATCCCCATCTTGAAATAAAGTAAAAACAACAGGTTTAAACCGATATTCAGGAAAATCATCAGTAAGATAGCAACCACATTAAATCGGTAGAAATTAGAATAAGTAATAATTTCAGAATTAAAACCAGTTCCCATATTGATAATGATTCCGATTCCTAAAACCAAAATAACTGGGATAGAAAGGACTAATTTATCATAAGCCGGTAAAAGCGAAAACAAATCATCAATCCCGAGGAATATACAGCTGTAAAAAACTGCTCCGACAGCAAAAAGGAGTTTGGCTGTTTCTTTATATTTCGAACCTAATTCTGATATTTTATTGTTTTTTACGTAATCTGAAATGAGTGGAGAATGGATGGCAAAAATCCCCGTAGCCGGAATAGCCAGAGTAGAAGCCAACACTACTCCGATGCTGTAAATCCCGATGCTATCCATAGAATAATCCAGAATATTGAGCATGATTGTATCAATCCGAAAAGCCAAAAGCGAACCTAAACTTCCTGTAAAAGCATACAAACTATATCTGAAATATTCCTTTTTAGGGATAGTTACAAAAATGTTTCTAAAACGAGAATCCCATCGGGTTTGGTCGTGAGAAACGGTATAAATAGAGGTGAGAATCAGAATCAGAATATAAGCAAATACAAACAGCATAATCCCTTCAAGTTCATCAATAGCCATTGCTCCTATTAGGATAAAAGCCAAAGGCAAAAGCAATTTCGGAATCAGTTTTTCAAACAGGGTAGGGAAGGCAATTTTATGTAAGTTAAGCGCCTGACGTTTGAATACTTCGTTTAAGGCTATGGCAATCCCGATAGGGAAGGCAATCCAAACCAATTGAGAATAATCGAAATTGAAGATTTTGAGAATCAAAAACACGACACAAAACACTATGATTGAATTTCCCAAAACCGAAAACAAACTGTATAGAAACAAGCGGTTTCTGTATTGTTTGTCTAAAATAGGATAGAAGTGAACCAAAGTTTGTGAAGCTCCTAAAAGCAGTAAAGGGAAAATAACTTGAGAATAAGCCTCAATCGTTCGGACGATTCCTAAAAACTCAGTGTTTTGCGGATAGATAAAAAGTGTAGAAACAATACCGATAACCACACCTAAGTAGTTGATAAGGCTAAACCAAAAGACTTGTTTTGAGGTGGAATTTTTAGGCATTTAATATCTAAAACAGAATCGAATTGTTTTTTATGTAAATTTACACAAACTTAATGATTTTAAGGATGTACGAAAAATATTTCCCTGAGAAACGCTACAGACACACATTAGAATTTTTGAAAAAGCATATTTCAGTTTCTGAGAAAATTCTGGATTTGGGTATTGCCAACCCGTTTTCTGAAATTATGAAACAACAAGGCTTTCGAGTTCAAAACACTCAAGGTGAAGATTTGGATATTGACCAATCTGCTCTAAAAACCAGTGATTATTCAGTAGTTACTGCTTTAGAAATTTTGGAACACTTGCTGAATCCGTATCAGGTTTTGAAAGAGGTGGAGTGTGATAAAATGATAATTTCAGTTCCGTTACGTTTGTGGTTTAGTCCGGCTTATCGAAGTAAAACCGATATGAGAGACAGGCATTATCACGAGTTTGAACCATGGCAACTCGACTGGCTTTTAGAGAAAACAGGTTGGAAGATTTTAGACCGAGAAAAATGGGCAAATCCAATTTCAAAGATAGGTGTCAGACCACTGCTTAGGAGGTTTACACCACGCTATTATATTGTTTATGTAGAAAAAATCAAGTAATAAAAAAGCCTCAAATATTTGAGGCTTTTTTGTTTTTATTTTCATTTTAAGATTATAATCCGATATTGATGCGGTTATCTTTAATTTCAGCTTTGTTTCTCATAGCAGTAAATACTCTGGTTTGAGCTATTCCTTGAGTTTGTTGTTTTACTCTGTTAGTGAAACTCACATAGTTTGGTAATTCAGGAGCAGCTACTACAGATTGTGTTTTTAAAACGAAAACACCCATTTTACCTTCGATAACTTCAGATACTTTACCAGTCTCGATTGAAAACGCTCTACCAACTACTTTTGGTTCTAATCCAACTCCCATAAGGTTCGGGCTAGCTAGAGAAATTCCGGTTGCAGTTCTAAGAGTTTCGTTGTTTGCTTGAGCGATTTCTTCAAGTGAAGCACCTTTAGCTTTCTCTTTTAGCATCGCAGCTTTTTTCTGATTTTTGATGATAGGCTCAATAGAAGCTCTCATACGCTCAACAGATTGTAATCCGTTATCGTTTACGTTTTTGATTTTAGCAATAACGTGACCTTGAGGAATATCAAAACGTCTTACACTTCCTTTTTCAGTATCTTTACCAAAAGCCCATACAATGATACTTCTTTGAGCACCTAAACTCTGTACGTTTTCGTCTTGAGCAGTTACTCCGTTAGCTTTAATGATTTCAAGGTTGTACTCTTTCGCTAAATCTTCGAATGATTTTGTTTGAGCCTCTAATTCTACTTTTTGAGAATGAGTATAAACTTCATCATTTGTTGTAGTTGATGGCTCAATTTTACGAGCAATCGTAGCAATTTGATAAGCAGGTTGTTTGCTTCCTGTTTCGTCAACTTTAATGATATGGTATCCGAATTTTGTCTCAACTACTTGAGAACTTCCTTTAGGGTTAAAGAACATAAATTTAGCAAAATCAGGGTCAAATCCGTCATAAGAAATTTGAGAATACTGCACCCAGCTGATGTCTCCACCTCTTCCTTTTGTTCCGTCTGAGTTGATTTGGTCTGCTACTTCTTTGAATTTAGCATCGTTTCCTTTTACTAAATTATAGATACTATCAATTTGTTGTTTTGCTTGCTCTTTTGTAGTTAGAACATCTGGTGATGCTTGAAAAGCTCCAGCATAAGGAATAATGATATGACTTGCTTTTACAGAGTCAGCAATGATTTTGCTGTCTAAAATACGTGAAATTTTCACATATTCGCCATCGTTATAAACTCCTGTTGTTGTTCCTACAGTGAAGTCTGTGATAGCAGGAACTTCTTTAGCGAACACATATTTTTCGTTAAACGGAAGGTCAGAATTTGAACTTACGAATTCTTTTACGTCGTTAGTAGCAGAAAATCCGTCAACAGTTTCGTTCTCGTTTGTTTCTGCATTGAATACTGTTTTTGGCTCAAGCAGAGAAGCTAAGTTTGTCGTGATTTCTTCGATATCTTTTTCTGATGCTTTGCTTTCGATTAAAAACAATTCGATATCACGAGAGTTATCTGCTTTATATTGGCTTTTTCTTTTTGACATATAGTCGATGATTTCAGCATCGCTAACCGTTACTTCGTCATCGTTTATAGACGTATAAGGCAACATTACGTAATCGAAAGAAACTTTATCGTTTTCTCTTTTGTAAAGCGCTTTTCCTTCCACGTTTGATGCATTGATACCCGCTTTTACAAGAGTGTTATAAGTTTGCTCGTTAGCAAAGTTCATTAATTGTTCTTCGTAGTTTTCTAACCACATTTTCCATTGAGTTGGGTTTTGAACTTTTACCATCTCAATATATTGGTTATATTTTTCTTGGCTGAATCTTCCTAGTTCATCCAGAAACATAGAGTTTACCTGAGGGTTTTGTTCAAATACACCTTCGATTTGTTTTTTTCCAGAACGGATTCCAGCTTTCTCGATTTGCTCGGCATATAAAACTCTTCTTATTTCTTGACTCCATAAGTTGTTAGAAATCATAGTAGTAGAGCCTCCTTGTCCTTGTTGCTCTTGATTGGCTACTTTAAAACGGAATTCTTCAGAATGAATATCTTCTCCATTTATAGTTCCTGCATAACGCATAGAATCGCCTAAAACTCCGCCTTGTATCGCATCGCCTATGACAAAAGCCAACAGTGAAATACCAACTACTGCAATTACTAAGATTGAACGTTGTCTGATTTTTGATAAAACTGCCATGTTATTTCTGAATTTATTTTAATTTTGAGTGTGCGAAAATACAACTTCTCTTCAAATAAGAAAAAAAAGAGACATATATTTTCAATAAATTTTTTATAAAAGTATCTTTTACCGAATAAAAGCTCCTGTTATGCTTGTTTTTTCGTAACCCATTTCACGATATAGATACTAGCTTCATAAAGGATAATGAGTGGAATTGACACGACGATTTGGCTAACCACATCAGGAGGAGTAATGATAGCTGAAACGACAAGAATCAAT
Organism: Flavobacterium beibuense; assembly: GCA_040393445.1. Taxonomy (GTDB): domain Bacteria; phylum Bacteroidota; class Bacteroidia; order Flavobacteriales; family Flavobacteriaceae; genus Flavobacterium; species Flavobacterium beibuense_B. Next base: position 6,484 of record JBEBUB010000017.1, read on the forward strand.
ACGTAAGCAATCTTTCTGTATTTCTTTAAAAAATTAGGTGAAACTACGCCTAAACGTCCTAAAAAGAACATCAAAATTGGGAGTTCAAAGATAAGTCCGCACGATACTGCAGATGTTTTGATGAGTCCGATATAAGAATCGATATCAAAATCGTTATGTACTTGTGCACTAACGGAATAATTCCCTAAAAAGTTAATCGAAAGCGGAGCGGTAATAAAATATCCGAAAAGCACTCCGATAAAAAACAAAAGAGAAGCAATAATGATAAACCACTTGGCGTTTTTCTTTTCTTTTTCATACAAAGCCGGTCTTACGAATTTCCATAATTCCCATAAAATAAAAGGAAAACCAAGGATGAATCCGGCTGTGATTCCCATCCAAATTGTAGCTGCAAATTGAGAACCCATTTGTCTACTTTGAATGTTGAAATTCAATTCCTGAATACACATTCCTTCATCAGCTCCGAAGAATTTTCCGAGTTCACAGAAAAATCGATAGGTAATAAAATCCGGTTTTTTAGGTCCGAAAATGATTACGTCAAAAATAAAATCAATAAAGAAAAACGAGACACAGGCTCCAATCACTATAGCCAAACTACTACGGATAAGCACCCAACGGAGGGATTCTAAATGGTCTAAAAACGACATTTCTCCTAAATCTTTCTTACTCATCTATTCTTGTGTATGTGTGTTTGTAAAATCTGTATGTGGTATTGCTGAAATCCAATTATATAATTCCTTCTTTCAATAAATCGTGAAGGTGAATCACACCTACATATTCATTGTTTTGAGTAACGATAAGTTGGGTGATAGAAAAGTTTTCCATCGTATTCAAAGCATCAACAGCCATTCTCTCAGCTTCAATAGTTTTTGGATTTTTGGTCATGATATCTTGAGCTGTCAGGTGAGAAAAGCTGTCTTGTTTTTCTAGCATTCTTCTGATGTCTCCGTCTGTGATAATGCCTTTTAGTTCCTTATTTTCGACCACTGCCGTCACACCCAAACGTTTTTGAGATATTTCTATAATCACATCTTTTATGGTAGAATTCGGAGTTACACTCGGCTTGTTGTCTCTGTCGAGCATATCTTTTACTTTGAGTAGTAATTTTTTCCCTAGAGCTCCTCCCGGATGATATTTAGCGAAATCATTGGCAGTAAATCCTCTTTCATACATTAAACATACTGCCAAAGCATCTCCCATAACAAGTTGAGCTGTGGTGCTGTCTGTTGGAGCAACGTTATTTGGGCACGATTCTTTTTCCACGAAAGTGTTCAAAATATAATCAGATTGTTTGGCTAAAAACGAATCGGTATTACCGGTCATCCCGACCAAAATATTTCCGAAATTTTTAATGATAGGAGCCAGAACTTTTATCTCCGGACTGTTTCCGCTTTTGGAAATACAAATCACAATATCGCCTTGCTGAATCATTCCTAAATCGCCATGAATGGCCTCTGAAGCGTGCAAAAATTGAGACGGAGTGCCGGTAGAATTGAGTGTAGCTACGATTTTCTGCGCAATAATGGCACTTTTTCCGATACCGGTAACGATTACTTTGCCTTTTAACTCTAAAATAGAGGTTACGGTTTTTGCGAAGTTTTCGTCAAGAAAATCAGATAGTTGTGCTATTGATTTGCTCTCGTGATTGAAAACTTGATGGGCGTTTTTGAGGATTTTTTCAGTTGCTTTCAAAACTTGATGTGAAATTTTGCAGATTAAAAAAGTTGTCGTACTTTTATTGAATGCAAATTTAGGTAAAAAATTTACATTGAAACGAAAATGGATTCATCGGAATTGGATTTACACAAAGAACTGAAAAAATATTTTGGATTCAATCAGTTCAAAGGTTTACAAGAACAAGTCGTAAGGAGTATTATTAATAAAAATAATACGTTTGTAATTATGCCAACAGGAGGTGGGAAGTCGTTATGTTATCAACTTCCTGCTTTAGTTTTAGACGGAACTGCCATAGTGGTTTCGCCACTTATCGCTTTGATGAAAAATCAGGTTGATGCCATTAGAGGTATCTCTGCCAATCAAGGCATTGCTCACGTATTGAATTCGTCACTTACGAAAGGCGAAATTAGTCGTGTTAAAGAAGATATTCAAAACGGAATTACCAAATTACTTTATGTAGCTCCTGAGAGTTTGATTAAAGATGAATATGTGCAGTTTTTGAGAAAACAAAACATCTCTTTTGTGGCTATTGATGAAGCTCACTGTATATCAGAGTGGGGACATGATTTTCGTCCGGAATATAGAAATCTTAGAAGCACCGTTCAGCAATTAGGTAAAGATATTCCTATTATTGGGCTTACAGCTACAGCGACTCCAAAGGTGCAAGAAGATATTCTGAAAAATCTTGATATGCCCGGGGCACATACTTATAAAGCTTCGTTTAACAGGCCGAATTTGTATTATGAAGTTCGCCCCAAAACTAAAAATATCGAATCTGATATTATTCGATTTATAAAACAGCGAAAAGGAAAATCCGGAGTTATTTATTGCCTCAGCCGTAAAAAAGTTGAGGAAGTAGCACAACTCTTGCAAGTAAACGGGATTTCTGCTGTGCCTTATCATGCTGGGCTTGATGCAAAAACCAGAGCCAGACATCAAGATATGTTTTTGATGGAAGAGGTAGATGTGGTGGTTGCTACAATTGCCTTCGGGATGGGAATTGACAAACCGGATGTCCGTTTTGTGATTCACCACGATATTCCGAAATCATTAGAAAGTTATTATCAAGAGACCGGTCGTGCAGGTCGTGATGGAGGAGAAGGGCATTGCGTGGCTTTCTATTCTTATAAAGATATTGAAAAGTTAGAGAAATTTATGGTAGGAAAGCCCGTAGCAGAGCAAGAAATTGGTTTTGCATTGTTACAAGAAGTGGTTGCCTATGCAGAAACTTCTATGTCTAGACGAAAATTCCTTTTGCATTACTTCGGAGAAGAGTTTGATACAGAAACCGGAGACGGAGCTGATATGGATGACAACGTGAGAAACCCGAAAACGAAGGTTGAAGCCAAAGATCAAGTCGCTTTACTTCTGCAAACCGTTAAGGAAATCGGACAAATTTATAAAGCCAAAGAAATTATTTTTACCCTTACGGGAAAAGTAAACGCTCATATCAAAGCTTATCGTACGGATGCTCATTACCTTTTCGGAAAAGGAAAAGATTTAGACGAAAAATATTGGATGGCTTTACTAAGACAGGTTCTGGTAGCAGGGCTTTTAGATAAAGACATCGAGAGTTACGGAGTTATCAAAATGAACAAAAAAGGGGAGGCGTTTTTAGCTAATCCTACTTCGTTTATGATGACCGAAGATCACGAATATGGCGAATCTGATGACGAAACCATAGTGTCTGTTGCTAAAGCGCAAATTACGGCTGATGCTAAACTGATGGAGTATCTCAGAGATTTACGTAAGAAAGTAGCTAAAAAATTAGGACTGCCTCCGTTTGTAATTTTCCAAGACCCATCGTTGGAGGATATGGCTCTTAAATATCCGATTACAGTCGAAGAAATGGCGAATGTTCACGGAGTAGGAGAAGGAAAAGCCAAAAAATACGGAAAAGAATTCGTAGAACTCATTGCCAAATATGTTGAAGACAACGATATCGTTCGTCCGGATGATTTGATTGTGAAATCAACCGGAGCCAATTCGGCTTTGAAACTTTATATCATCCAGAATGTGGACAGGAAATTGTCTTTGGAGGATATTGCTAAAGCCAAAGGACTTTCGATGGAAGAACTTCTCAAAGAAATGGAGCAAATCGTTTATTCCGGAACAAAACTGAACATCAAATATTGGATAGACGAAATTCTTGACGAAGACCAACAAGAAGAAATTCACGATTATTTTATGGAATCAGAATCAGACAAGATAAGTGATGCTATGAAAGAATTTGATGGAGATTATGACTATGATGAACTTCGTTTGATGCGAATTCAGTTTATAAGCCAAGTGGCTAATTAATTAGTTTCAAGTTCAATCTTAAACTAGAAAAACTTGAAACTTTAAACCTTAAACAAAACATTAATGCTACAAATAGGCGATAAAGCTCCTGAAGATTTAGGAATAGACCAAGAAGGCAAACAACATAAATTATTAGATTATAAAGGCAAAAAACTAGTTATTTTCTTTTACCCTAAAGCAAGCACTCCGGGCTGTACGGTTGAAGCTTGTGATTTAAGAGATAATCACCATAGGTTTTTAGCTTCGGGTTACCAACTGTTGGGAGTGAGTGCTGATACCGCTAAAAGACAACAAAATTTCAAAGAAAAGAACAATTTGCCTTTTCCGCTTATAGCAGATACTGAGCGAAAAGTTATCGAAGCTTTTGGAGTTTGGGGCGAAAAGAAATTTATGGGCAGAACTTTTGACGGAATCCACAGAACCACTTTTATCATTGACCAAAACGGAATCATAGAAGAAGTGATTTCAAAAGTGAAAACAAAAGAACATTCGAAGCAGATTTTAGAATAGCATCAAAGCCTGATTCCTGCTAGAGAAACAGTCATAAAATAACATAAAATACGAGAAACTCTCCTTCAAAACGATAATTTGAAGGAGAGTTTTATTTTTTGTTTCGTCAAAATAATTATATTTGTTTCGTTGTAAAGAATTACCAACCAATAAATTACACTTATATGAAACACACTTTACTCTCACTTGTCGGGCTCCTTCTATGTTTTCCGATGTTTTCACAAATTTCTTATACTGTTTTTGACGAAATTCTTTTCTATGACGGTTATGCAGCACTTGTTGATCACCCTGTTCCTGACGGAGTGATAAGACACCGAAACGATTTGTATGCCACTCGGCTTACAGACGAACAATTAGCTTCTTTCGGAAGTGACGTAACGGTAAATGTTATCGTAAAAGCAGCTTGTGATAATTATGACCGAATTGGGAATGTGAATCTTGCTTTTGTCCCGAAAGGGCAACCTACTTATTCTCCTAATGAAGTACAACGAATCGAAATCGGGAGATTCATAACTCCGTTTATGAACAAAAACTTAATGCCTAATGAGGTTCCTTATACTTATTCGCTGAACAATCTTTCACGAATATTCAAAGATCCTGAAATCACAACGAATTATGATATTTGGGCAGAGTTAGAGATTTTTGGTGTGCCTTATGCTGCCAATACTCAAGTAGCTGGATGTGCTGGCAGGAATGATGTTTTTTACGGAACTTTAGAATTCGTGTCGAGCGGAGTTTCTGCTTGGGATAATCCTTACACAGCTCTGTATCCGCTTTCGATGAAAGTAAATCTCAACAATTATCAGGAAGAGGCTACAGACGAATTAGGGACTACGGTAAGAACCATTACTTTTGAGACCGAAGAAACTATTTATGATGCAAAATTTTATCTCATCACTTCTAATCATGGTGCCAACCAAGGAGGTGAAGAATATATAAGAAGATGGCATTATGTGAATTTTAACGGTACTCAAGTGCTATCGTATCGCCCTGGAGGATTATCATGTGAGCCTTTCAGAGTATATAATACGCAACCTAACGGTATTTATGGAGCAAACCCTCAATCTGCTGCATGGTGGGCAAGTTGGAACAATTGGTGTCCTGGGGATGTTATTCCTGTACGAACAATAGAATTAGGAACTCTAGAACCGGGAACACATACTTTTGTGCTTTCTGTTCCGGCGGCTCAATTTGTTGACCAACAAGGTTATATTCCTGTTTCGTTATATCTGCAAGGTACGTATTCTGAAGCTTTTGCAGGAGTTGAGAATCAGACAGAAACTGAGTTCTCTATGTATCCGAATCCGGCTACCGATATGGTTTATATAGAATCGTTAGAAATAATAAAAGAAGTGATTGTTTTTGATGTTCTGGGTCAACAAGTTATTAGAACTTCAAACAGCATATTAAATACTGCAGATTTACAGTCTGGAATTTATCTGGTTCAGATAGAATTCGAAAATGCTCAAAAGACAATTCATAAGATTGTAAAAAAATAACTACCTAAAACTTTAAATATGAAAAAAAATACTTTGTTAGTTTTTCTTTCCTTATTCTTGCTAATCATAGGGGAGGAAGTTAAGGCTCAACAGTATGAGCATTTTGAAATCTCATCAGGTTTTACAGCTGATGTAATTGCGAATGGAGTAGGGAATCCGTTACTTTCAACTTCTATTGGAGTAGATGGTGGAAATTGGGCTTTCTTATCAACGGATTTTCAAATAACAAGTCCGGGGACGACTTATCCGAATGCTTTACCTTCAAGTGGTCTGATAAATAGTATTGTTGCGGCTACTCCAGGTTTGTCTTATCAATTAAATTCGTATTCAGAAAATAACGCCTTACGATTAGCCACTTCCGGAAGTAATGGAACTTTAACTTTTGCAAATCCGATGCAAGCTTTTAGTATTTATATATTGGGAGCTTGTGGTGACGGGGCTGTGACTCTTTCAGGAACTATAACTTTCACGGATAATTCCACTCAGACTTTTACAGGAACATTACCCGATTGGTTTTTCTCAGCGGCGATGCCGGTTGCTGCATGGAATTTTGGACGTGTAAACAGAGCAACTCAAGTTGTAGAAAATCCGCTTAATAACCCGAGGCTGTATCAATGGCAAGTGAATATAGCTGAAGAAAATGTAGCTAAGAGTATCCAATCAGTTTCTTTTACAAAAACTTCTATTGCAGGAATTGCTAATATTTTTGCGGTTTCAGCCAATGCATTAGGTGAATGTCCTTATCCAATAAATTTAACAGTAAATAGTGCAACTTCATCAGCTGTGAATTTAACGTGGGTATCTTTAGGAGACGAAGAACAATGGGAGGTAGTTGTAGTGCCACAAGGCAACCCTGCTCCGACTTCAGGAACAATTATAGATGAGGCAAGTTATGAAGCAGAAGGATTAGATCCGGTTTCTCCCTATACAATGTATGTTAGGGCGATATGTGAAGGCGGAGTTTATAGTGATTGGTCGCAATATACTTTTTATACTCCTGTCTCAAATAATGATTGTGTTTCAGCTATTGATCTTCCTGTAAATTCGGGAGTTCAGTGTATTCAATCAGAAACGGTTTCATTCTTGGGAGCTACCGTATCACCTGAAGCACCAGATCTTTGTGGAAATGCTAACGGAGGAGATGTTTGGTATAGCTTTGTTGCAGAAGAAACTGTTCATGTAGTTCAACTTTTAAACTTCTCAAATATTGCTTCTTTTGAATCTATTGCCGTTACGCTTTATCAAGGTGGATGTGACATCATGATTCCGGTAGCTTGTAGTACAGTGAATTATATTATGGCAACAGGATTAACCCCAGGTTCTCTATATTTAGTTAGGGTTTCTTTGAATAGTTCGAGTACGACCTTATCAGGTTCATTTGATATTTGTGTAAGTACTCCGAGTATTCCTAGTGGAGGAAATAGTTTGGAATGTTTGATTAATACAATAAACAGTGATTTTGAGCACCCTACTATTTCACAGGCTTCAGGATGGCCTACTTTTGTCCATCAAAACACGGTGCAAGGTTGGAGAACTACAGCCTCAGACGGAATGATTGAGTTTTGGCCGAATACGACCAACGGAGGAGGAACAACAGCTTATTCAGGAAATCAATACATTGAGTTGAATGCTAATATGGCATCCGGAGTATATCAAGATTTTGATACACCAGTACCTACTGTATTCAACTTCGGTTTTGCTCATAGAGGAAGACAAGGAACAGATGTTTGTGGTTTGTATGCAGGGTCTCCGGGAGGACCTTATACACTAATCTATACAGCCACAGCAGGGAATACGAGTTGGGTATATAACACAGGAACTTATACAGTTCCGGTAGGGCAAACTCAAACTAGATTTATTTTTGAAGCAATTTCGGCAGCAGGAGGAATTTCTACAGGGAATTTTCTTGATGCTATCACCTTTACGGCAAACAACGGAATCTTATCAGATAATCCGATATCTTTAGATTGTTCTGAAGAAACGGCTTCAGTAATTTTAGCAGCTGGAGTTGGAGTTTGGACAGCACATGATGATAATCCGGCTCCTACTACAATAAGTGACGCAACTTCGAACACTCCAATCATAACAGGGTTCTCTGTAGCAGGAACCTATCGATATGAATGGACAACACTTTATTGTTCTACGACTCTCGAAATAAATTTCACAGGAAGTAGTGTTACAGAACCCATAGCAGATAATGTGATCTATTGTGTTGGGCAAACGGCAGTTCCGCTTGAAGTAACCGTTCTAGAAGACCATATTCCAAATTGGTACACCCAAGAGTTTGGTGGAATAGCATTAAGCGAAACACCTACTCCTGATACTTCAACTGTAGGAGAGATTATTTATTATGTGAGTCAAACTTCAATATTTTCAAGTTGTGAGAGTTTAAGAGTACCTGTTACAGTTACGGTAAACGAATTATCTCCTCTAGAAACCATAGCATTTCAATATGAATCTAATCAATACTGTATTACTGGAAATACAATTCTACCTGAATTAAGTATTATTACTCCGTTGGGAGGAACTTTCAGTATATCAGGCGGATTACCAATCAATGCGCAAACAGGAGAAATTAATTTAGCTGAAATGGTTGAAGGAACCTATACGGTTACTTATACGCTTCCTGAAGATGTTGAAAATTGTATAGCTGAGAGTTCAGGAACCTTTGAGTTGATTTTTATAACACCTCAAACAGTGAATACAGGGTTTTCTTATCCTACACCTGTATGTAATTTGGGAGGAAATCTGTTTCCTGAATATGAAGGTTTTGCTTCCGGAGGCTTTTTTGAATCTACCGAAGGGCTTATCATCGATTCAGCTATGGGAGAAATTAACGTCTCGTTAAGCCAGCCGGGAGTTTATACTGTCGTTTATACAGTGCCTGAAGATTTAGAAAACTGTATTTTAGAAAGCTCGAGTAGTTTTGAAATCACGATTCTACCGGCAGATGTTCCTCAGACTGATTTTTCATACACGACTCCGCTTTGTAGTACGGGTATGAATGCTTTCCCGACCTTTGAAGAAGGAAGTGTTTTAGGAGGAACTTTCCATTCTACAACAGGACTTGTGATTGATACAACAACAGGAGAAATTGATGCAGCTTCGAGTACTCCGGGAATTTATACTATTACGTATTCTGTGGAAGAAGATGTAGCGAATTGTCAGACAGCTTCTCAGTCAGAATTTACGATAAATATAATGCAAGAAACGGGTTATTCACTGTATCAACAATGTGAAGGCGGAAATTCATGGCTGTTTGTAGAAGACGACAATCAATCGGAATATGTGTGGTATAACGAAAACGGAAATGTCATCCATACAGGGAGTAATGCATTCAACATTACAGAATATCTGAGTCAGAATCCGACTATAACTATCCCTGAAAATGGACTCACTTTTTCGGTAACCATTGATGATGGTTGTATCAATACTGCATCTATTACGATAACAACTGTTCTTTGTGTTATTCCTAAAGGAATTTCTCCTAATGGCGATATGATAAATGACACTTTCAATCTTACCGGATTGGGTGCTAATACTGTAAGTATATATAATCGTTATGGAAGATTAGTATATGACTTTAAAGGAGATTACACCAATCAATGGATAGGGCAATCTAAGAATGGTGACGAGTTGCCTTCAGGAACCTATTATTACATGATTGAAACCAAAGCAAAAGAAACTTTTACGGGTTGGGTTTATATCAATCGAGAGTTTTAAGTTATCTTTGACATAAAATTATCTAAACGAAGTGAATAAACCTATTCACTTCGTTTGGGTTTTTGATATCTTGATGAATTGGCAATATTTACTTGTATGAAAAACAAATTATTTTTTTTCTTTTTATTTATTTATAGTTTTTGTAATGCTCAATATTATACAGAACATTATATAGCGCCTTCTCCATGGCAGTATTGGAGTGATGCCAATGAGATTGTGGTTTCCACTTTAAGTACTACTCCTGTTACAGTGAATTTATATAAAAGTAATGGCGTATTTATCACCACTCTCAATGTGACAGATACAACACCTGTTTCTTATCGCTTTGTTGGAGCAGCTAATGCTGTTGCTAAAAATGATCTTAATATTACTTATTCAGATCGAGGATTATTTGTTGAAGCTACAGAACCTGTATTGGTTAACTTAAGAAATATAGCTTCTGATTCACCCGGAACCAACAATACGAATATTAAAGGAAATGCTTCTTTGGTAAGTTTCGGAAATGAGGGAATAGGAACTGCTTTTCGTTTGGGATATTATCGTAGTAGCTATGTAGGATTAAATACAGGAAACCCCGTATATTCTGTTATGGCTATCGAAGATGATACTACAGTAACTCTTAATGGCGTATTATTAGCAACACTTGACCAAGGACAAAGTAGGTTATTTACAGCTCCTATTGGCGCCTTATTGGCTTCTAATAATCCTATAGTGGCCAATGTAGGTAGTTATGGAGATACTCCTCAGGCTTGCGGCGGAAGTGGAGAAGACGGAACGGTTGATCAAATTGCTCCAACAAACGTTTTAGGAACCCAATATATGGTTGTTAGAGGAAGCGGAACAGCAGGAACAGGAGCAGACCATCCGGAACAGACAACAATTGTGGCTGCAGAACCCAACACGGTTGTAGAGGTTGCTCATTTTAATGCAGCAGGTGTTCAGATAGGAGCAACAGTTACTTATAATCTGAATGCAGCAGGTAATTTTCAGACATTTCATCACGGAGACACAACTAATCAATACTCTAGCTCTTTTATTCAATCGAATAATCCGATTGTGGTTTACTCAGGTACAGCAGTTGATTGTGAAACTGATGTCTCTACTGTATTGCCTATTGGTGGTTGTGCAGGTTCTACAGATATCATTACCAGAAAATTTATTAATTATAATAATGCAGATTTACCTTATTTCGCTTATACGATAATCGAAAGTGCAACAGAGCCGGTTTATTTAAACGGAATGGATTTGGAGCTTCTTACCGGAAATCCTAGAATTCCTATCGGGACAACTGGTTTTTATATGCTTCGATTTAATAATTTAATTATAGGAAGCCCCACCGCTATAACGATTACTTCTGTATTAAAACTTACAACAAGTATTGTACAACAAGGCGTCGGATTTTCTATGTCGGGATTTTTTTCCGCATTCAACGATAGGCCTCAACCTCCCGCTCAAATTGCAATGACGGAGAATTGTGAAATAGTTATTTCTACAACCGAAGGCTTAGAGCCATATCAATGGTTTTTAAACGGAGAGCCAATTGAAGGAGCTACTGAAAATCCATACATTGCAGTAGAAACCGGTATATATTCTGTTCAAGGTACACGACCTTGTGGAGTAACACTTCCATCACAATCCACTTATATCTATGTGCCTGACCCTATTAATCCTGGCTACCCTAATGATCTAGAAGAATGTGCAGGAACTGGTGAAACACTAGGAGTTTTTGACCTCACAGAAAATTATGATATTATCTTGGCGGATTTAAACCCGTTAACAGAAATCTATTATTATGAAAGCATGCAAGATGTTGAAGATTGGAATGCTTTAGATTGGCAACCGGGAGTTGATATTACAGCTTATCAGGCAACATCTAATCCGCAAACCATTTATGTTAGGGTGCAAGACTTTAATAGTGAGTGTTTTATAGTAAGGACATTTGATTTAGTAACTGTCAATTGTGGTTTTACGGCTCCTGACCCTGTATTCTTATGTGATAATGATAAAGATGATTTCGAGTCAATAGATCTGTCACAATATATTTCTGACATTTTAACAGGATTTGAAGACCATAGTGTAAGTTTTCACAGTTCAGAGAATGGCGCAAACACAGATAATATAACAGATGTTATTGACCATACATTACCTTATCAAGTTTCTGTTGGTACTACTGCGACAGTCTGGATTCGTTTAGAAAATAATCTAGAAACAACCGAATTTCAGGTCGAAAGTTTTACAATAACTGTTTACGATTCTCCTGATATTGATTTTATAGAAGGTACGGTTTTAGAACTTTGTGATGACGATACGGATGGGAGTGCAATATTTAATTTAACTACTATTGGAAATACTATTACAGATACTATACCTGATTTGGTTATTTCATACTATACTTCTGAAACC
>JBEBUB010000018.1:0-18166 GCA_040393445.1 Flavobacterium beibuense
GTCGTGTTGTATTCACCTGAAAACAAATGATTACTTAACCTTCGGGTTTTAATCTCGATTTTTCGTACTTTTTTGAGTAATTCCTTTGTATCCATTTTTTTTGTTTAAGGTTTAATGTTTAAGGTTAATGTTGTGCGAACTTGAAACCTTATACTTGAAACAAAATTTTATGGCACTTCAATCTCGTTTACGATTTTGTTGATGATATCTACGGAAGTCATGTTTTCAGCCTCTGCTTCATAGGTAATTCCGATTCTGTGACGAAGCACATCGTGAACAACGGCTCTCACATCTTCAGGAACCACATAACCTCTACGTTTGATAAAGGCATAACATTTTGAAGCTAAAGCTAGGTTGATACTACCCCTTGGAGAAGCTCCGAAACTGATCAGTGGTTTCAGGCTTTCTAATTTATATTTTTCAGGATAACGAGTAGCGAAGATAATATCGAGTATGTATTTTTCGATTTTTTCGTCCATATAAACCTCACGAACCGCTTGTTGAGCACGAAGAATTTGCTCTGTTGTCACAACCGGATTTACTTTTTCGTAAGCTCCTTTTAGATTTTGTCTCATCACCATTCTCTCATCTTCCATTTTCGGATAATCGATAACGGTTTTTAGCATAAAACGGTCCATTTGAGCTTCCGGAAGCGGATATGTTCCTTCCTGTTCTACAGGGTTTTGTGTAGCCAATACTAAGAAAGGTCTATCAAGTTTAAAAGTTTCTTCGCCAATGGTTACTTGTTTTTCTTGCATCGCCTCCAGAAGAGCTGATTGTACTTTTGCAGGAGCACGGTTTATTTCATCAGCTAAAACGAAATTAGCAAAAATAGGGCCTTTCTTGATAGAGAATTGATTGTCCTTGATATTGTAAATCATGGTTCCGACCACATCAGCAGGAAGCAAATCGGGAGTAAACTGAATTCTGCTAAAACTTCCTTGAACAGCTTGAGAAAGCGTATTGATGGCTAATGTTTTAGCAAGCCCCGGAACCCCTTCAAGTAGAATATGACCTTGCCCCAAAAGCCCAATAAGCAATCTGTCAACCATATACTTCTGACCCACGATTACTTTGTTCATCTCCATCATCAGCAAATCAATAAAAGCACTTTCTCTTTCGATTTTTTCGTTAATCGCACGAATGTCTAAAGTAGCTATGTTCTCTTCCATATCGTTTTTATTTCTGGTAATTATAGTTTTTTAGAAAATTTTATTTTTAGTTTAAAACTATTCATAAAGATACAAAACTAAAAATATTTAATTAGACTAAGAAATACGGCTTCTGTACTGTTTTTTAATCTGTATGCAATATTGAAAATTTTGTAAGACTATACGTGTTAATACATAGTTAAAAGTTTCGTCAAAACTTTTGGTTTAAGAGCAATTTAAAACTATTTTTTTATAATTTTAAGGACTAAAATATTTTGACAATGAAAACAAAACTTTCTCCTGTAATTGCAGGAACGATGAATTGGGGTTTGTGGGACAAAAACCTCAATACGAATCAAATATCAAATTTGATTCAAGTTTTTATAGAAAACCGTGTTTCAACCTTTGATTTAGCTGATATTTATGGAGGTTATACAACAGAGGCTGATTTCGGAAAAGGCTTAAAGCAAAGTAAAGTGAAACGGGAGAAAATTCAGCTCATTTCTAAATGTGGGATTCAATATGTTTCAGAGAGTCGAAATAACAAAATCAAACACTATCAGTATGACAAAGATTATATCATTTGGTCTGTAGAGAATTCCCTCAAAAACCTTAAAACAGACTATCTGGATATACTTCTTTTACACGTTCCGAGTCCGCTTATGGTGGCAGATGAAATTGCAGAAGCCGTAACCAAACTCAAAACAGACGGGAAAATTCGGGATTTTGGTGTATCCAACTTCACTAGTTCTCAAACGGAGCTTATCCGTAGTAAAATCGAAGTCAACTACAACCAAATTCAATTCTCAGCCACTCATTATGAGGCTATGGTTGATGGAACTTTTGATTATATGCAAATCCACAACATTAAGCCAATGGCTTGGAATCCGTTAGGAAGTGTTTTTAGAGAAAACACTCCTCAAACTCGAAGACTAAAAGAACTTTTGGCCAATTTAGTAAACAAATACGGAGTAGGTTCAGACACTATTCTCCTAGCTTGGATTTTGAAACATCCGGCTAAAATTATTCCTATTGCAGGAACGGTAAACGTTGCTCGTATTCAAAACCTACAAAAAGCAACTCAACTTGATTTAGACAAAGAAGATTGGTTTGCTATTTGGGTAGAAAGTATGGGGCACAGAGTTCCTTAAAGCAATATGCTTTAGGCTGTAAGCAATAAGCTGCAAAACACAAAAGAATTATGGAAGATTTAATTGGAGGCTTATTATATTCTTTTATTGGCTGGACTTATTTATGGATTAGATACAGGAATAAAGAAAAAGTTCGAGCTGTTCTAAAAGAGAAGTATAACGATAGTTACCAAGATGCAGGAGCAACAAAAGTATTATATTTCATAGGCATTGTACTCATAATTATATTGGTAGTTTTCTTATTGGCTGTTATTTACGGAATAACATTTGTCTAAAGCATACTGCCTAAAGCCTAAAGCAAAATAAAATGATCAACAAGCGTCTTCTGATAAAAAACCTTTTAGCCTATAATGACGAAAACAGTTTTTTCGACAGAAAACGTCAGCTTAACCTGCATACCAAAGAAGGAAAAGCCAAATTCCTAAAACATATTTCTGCCTTATCGAATTCGAACCCATCAAACAATTCTTTTCTTGTGGTGGGTGTAGAAGACGATAACGAAATTGTAGGCGATGACTTTTTTGATGATAGCCGAATTCAGAATTTAGTGAATGCGGTTCTGGAAAATCCTCCTTTGATTTCGTATGAGAATATTCCTTTCCCGACCTTGCCTAAAGATAAAGTTATTGGGCTGGTGACTATTCAACCCAATCCGAAAATAACTTCGTTTAAAAAGAGTTTAGGAGGTATTCTAGCCGGAAGTACTTTTATAAGAATTGGAAGCAATTCAGTTCCTGTCGAAAATCGAGAGTTTGAAATAAATTATCAGAATGCCGAAATTGTTAGTGATATAGAGAAAAACTCCCGAAACAGCATCGAACACACTCTTGGAGCCGTGATGGATTTTGTGACCAATAAACACAAAAGCATCAAAACCGAATACAAAGTTTTTAAAGAAGTATTTGTGATTTGCTGGGCCGGAATCGAGAAAAAATTGCGTGACAAGACTCTTTGGTCACGAGTAGATATCGAACTCATCAACGAACAAATCAAACTGTTTTATTCTACTCTCGATGAGGTGCAAATAAGCTATGATAATGACACTTTCACGATTGTGGAATACATTCCGCTAGGGCTGAATGACAAGACAAGTTATTATCCGTTAGAGAAATTGACCATTGATTTTTATGACAATGGTTACTACAAAATGAATACGGAAATGCTTTTTGAACCTCCGCAATATAACAAACGGTTGCTTTTCCATATTTATAACAGCAGTTTGAATCTCATCAAAAAAACTAAAAACGGTCAGTCGCTTACTCCAAGAGAGATAGAAGATTTGGAAAGTCTCCCTCCTACACTACTAATTTGTTATCTCAACGGATTTGATGAAGCAATGGATTATTTAGTGAGTGCAAAAACTTATCTTAAAACCAATGCTCCAACAGCCTACACAACCTTTAAAGAAGTGATGCGGGTGTTGAGAAAGATTAAATATTAGCAAAATTCTGAGCTACAATATAACCTCCGGCCCATGCATTCTGGAAATTGAAGCCTCCCGTAATAGCATCTATATTTAGGATTTCACCTGCAAAATAAAGGTTTTTATGAAGTTTGCTCTCCATTGTTTTGAAGTTTACTTCTTTGAGATTTATACCTCCTGCCGTGACAAATTCTTCTTTAAAAGTACTTTTCCCGTTGACTTGGAATTGACAGTTTGTGAGCTGATTCGCTAGATTATTCAGCTGTTTTTTGCTAGTGTCTGCCCATTTTAAATCATCCGGAATTTCTGAAGCCATTACTAAATTCTCCCACAATCGGGTTGGGATATCAAAGGCTTTTCGGTTTCGGACAAGCTTTTTGGGTTCAGAAGTTTTTACTTTTTTCAGCTCTTCTATACATTGCTCAAAAGAAAGATAATCAAGCCAATTCACCGAAATCTGAAACTGATAGTTTTTATCAAAAAGTTCTCTGGCTCCCCAAGCGGAAAGTTTCAAAACAGCAGGTCCGCTCAGACCCCAATGCGTGATGAGCAAAGCTCCGGATTCTTGAAGTTTAGATTGGTTAATTTTCACCGTAGCAGGTGTCGAAAGACCCATCAAATCTTTGATGCGATTATCTTTGATATTAAACGTAAACAAAGACGGAACCGGACTAATAATCTGATGACCTAAAACTGATAACATTTCCCACATTTTCGGATTACTTCCTGTAGTGAAAACCAAATGCTCACAAGTATATTTTTCAGATTGAGTTTCTACTTTCCAAAACTCTTCCGACTTAAAAACAGATTGTACACTTTGAGAAGTCAGTACATCAATCTTCAATTTTTGAGTTGCTTCCAGAAAACAATCGATAATCGTTTGAGAGGAATCTGTAACGGGAAACATACGATTGTCTTCTTCTGTTTTAAGTTTTACGTTATGCTTTTCGAACCAAGCAATCGTATCTTTCGGAGAAAACACAGAAAACGGACTTCGGAGTTCTTTTTCGCCTCGAGGGTAGAATTTCACCAGCTGAGCTACATCAAAACAATGGTGAGTGACATTACATCTTCCACCTCCAGAAATGCGAACCTTAGAAAGTACTTCTTTCCCCCTTTCGAGAATGGCAATCTTTAATTTCGGATTTTTTTCGGCACTGTTAATCGCTGCAAAAAAACCTGCTGCTCCTCCGCCAACAATAAGAATATCGTATGATTTCATAATTGCAAAAATAAAAAAGGTTCGATTGAAAACCGAACCTTTTTATAAACAATATCTGATATTATTGAACTACAATATCATCAATCTGATAAGTAGTAGTAACTCCTGAAGGATGTGTTCCGGAATATTCAAAAACAATGAATCCGTTGCCTCCTGCACTTATCGTATGCGTTCCGCTATTGGTGAAATTATCAGCATAACCGGTTGTAGAACCCGTGGCTATCGTAAAATTAGACGTAATATCAACCAAAGTAGCATTAGCCAGATTAGAATGAGCCGTATAATCTGTTGTATAATATACCTTTAGAGCCGCTCCGTTATAATAGCCGTCTTTGGTTTTGAACGAAAGTGTTGCATTGGTCAAATTAGCCGGAACAATAAAATAGGATTTACACGTTGAATTGGTGTTATGGGCACTCATCTGGATATACTTGTTTCCTCCAAAAGCAGTGATTGACCAGTAACGGGGACCTGCCAGTATATCATTGATATATTTAGGGAAAGTCGTGCTTGGTCCCGGGTTATAATTTACCACATCTGCAGTGTAGCTTTCAAAATTTTCCGTAAAACTGCTTAAAAACTGAATGTCTGTTCCTCCTAAAGAAGTTCCTGTTGGTTCTTCCGGCTCCTCGGGTTCTCCGGGTTCTTCTGACCCCAAAACAGGACGGTCTAACTGGATATCTCCATAAACACGGGAAATAAACTGGTAGGACACCTGTCCGCTTCCGCTTATGAATTTGGTCAGTACTCCTCTTACTTTTCCACTGTTGTGAGGAATAATGTATCCTGCATAGGTAGCAAAATTACCGGTTCTGAAAATAACATCATTACCATCTTTATCTACGATGTATCTGTTGGTAGCTCCTCCGATTACATTACCTTCATCATAATAAGCCTGTCCCATTTCAACAAACTGTACACTATCCAGCTCAATAACTTTGTTGATGTATTCATCAGTATTCGCCTGAGGAACTGTTATTTTGTGTACCAGCTGGTCATCGGTTTTGTATTCGCAGGATTTGAAAATAATATCCGGTAGCTGAATCTCAGGGATTCTTCCCACAGATGCTGATTCTATCCCTGTAGCCGGATTTGTATATAAAACTCCTAAAGCCAAAGAATTGTACAACATCTGATAACGAAGTCCATTGAGTTTGATAAGCACTTTTCTGCCTACTTCATAACCTTTGGCATAATAGTTATAGGTATCTACCGAAACGCTAAGTCCTTTTCCGTCTGTGGTTTCCATAGAAATGGTCTTGAAGAAGTTTCCTCCTCCGTCAGACGAAGTAATATAAGCCTCCAAATAAAAATCATCTACATCGTCCCCTTCGGGAAACTGCTGCATCGAAGAAGTTGCCATAGCATATACTTCTGTTCCTGTAATATTGGCTGTTTTTCCGACTGTTTCATCAACGCAATTCAATACTGAATCGGGAGTTGAGTAATCATCACTTTCTGCACAGCTTACCGCAAAAACGACAACCAACAAGGAATAAAACAAGCTGTTTATTCTATTTTTCATATTATTTTTTATTTTAGTAAACATTAATATTATCAACTTGATAAGTAGTAGTTACGCCTGTTGAGCTTCCTACGTATCTAAACGCAATATGAATCTTACCTTCAAATGAAGATAAATCAATGGCATCAGAAAGTGAGAAATTATCCGGATATGAATTAGTTGAATAATCAGGAAGAATAACATTCATATCTGTCCAATTTGCAGCATTGATAGCCTCTACAGTATTTTCTCCATTATAATCTGAAGATACTAAAACAGAAAGTGCATTTCCATTATGATGAGCGGCTTTGTAAGAAAATCTTAAAATAGGGTTTTCTTTTAAATTTAAATTAATAGAGTCCGTAACCAACCATGTATCCATATTGGATTCACCCGATCCAAAAGCAGAAAGTTGAGCATATTTTTGATTACTGAAACTTCTTACTTCCCATTTAGCTCCACCATTAAGAGATACATTACTCCAACCCGGTAAGGTAATTACCCCTGTATCCTCGCTTTCAAAATTTTGAGCAAAAATAGGTTGGTTCAATGTTGGCAAAGCTGTATCGTCATCAGCTACACAACTCGTTAGTGTGAATATAACTGACAATACATATATTGAATTTAATATCTTTTTCATATACTATGCTTTAAAAGTTTATATATAGATTTAAGAAATACGTACGTCCGTATCCATAGAAATATTTAGGTCCGAAAGAACGTGTACCTCCTTGATGGTCTTGGTAAACTTCCATAAAGTTCGCATTTCTACCTTGCTCAAAACCTCCTGTTTTGTATTCTACATCAAATAGGTTGTTGATACTAGCAAAGAAACCTAGTGTTTTACCACTTACTCTCCAAGATTTACCTCCAACTACGTTGAAAAGCACAAGAGGATCAAATTTTTCTTGTTTTAAGAATTCTCTACCTTTCTGCTCTACAGAAACTGTATTTCCACTTGCATCTACAAAGTCAGGATATGAAAGTCCCGAATTATTTGGATCAAGGAAGAAGTTATCTGTTCTCATAAGAGCAGAAATATCAAGATAATTATTATCAAGATAGTTTACATTAGCTCCTACCCACCAGAATTTAGGGCTTCTGTATTCAAGACCTAAAGAGGCAGCCGTTTGTGGCATACCCGGTTGTCTGTAGTTTTTCATTTTAGCTTCACCCAAATCAAATATCCCTTTTTCATTATCTACATTTAGTGATACGTTTGGGTTATTACTATAGATATACTGACCGTAAGAAACGGCAGCTGTAGCTTTTACGGTTTGTGTAAGTTGGTATTCTGCACCAAACTCTAATCCTACATTTTGTTTATCTAAACCTCTCACGATTTCAGCTACAAACTGATTTCCTGAATTTGAATTATTAGAATTAGCTCCTATTTCATTAGATACTACTCCTAAACCTTCCGCAAAGAAGAAACCGATTTCAGTAGCATCTTGGATTTTAGAATAGAATCCTGTCAAACGACCTTTGAATTTCGGAGTTCTAACGATATAACTTGCATCTAAACTAGAAATTGTCTCACTTGTTAAATCTTTAGTAATAGCGTTATTTAAACGAGCATTAGGGAATGTATTTCTAAGTGTTGGTGCTTTGGTCATGTGTAAAGCATTGAAGTCAAACATGTGACGACCAGTCATTTTATAAGTAACACCTCCTTTGAAACCGAAGTTTTCAAAAAGTACTTTTTTACTTTTTCCGAAAGAAGTTTCCGGATAAATTCCATTATGATATAAACCTTCTCTTTGATATTGTGAGTGAGAATAGGTTTGTCCTAAATAAAAATCAAACTTATCGTAAGTAAATTTGAATTGCGTGAAAGCCTCTAATACATCTGCATGTAAAATGTAGTTATATCCATAACGATCACCTTCTCTAACTTGTCTGTTCGGGTTGTTTAGGTCAGGTTGTTGCTCACTTCCTAAGAAAAACGGATCAATATCCAAGAAATAATCTCCTCCTAGAAGGTCTAATAGCTCTTGGAAGTTCTCTGATCTTAGTTTTCTGTAATGTGCTCCTGCATTTAGAGTAATGTTATCAGATACGTTTGAAGTAAAAATAGAGTTAGCAGAGAAAAGTTTGTCATCTGTTCTATCTTCATAAAGTACATAAACACTACGACCTGGATCTAATGTATTGTGTGTATTTGCATAATACATCGCATCCCAATTGATTTGTCTGTTGTCTAAGAATTTTGCTGTCGCAGCTCCTTCAAGATTCGGAGTGTGGATTCCGTTAGTATGTAAAGTTGTGAAATAACTTGGTAAGTTTCTGTAGTAAGTTGGATCCGGGTTATCTGCTTTGAAGAAATCCAAACGAGAGTTTCCGATTTTACCAAACTGATAAGCTACGTTTGTATTCAAACGATTATTATCATTGATTTTCCAATAATGGCTCAAAATAAAAATTGGCTCTTCAAGGTCTTTATCTCTAGAGTTACGTTTTTTACCATCTTGCCATCCCCAATATGAGTTGTAACGAATTCCAGCAATGTCATTTACTTCTTCAGTATTTGGAGAGTTTTTTCCTCTACTGTTTTGAGCATAAATTCCAGTGAAGTTGATGCTGTGGTTATCATTTATTTTTTTCTCAATGCTAGTCAAAAATGACAAGGCATCATAATCTGTTCCTTCGAAGTGAGCTTCATCTGCTAAACGATAAGAAGCAGAGAAAGTATAAGCCCAACCATTTTTGTTTAATCCGGAAGCATGAGTTGCCATAACTCTTCCGTTATAGTTTGTGTTTGATCCAGAAAACGAAATTCTCGTTCCTGCTCTATGAAAAGAAGCTCTTGTGTTGATGCTTTGTGTTCCTAAAGACCCTCCAAAAGTATAATCATTCGGTCTTGAACCTGTTGTAAACTCTTGGTTACGAGTGGCATCATTAAGTCCGCCCCAATTTCCCCATTGTGGTCTTCCGTCATATAATTTGTTCATCGTGATTCCGTTGATCATTACGGTTCCGTATTCGTTATCGAAACCTCTCACTCGGAAACGAGCCTGACCCCAGTTGAAAGCTGCAGTTTGCTCAAAAACATCTCTAGAAGCCTGTAGAAGTCCTGAAGTTGTCTCAGAACCACTATTATCATCTCCTAAATCATTTTCAGTAAGCGTAATAAGACTCAACTGTTGCTCAATAGTGATGTCTTCTTCTAAAACAATCACAGCCAAGTCAAGAATTTGCCCCTCTGTTACTTCAAGAGGAAAAATTAAAGTAGAAAAACCATTGCTTTTTACTTCTAGTAAATAATTTCCAGAAGAAACACCATCAATTACGAATTTACCTTCAGCATCGGTAAGTTTCATCAGAGTAGTGTTTTGCAATGTTACCACCACATTTTGCAATGCCTTTTGAGTTTTAGAATCAACAACCTGACCTGTTACAGTTGCTTGTTGTTGAGCAAAAACGGCAAAACTTTGTAGCATAAATAAAATGCCATAAACGAGTTTTCTCATAAAATTAAATTAAATTTATCTATTGCGGCGATTAAGTAAACAATTCTTAATCGGGGCAAAGGTACATCTTTTCAGAATATTATTTACTTTTGCACCATATTTTGTAATTCACTTTACACAAAATTAATCTGTGTAATTTTAAAAAAACAACTACGTAATTTACTTTAACAATGAGAATCAACAAATTAATTCCAATTTTACTACTAGCAATCACCTTAAGCGCTCAGGCTCAGCAAAAAAAATACAAGGTGCATACTGTAGCATTTTATAATCTTGAAAACCTTTTCGACACAATTCGAAATACGGAAATCAATGACTTAGAATATACTCCGGAAGGAAAAAATTCTTGGACATCAAAAAAATACAAGAAAAAACTAGAGAACCTTAGCCGAGTTATTTCAGAAATCGGTACAGGTGACCAACAAAAAGAGTCTCCAACCATCTTGGGAGTATCTGAGATTGAAAACAGAGGTGTTTTAGAAGACCTTATCAAAACAACTAGATTGGTTAACCTAGGTTATGGCATCGTTCACTTTGACTCTCCAGACCGTAGAGGTATTGATGTTGCTTTACTTTATAAAAAGAAAGATTATATCGTAAACAGCACTTCAAGCATTCCTTTATATATATATGGAAATGACGGAAAAAGAGTTTACACTCGTGACCAGCTGTTAGTAAGTGGTTATTTAGATGGTGAAGAAATGCACTTTATCGTAAACCACTGGCCTTCACGTTCGGGCGGAGAGAAAAGAAGCAGCCCTTACAGAGAAGCAGCCGGAGCTTTAAACAAAAAAATAATTGACTCTTTATTGACCATTAACCCGAAAGCGAAAGTTATGACTATGGGAGATTTGAATGATGGTCCTTATAACAAAAGTGTAAAAGTAGCTCTTGGTGCAGAACGTAAAAAAGAGAACACAAAACCAAGCGGAATGTTTAATCCGTTTGAAGAAATGTCTAAAAAAGGACTAGGAACTTTGGCTTATCGTGATGCATGGGATTTGTTTGACCAAATCATCATGACCGGAAACTTCCTTGACACAAACGACAAAGATTATTCTACATACAAATACTGGAAAGCCGGAATTTATCAAAAACCTTACATGGTTCAACAAACCGGACAATACAAAGGTTACCCGCTTAGAAATGCCAACAACGAAGTTGGATTTAGTGACCACTTCCCGGTTTATGTATATATAATTAAAGAGGTAAATTAACCGAAAATCACCACTCAATAACTAACCAAAAGGCTCAAAGAAATTCTTTGAGCCTTTTTTATTTTTATCAACAACCGTATTTTTAACGTATCATTCTGAGATTAATTTTTTACCTTAGCAAAGACCACATGGTGACAAGAAATCCTGATTATCACTAGAAACACAGTCTCAAATTCATTCATTTCTTTACAAAATGCAGTCGGAAAAAATCAAAGGGCAAGGAGCCGTCGAGAATATTCACAACCGTTTTTTCAAAAATCGGTATGAGACGACTATTTACCAAGACGACTACGAAGAAGAAATTGCCAAAACACAAGTTCTGGAGGTTTTTCCAAAGACAATTGTCAATGAGGTCAAAGGTGATTCACTTCCTTTTCTATATTCGATGAATCCGTATCAAGGTTGTGAACATGGCTGTGCTTATTGCTATGCCCGACCCACTCATCAATATTGGGGTTATAGTGCCGGAGTAGATTTTGAGCGAATCATTTTAGCTAAAAAGAATGCTCCTGAACTGCTCGAACAATTTTTCAAAAAAAGAGGCTATAAAGCTTCTCCGATTACCCTTTCGGGAAATACAGATTGTTACCAACCTATTGAGCGAAAACTGCAAATTACTCGAAAACTCCTTCAAGTGTGTTTGGAGTATAAACATCCTGTGAGTATTATCACCAAAAATGCTTTGGTGACCAGAGATTTGGATATTTTAACCGAAATGGCAAAATTGAATTTGATTTCGGTTTCTTTGAGTATTCCAACGATTAATGAAGAGCTTAGACGAGTGCTAGAACCTCGAACTTCGTCTGTAAAAACCAAATTACAAGCTCTGAAAACCTTATCAGAAAACGGAATTCCGACTCATGTGATGGTAGCGCCTATTATTCCGGGACTTAACAGTTCTGAGATTTTAGCAGTTTTGAATACCATTTCAGAACACGGAGCTATCTCTTTCGGATATACTTTGGTGGCTTTGAATGATGAAGTAGAGCCTGTTTTTCGAGATTGGCTAGAGGTTCATTTTCCGGATAGAAAAGAAAAAGTACTGAATCAAATCGCATCCCTCCATAATGGTAGTTTATCTGAAAAGAATATTGCCAAACGAAATACCGGAAACGGAAATTTCGCTCAAATGATTCACGACACTTTTACTGTGGGGAGAAAAAAATTTTTCAATAATGCTAAGTTTCCTAAACTGGCTACAGATCTTTTTGACGGAACCAAAGGCGAACAACTCAAACTTTTCTAATTACTCAACCAAACAGTTAGCAATAGCCATAACATAGGCAAACTTTCGACCCAAAAAGTAGTATAGTATTTCGATTTCTTTTCGGAAGCAAAAAGCAAAAACAGGATGATGATTATAGCTAGAATTCCGTTAGGAAGGAATTGCGAAACCTTGTGTGAGGAAACAAAAAATTCTATTCCGTAGAACAGACACAAAAGAATAATACCTAAAATCTTAGTATTCTTAACTCCGATAGTTTGAGGAACGGTTTTCAGTTCCGGATTATCTTCTTTCAAATCTATGATTTCGAAAATCAGTATTAGAATAATTATCAGTAAGAAGCGTTGCATACATTTCAAAACCACATCTGAATTCACCTCAAAACCTGCTTGAAAAACAGGAAGTAGTAATGTGAAAATCACCCAACAAAGCGCCACGATATAAATCTTAACTCCGCTAAGACTTCTGAAGTTAAACAGCGGAAAGACATAAAAAAGTGTCAACAACCCGGTTACAACAACTGCAATTTGAGCTTTAGTAGTAAGGGCAAAGAAGAAAAAAACAGCTCCAAAAGCACAAAAAACCGAAAGCCAAACTATAGCTTTCGGTTTTTTTAGTTGTATTTTACTGAGAAAATAATCCGGGTATTTTGCATAATTATAGCCTACAACCGAAGACAAAAACACAAAAAGTAATAGGTTTTGATCTAAGGGTAGTTCCAGCAGCAAACATGTCATTACCGTAAGAGCTACGACAGCCAAACTTACATGAATACTACTTCGGATATAAAAATCAAATAGTTTTTTAAGCAAGGATTATTTACAATTTCCGTCTTCTGTAAGAAGGTCTTCACAATAGTCACTCCAAGAAAAACACTCCCAATTAGAAGCTTGTCCGTTAACAACTACTCTCCATTTGAACCATTTTGATTGTAAATCCATAGCGGAGAAAGATGTTTTAAAAATCACTTCGCCTTCTGAACCGACAGAAAATCCTTCATCTGAAGAACTGTATAAACGAGGAGTTTTTAGATATTCAGAATCTGAAACACCGCATTCATGATTGGCTACCTCTACTGTGAAATTCTCGGGTGTATTACCTTCAAAATACATTTTCAGCGTAGCATAATCCATAGATTCATGAACAGATTTTAAACTCACCTCTTGTGAATAGCCTGCGAATCCTGCTAAAAGGAATAAGCCTATAAAAAATATCTTTTTCATAATAGTTTTATTTTTGGCTAAAATAACCAAAAAAAATTAAAAACCGACTCTAAGTGTTTAGTCAAATTTGTTTTTGAAATAATATTTACTGCCTAAATCATCATCAAGATCATCCAAAACAGGCTTTGGTTTGGGCTTTTTGGCTTGTGCCTTTTTTTTCCAAATCTCAAAATTGTCAGCTGAAAGTGTTTTTTTCATTAGTTCGGTCAACTCTTTCTCGCCTAAACCAAACTCATTTCTTATAGCTTCTATCGGTCTTTTTTCTTCCTGAGCAATAGTAACAATTCGCTCCAAAGTCTCCTTGTCAAGTTCCGAAAGTTTGTACTTTTTCATCAAACAAAAAATTAAATCAATCTGCGTTTTTAAAGTTTAAAATTTTTGTCAATATTAATAAAAAAAATAATTCGTACAAACTTTTTATTTTGAATTTTAAATCTAGTTTTAACACCTAAATATCAGCACAAAAAGATATCTTTGTGTAAAAAATTTGCTTATGTTATCTTCAAAAGGAATCGAAAGAACATTTGCTCACAATTTGTTTTTGGCCATCTTTTTTGCTTTCGTAGCCGGACTTATAAATGTTTACGGACTCATCAATTTAGGTGTTTTTACGACCAACCTCACAGGTCATGTTGGTGAATTAGCCGTTTCGCTAGAAATGCTTCATTGGAAAGAAGCTCAGAAAGTATTGTTTTGGATTGCAGCTTTTGGTTTTGGCTCTTTTACTTCTTCGATTTTAGTCGGTTTTTTTGAAGGTCGAAAACAAAAACTCTCTTATGTATTACCAATAATAATTGAAATTCTATTATTACTATGGTGTATTTTCCTAAGTGATAATCCAAAGCAAAACCCTTTACAAATCTTGATTCTGCTTTACGCTATGGGGCTTCAAAACGGAATCGTATCAGTTGTGAGCGGGAAAGTTGTTCGAACTACTCACCTTACGGGAATGGTGACAGATTTAGGTCTTGCAATAGGGAAATTATTATTAAAAAAAGGTAATGTGGTTTTTATAAAACGAAATATCCGATTGAGTTTTTCAATCATTGTTTCGTTTATTACAGGAGGAATTGCCTCAGCTTTCTTGACTATTGCTCATGGCGAAAAAGTGCTTTACATTCCAATCGTTCTGCTAATTTGTATTTTAATTTATGACTTTAAAAGTATTGAAAGAAGTCTGAATCAGATGAGAAAAATAAGAGAAAAACTACATATTTAAACCCCAAGAATATGGAAGAAAAAATCAAAGATTTGTTGGATTATAACTACCAAATGAATCGTAAATTAATCCTGCTTTTTATAGAAAATGAAGCTAAAACGAATGCAAGAACTACCTCATTACTCAGTCATATTCTCAATGCTCAACAAGTTTGGAACAGCAGAATTTTAGGTCAAAATCCTTTTGGAGTATGGCAAATCAACTCAACCAACCAACTCGAAGAAATCAATCAAAGTGTTTATCAAAAAAGTCTGGAGATTGTTCAAAACATTCCTTTAGACAAAACCATTTTCTACAAAAATACACAAGGCAAACATTTCTCGAATTCCGTTTGTGATATCTTGCTTCATATCGTGAATCATGCTACTTATCACAGAGGGCAAATAGCTACTGCCTTTCGAATTCAAGGAATCCAACCTTTAGCAACCGATTATATTTTTCACAGAAGAGAAGAATTACTGTAAACAATATTTTGAGCAGTTTTCTGTTTACTAAATATGCCTTGCAGAATTGTTTTACTATTATTTTGGTTATTATTAGCTTGTTCTGACAAGAACAATACGACTGCTATACATGAAAGTTCTCCTGCTAGAGACTACACTTCATTTCACTTCGATGCTTTAGAATACTGCAAAAACAATAATTTTTCTCAGGATTATTATATACTACTAGACTTAAGTATTCATTCAGGAAAAAACAGATTTTTTGTGTATGATTTTAACTCACAAAAAATACTTTATGAGAAACCAGCTACTCATGGTAGCTGTGATGTTTTTGAAGAGAATCCTGATAAGTGGGAAAAAGCAAAATTCAGCAACAGAGAAGACAGTCATTGTTCTTCTGTTGGAAAATATAAAATCGGGAAAAGAGATTACAGCAGTTGGGGAATCAAAATAAAATACTGGCTCCACGGATTAGAAAACACAAACTCTAATGCTGTGAAAAGAGTGGTTGTACTTCATTCGTGGGAGGCTGTTTCGGATGATGAAATTTATCCAAGATTCAATCCGTTGAGTTGGGGTTGTCCTGCTGTTTCTAATGAGTTTATGGCGATTTTAGACCAAAAACTCAAAGCTACATCTAAACCTGTTTTATTATGGATTATTGAATAACAGGTCTTGGCTTTTTCGCTTCGATTTCTGCTATCCAATAAATAAGAGGGCCTAAGCCGCTTACTAAAACAATTACCAATATCCAAACTACACGCATACTGCTGTTATTGTTATCTAGATTCGGATTTTTGGCTGCATGAATCAGGAAATACACAAAACTGAGTAAAGAAACAATAGCGGTTATAACTGCAATGAGTATAAATATTCCTAAACCTGCCATAATCTGAGATTCAGAATCTCCTCCTTTTGCAACTACCGAAAAGATAAACATAAAGTAGGCAAGAAACATCAGAATGAAAAGAATAATAGGGGTAATTGCTAAAAAGCCTTGAAGTGGTCTGTTGTTAAGCATTTTTCTAGGAGTTTTGGGTTAGTTAAAAACAAATTTACACAAAAAAAGTGCTTCTTGAGCACTTCTTTATGTTTTATAATTCTGATTGAACTTTCTGAACAATTTTTTTTAATTCTTGGTCAAATTCCGGATTAGAGATTTGCATTTTTTCGACATCAAAATTTTCCGAGAATTTTGGAAGTGAGAAAGTAGCTTTTACTACTGCTCCATCAAACGGAAATCGTTTTTCTGTAATTTCTAATACAGATTTACCACCTCTGGCTCCGTTTGAAGTTGCCATAAGCAACATTGGTTTTTGTTGAAAAACTTTTACACCACCTCTCGAGGCCCAATCAAAAAGGTTTTTGAAAGCTACGGAGACGTTTCCGTTGTGCTCTGCCATTGATAAGAGAAGTAAATCTGCACTTGCTATTTTGTCTAAAAACTTTACAGCCAATTCAGGTTTACCGATTTGTTTTTCTAAATCTACTCCAAAAAGAGGCAACTCAAAATCGTTTAAATCTAAGATTTCTACTTGAGCACCTGTAAACAAAGTAGAAGCATAAGTCACTAATTTCTTATTGATAGAATTGCGACTGTTGCTTCCTGCAAAAGCTACTATTTTCATAAAAAAAAGTTTTAGAATCTAAAGATACGGAAAATGTTTAAAAGCAAGAAACTCCGTTTGTCTTTAGCCCCGGGTGAAGTGGAAATCCTTTATTTGCGAGATTGTTTTGCAATCTCGCAAATAAAGATTGGAACGAAAAACGGGACTCAACTTTGAGATGAACCCTAGATTTTCTGCTCCTAAAAATATTATACGTTGAAACGAAAATGCATCACATCTCCGTCTTTTACGATGTATTCTTTACCTTCTACACGTAGTTTTCCAGCCTCCTTTACTTTAGCTTCTGAACCGAAAGTTACGTAATCATCATAAGCGATAACCTCAGCTCTGATGAATCCTTTTTCGAAATCTGAGTGGATTACCCCAGCTGCTTTTGGAGCTGTATCTCCGATGTTGATTGTCCAGGCACGAACCTCTTTTACACCTGCTGTGAAATATGTTTGTTGTTTCAAAAGTTTATAAGCCGAACGAATAAGTACCGAACTTCCCGGTTCTTTAAGACCTAAATCTTCCAAAAACATTTGTCTTTCTTCATAAGTTTCAAGCTCTGTGATATCAGCTTCAGTCG
The DNA here is from genome assembly GCA_040393445.1 of Flavobacterium beibuense. Taxonomy (GTDB): domain Bacteria; phylum Bacteroidota; class Bacteroidia; order Flavobacteriales; family Flavobacteriaceae; genus Flavobacterium; species Flavobacterium beibuense_B. Next base: position 17,445 of record JBEBUB010000018.1, read on the forward strand.
CTACAGCAAGTACAATAACTTCTGCATTTTCGTCTTTTACTAATTCTTTTACTTGCTCTACGTATTTGTTCCCGTTTACAGCCGAACCTTCATCTACGTTGCAAACATATAAAACAGGTTTTGTTGTAATTAACTGAAAATCTTCCATTAACTCAGCTTCATCTTCATTGTTAGGGATAACTGTTCTGGCTGATTTTGCTTCTAATAAAGCTGTTCTGATTCGCTCTAAAAGAGCTTCTTCAGCTTGAGCTTCTTTGTTTCCTGTTTTGGCAGCACGTTTGGTTTTCTCTAAACGTTTTTCAACAGTTTCTAAATCTTTGAGTTGCAACTCAATATCAATAGTTTCTTTATCTCTTATCGGATTTACATTTCCGTCAACGTGGACGATATTGTCATTATCAAAACAACGTAATACGTGGATAATAGCATTACATTCTCTGATATTTCCTAAAAATTGATTTCCCAATCCTTCACCTTTGCTAGCTCCTTTTACCAATCCGGCAATATCTACAATTTCAACAACTGCAGGTTGTACTCTCTCAGGTTTAACTAATTCAGACAATTTTTCTAATCTTGGGTCTGGAACGTTTACCACTCCGACATTCGGCTCAATAGTACAAAACGGAAAGTTTGCACTTTGTGCTTTTGCATTGGACAAACAATTGAAAAGTGTTGATTTTCCTACGTTGGGTAAGCCTACAATTCCTGCTTTCATCTGTGTA
>JBEBUB010000019.1:0-17857 GCA_040393445.1 Flavobacterium beibuense
CTTTATGAAAACGAAAAATTTCCGGTTGATCCTTTTACGGAACAACTCTCCTATCAGGTGAAATATGTTTCGAATACTTTTGGCGGACAAACCGAAATCTACAAATTCGAAGGCGAGAAATGGACGAGAGTTTTTTATATAGACCGTTATGTAGCTCGAGTGGTGGAAGGCTGTAATGCTCTTAGTGTGATGATTTTGTTTGTTTCGTTTGTAATTGCTTTTGCCAAAAACTTCAAAAAGGCACTCTTGTTTATTTTGGTCGGGTTGGTCTCAATTCACATTTTAAATGTGTTCAGAATAGCAGCTTTATCTTATTTTCTATACCATCATCCGGAATATAATCACTTAATTCACGGAGTTATATTTCCGCTTGTGATTTATGGATTCGTATTTACGCTTTGGGTGGTTTGGGTGACGAAATATTCAGGTTTTATTCCTAAAAAAAACAGATGAAACAGCTTAAACCGTTTTTATTTATCTTACCTTTTATCATCGGGTTTGCCATCATCCGACTATTCGAAAGTGAATGGTTTTACGACCCTTTTTTAAGCTATTTTAAAGGAGCTTATCAGAGTGAAGCCTTTCCGGAATTTGAAAGCTTCAAACTCTTTTTCAATCTGTTTTTACGTTATTTTCTGAACACTATTTTATCCTTAGGAATCATATACGTATTATTTCGAAATAAGGAATTTCTAAAAGTAGCTTCTTTTCTGTATGGAGTATTTTTCGTGTTACTTCTAGTGGCTTTCTTTTATTTAGTCAACTACTCCGACAATAGTTTCGTTCTGTTTTACGTAAGAAGATTTTTAATTCAGCCTTTGTTTTTACTGCTTTTTGTTCCTGCATTTTATTTTCAAAAAAGCGTGGAGAAAAATGCTTCGTTACAGAAGTAAGCTAATCGAAAGCAGTACCGAAATCAAAAAAGTAGAAAGAGCTACCATTTTGAGCTCCGGGTCATATTGCTTCGGGTTTTGATAGGCAAAGATTCGTTTTAGGTGAAGTAAGAGAGGCATGAATCCTATTAAAAACAAATATTGGACAGCTTTAAAGTCTTTCAAAAAAGCAAAAAACAGAAGCGAAAGCATCGCTAAAATCAAAATCGTAAAGTGATAAAATTTTGCTTTCTTCCCTCCTATTTTTACGACTAATGTATTTTTATTAGAAGTTCTGTCTGAGATTTCGTCTCTCATATTATTCAAGTTCAAAACTCCTGTACTGAGCAGCCCAACAGCACAAGCAGGCAAAACCAAAAGCCAGTCGAACTCTTTAGCATACAAAAAATAGCTTCCTAAAACACTAAGCAATCCGAAAAAAAGGAATACGAAAACATCTCCTAAACCTCTGTAACCATAAGCCGAATTCCCAATAGTATATTTAAGTGCCGCTACAATCGAGACAACTCCCAATACCAAAAACAAGAGTGTATAAAAGAAATTCTCTTTCCCAAAAGAGATGTAAATCAACAAAACAGCAATCAGAAAAGTAAGAGCACTGGTCAGAATAATTCCATTTTTCATTTGTTTTACGGAAATCGCTCCACTTTGAATGGCTCTATCAGGACCAATTCTGGTTTCGTTATCAGTTCCTTTGACTCCGTCTCCGTAATCGTTGGCAAAATTCGATAAAATCTGTAATCCTAATGTGGTGAGAATAGCTAATGAAAAAATCAATCCATCAAAAAAACCTTGATGCATAGCATAAAAACTTCCCACAATAATTCCCGAAACCGAGAGTGGCAAAGTTCTGAGACGAGCGGCTTGTATCCAGTTTTTCATTTCCTAAAATCTTAGTCCTACTCCTATATTAAACAAATGCAAGTTTGTGTTTTTTTCAGTAGTATAATATGAATAATCATAAAACGAATTAAATTCCTTTATAGCTTCAAGACCGAAGTTGTTCCCTGAGGTTTTTACGACCATTAAATTATAGCTTAACTCCATATAAAGCCATTTTTTGAAATGATATCGAGTTCCGATATTCGCATTAAAACCTGAAAGTCTAACTCTCCAAGAATCATCTCCTCCTTCCTGAAAAGCGGGGTCATTAGGATTGGGAAAATTTAAATACTCTTGATAAATCTTATAATTTGAATTGAAGAAATTATATCCTACTGCCACAAAAGGTTTAAATCCTGAATTTGTGTTAAACTCAAAAGCAACATTCGGGTTCCAATTGAAAGCACCTGTATATTCCTCAACTTCGTTTTTATATCTACTCTCAAAATAACCCAGAGTCAATCCTACATTGAAATCTACGACTCCAAAAGAAGCAACTTTATATCGAGAGTTTATTCCTAAAATCCCATTATAGTTGATTGAAACAGCATCGGCTTTATCAAAAAACTGATTGTATTGAATCCCTACTTGAAATTTTTCTGACGATGTTGGATTTTCTTGAGCGAAGACAAAATTTCCTATTAAAATGGTTAGGATAAAAAGTAATTTTCTCATTGATGGCTTTATTATTTTAAAGGCTCAAAGATACGAAGGTTCTAAGTTTTACATCCACGATTTATCAGAACTTTCAACTTGATAAAGCCAATAATTTATTTTTTGATTAATTTGAGAAAAGTTCGCAAAACGGAAACGAATATTTCCGCCTGCCGTATGCAAAACCACATGACCTACATCTGAAGGTTTGTGCCAAAAGTATTGATAGGTAGTAATTGCTTGAATTTTGTGCGGTTCTATAATTTCGTGTTGAACATCCCAAGCACCACTTTTTTTGATGATGAAATCATCACTTACGAAAAGACGGTAGTTTTTAAAGCCCAAATAAATAAACAACAAAGCGATCACCACATAAAAAGGAATCAGCAAAAAGAACGATTGCAACTCTTCATTAATAAAAAATCCTGCTAATAAAAAAAGTGCCAAAGGAAGTAATAAGCCAAAGTAAATTCCCTTTAAAACATATCTGTAATTAGGATTCAAAACTGAACCTTTCTCCACAAATTTATCATAAATAGCCTTTAGAATCAATTCTTTTTCAGACAAATCCGCTCCGGGAATTTCAACAAACGAACTTTCATCTTTCTTACCGTCTTGCTTTACTTCTTGCGAAGAAGCTTGCTTGATTCTAATTTTGAGAACATTCAATTTTTGTTGAAAAAAGTTCTGGCTATAAGCCACAATCTGAACCTTTTTCGGATTCAGCAACGTATTTTTCTTAGCGAAAAATCCGTAGGAAATATGTAACGATTTTTTCTGTTTAAAAATCTGGAAATCGTAATATTTGATAAGCGTTCGAACAAGCGTCACCAAAAACGTAAGCACAAACAATCCGAAAAACACCACTAAAAATACAGATGTTCCAAACGAACTTCCATGATTGATGTAATGCTCCAAGTCTTCTTCTGAGAAGATTTCACCTTCCACAAAATCTCTGATATTGTCATAAAGAGTGAAGAAAAAAGCGACCAATATGGCTAGACTTCTTCTGTAATTTGAAGTCAAACCTACTTTAAGCAACGAAGCTAAGCTAATTTTCAGAATCGGTTTTTGAGCCACTTCCGGTTCTTGTTCTGCTGTTGTATCTTCAGAAACCGAAGTTTCTCTTTCCAACAATCGAGCTTTTAGAATCTGAGCCGATTGATGGTCTATAGCTTTAATGCTTACTTCTTTATCGTTACTTCCGGCTGTATCAACCGTCAAGCTATATACTCCAATAAGTTTCTGAATAACCGATTGGTTGACATTCACTTGTTGGATTTTATCTAAGCGAATAGAAAGTTTGTTTTTGCTAAAAACACCACTCTCTACTACAAATTCTTGTTTTTCTTCATCCAAGAAAAATGTAAAATTTCGATAACGGAGATAGGCCACCAACCCGATTATAGCCAAAATGGCAATTACTCCCAACAGTACAAACGGAATAGCCTTAGCAGGCATTCGATAAAGTGCCAAAAAAAGCGGAACCCACATAGCACGAACAAATTTCTGTAGGGTATCCGTAAACATAATTACGATTCCTACTTTTGATTGTCGTTGTGGCTTATCGAATTTCAATTTTAGGTCAATTTAAGTTAGGTGGACTTCTTTTTAAAGCTCAGTATTAGTAGTTGTTTCCTCTGAAGGAGTACTGATATTTATATTATTCATCAAAAATTCTTTGATGCTAATCGCTTTTTCTTTCTCGATTCCGGAAATGGTTAAATCACTACTACTCCCTCCTGCCGTATAAATTTCAAGAGCTGCCAAACCAAACATTCTGGAAAAAACACCTTCGTTCACAGCAATATGCTGAATCCTGTTAAAAGGAACAATGGTAGTTGTTTTAGCCAAAACTCCGCTTCGATAGATGAAGTCTTTTTCTCTTATCGCATAACCTCTTTTATTGAAAGCCATTCGGTTTATCCAAAACAAGAAACCCCCGAAAACGATAATAAACAAAGGAGTAAGTACATAAAACAACGTAGGCAATTTTTCTGGCGCTACAATAGAAACGCCTACGAAAGCTATTAATAGTAGAATGATGAAAATAAGAATATTAATCACCATCACATTCCAATACTTTGGGTGTATGGGCTGCAGGGTGATTTCCTGATATTTCGGAAGTGAATCGATATCTATGGTTTGGTTGGTGAAGTTCACAGTAGCTAAGGTGTTAATTTGAAAACGTAAAGATACTTAGAACTTAGAATTATCAAAACAGAAATTATAATTCCTGTACTAAAAGCCAAGCATCTGTATTTGCTTTTCTAATCTCTCTTAGATTTTGCTGAGCTTCTTCATAGGTTTGATAGCTTCCGTAAAGCACAGGATAAAGTCCGTATTTGTTTTTTTCTAATCTACGAGATTTAAAACCTTGATTGCTCAACTCAACGAACGCTTTTTCTGCATTAGCTTCTTCTCTGAAAGCTCCGGCTACGATGTGATAATGTAATTTTTCTTCTTTTACCGTAAGGGTAACAGGAGTGATATTTTGGTTTTCAATCACAAAAGTTGCTTCTTGGATTTTGCTCTCGATTTCTTGCTGAACGGCATGCTCCACTAACAGTGTTTCTTGAGCCACCCAGTTTTGATGATAATTATTAGCGAAGAAAAGTCCTGCTCCTAAGATAACCGCTGCTGCTACTCCGTATTTAATAATTGGAGATTTAGGTTTGGCTTTGGTAATCGGAATTACTTTTGGAGCTTCCTCAACCGTAATTTCCGGTTTGTTTATCTCTTCAGAAGTTACTTCTTGTGTATAATTTCTTCTGATTACAGGAGAAACCACTGCTGAAAGTCCAAAAGAATCGGGCAAGTAATTGGTATTTTCTAAGGTTGCAAAAACAAGATTATTTTCTGCATTCAGGCGAATTTCACCAATGTTTTTCAACTCAAGAATTTGATTGCTCTCTAACACTTTCTTCCAAAGCGAAACTTCCTGATGCACTAAGCTAACGGCCTCATTATACGGAATCTTAGCACTTTGAGAAATGTGATGAATTAAAAGTCCATCATTTTTTCTGAGTAGTGAATTAAATGAAATGACTTTTTTAGGAGGATAAAATGTATAGGTATTCGGTTGTAATCTAGCAGAACGAACTTCTGTCAAAAACGAACCAAATTCAGGCACGGTCACACATTCGTACCGATATAAAAGCTGTGCTATATATTTTTCTAACTTCATCAATGCAAAAATAAACAAACGCAACTGTAAATAAAATTTTATATCGGAAAGTTTTCAACAGTCGTTCACTTCGATTTATTTCTCCATTATGATTTTTCGAACTATATTTGTTTTCTTAAAAAAATTGATTATTCATTACTATGAACTACATTCTTTTTGACGGACACAGAAGAAATGCTTTACTTCCGTTTACTTATACTAAACCTGTAGCTGACTTACGTATCGGAATTCTCACTATCAGAGAAAAGTGGGAACATTATTTAGGAAGCACAACCACAACCATTACAGAAGATTACCTTGCTGAGAAATACCCAATGGTTGAAGCAGACCAAAACATATTAATCAATTCGAGTTTTTTACCAACCGAAAAATTGGTTAACCTTATCAAAGAACTAAAAGAAAATGAAGCTGTTCTCATAGGAGATGAAGTTGTTGCTTTTCACACAAAAGACACGCAAGAAGAAGTAGATTTCGAGCAATATGAATTTATTGAGTTCGAAGACGATTGCATATCTATTGAAAACACTTGGGATATTTTTGCGAAAAATGATAAAGCAATTCAAGAGGATTTTGAATTATTAACCAAAGACAGAAAATCGCAACCTATACCAAAATCAATAAACGTAATTGCTCCGGAAAATATCTTTATCGAAGAAGGAGCAAAGTTAGAATTCGTGACTTTGAATGCTTCTGCTGGAGTGATTTATATCGGAAAAAACTCTGAAATCATGGAAGGTTCTGTGATTAGAGGACCTTTTGCTTTGGGTGAAGAAGCTCAAGTAAAATTAGCTACTAAAATTTATGGAGCTACTACTGTTGGTCCTCACTGTAGAGTGGGCGGAGAAGTAAACAACTCAGTAATGATGGCATATTCCAACAAAGGACATGACGGATTTTTGGGAAATTCGGTTTTGGGAGAATGGTGTAATATTGGAGCTGATAGTAACAACTCAAATCTGAAAAACAATTACGAAGAAGTAAAATTATGGAGCTACGAGAGTGAGCGTTTCGAGAAAACCGGACTTCAGTTTTGTGGACTTATGATGGGCGATCACTCAAAATGCGGAATCAACACGATGTTCAACACCGGAACAGTAGTAGGCGTTTCGGCTAATATCTTCGGAAGTGGATTCCCACGAAATTTTGTTCCGAGTTTTTCTTGGGGAGGAGCTTCAGGTTTTTCGACTTACCTAACCAATAAAGCTTTTGAAACTGCCCGAATCGTAATGAGCCGAAGACATATAGAACTCACAGATATGGACAAGCAAATTCTTGAGCATGTTTTTGAACAAACCAAAAAGTACAGGAATTTTTAATCCCTCAAAAAATACTCACCGCAAAGTCACAAAAACTTTTCTAAGCATTCTTTGCGGTGATACTCTTTAAAAAAGTCCGCCTTGGATATTCGTATTAACTTTGCCTAAGTGTTTGTAAGCTTTTTCGGTTACTTCTCTTCCTCTTGGCGTACGAATCAAGAAACCTTCCTGAATCAAAAACGGTTCATAAACCTCTTCGATCGTCTCTGCACTATCAGAAACTGCAGTAGCTAAAGTCGAAATCCCGACCGGACCACCTTTGAATTTATCGATAATTGTCGTAAGGATTTTGTTGTCCATTTCGTCAAGACCATAAGCATCTACATTGAGAGCTTTTAGTGCAAATTTGGCTATTTCAATATCAATTTTTCCATTTCCTTTAATCTGAGCAAAGTCACGAACACGTCTCAATAAAGCATTCGCAATACGAGGAGTTCCACGGCTTCTTCCTGCAATCTCGATAGCCGCTTCCAGCGAAATTGGAACTTTCAGAATCGAAGCACTTCGTTCGACAATCGTAGTTAAAAGTTCGGTATTGTAGTATTGTAATCTCGATTGAATCCCGAATCGGGCTCTCATCGGAGCAGTTAACAATCCGGAACGAGTCGTTGCTCCTACCAAAGTAAACGGATTCAAATTAATCTGAACCGTTCTGGCATTGGGGCCCGATTCAATCATAATATCAATTTTGAAATCCTCCATGGCAGAATACAAATATTCTTCTACCACAGGACTCAATCTGTGAATTTCATCAATAAAAAGAATGTCTCTTTCTTCGAGATTTGTGAGCAATCCGGCCAAATCTCCGGGTTTATCCAAAACCGGACCTGACGTAATTTTAATCCCTACTCCTAATTCGTTGGCTAAAATATTGGCCAAAGTAGTTTTTCCCAATCCGGGAGGGCCATGAAACAAAGCATGATCCAAAGCTTCTCCTCTCATATTGGCAGCCTTTACAAAAACTTGTAAATTCTCCAAAATCTGCTGTTGCCCTGCAAAATCATCAAACGATAACGGACGTAGTTTTTTCTCAACATCCACCTCCTCAGGAGAGAAATGTTTATTAGTCGGATTCAAATGCTCATTCATACCGACAAAGATAATTATTAAATTACGAATCTAGGAATTACAAATTAGGAATTTTCGTTCCGAAATTCTTTTTCCTTTTCCTTAAAAATAACTACTTTTGAGCTCATTTTTAATACACTAACTACATTATGGAATACAGAATAGAAAAAGACACAATGGGTGAAGTGAAAGTTCCTGCAGATAAATATTGGGGAGCTCAAACTGAACGTTCAAGAAACAATTTTAAAATCGGAGCTCCGGCTTCGATGCCTATTGAAGTCGTAAGAGGATTTGCTTATTTGAAAAAAGCTGCTGCCTATGCTAACTGCGATTTAGGTGTTTTATCAACAGAAAAAAGAGATTTGATTGCTCAAGTTTGTGATGAAATCCTTGAAGGGAAATTAGACGATCAATTTCCGCTTGTAATTTGGCAAACCGGTTCGGGAACTCAATCGAACATGAACGTTAATGAAGTAGTTGCCAATAGAGCTCAAGTACTTTCAGGAGGAAAAATCGGAGAAGGAGAACCAGTACTTAAAGCCAATGATGACGTAAACAAATCTCAATCATCAAACGATACGTACCCAACGGGAATGCACATTGCTTGCTATAAAATGGTGGTTGAAACTACTATTCCTGGAGTTGAAAAACTAAGAAATACGCTTAAAGCGAAAGCTGAACAATTCAAAGACGTAGTAAAAATCGGTCGTACTCACTTGATGGATGCTACGCCACTTACGTTAGGTCAAGAAATTTCAGGATATGCTGCTCAATTAGACTACGGACTAAAAGCCCTTAAAAACACTTTAGCTCACCTCTCTGAAGTAGCTCTAGGAGGAACTGCTGTTGGAACCGGACTTAACACGCCTCAAGGTTATGATGTGAAAGTAGCAGAATATATCGCTAAATTCACAGGACATCCATTCGTAACAGCTCCAAACAAATTCGAGGCTTTGGCTGCTCACGACGCTATCGTAGAGGCTCACGGTGCTTTGAAACAACTAGCTGTTTCGCTTAATAAAATCGCAAATGACATCAGAATGTTGGCTTCTGGTCCTCGTTCAGGAATTGGAGAGATTTTTATTCCAGAAAACGAACCGGGTTCTTCTATCATGCCAGGAAAAGTAAACCCTACACAATGTGAGGCTTTGACTATGGTTTGTGCTCAAGTAATGGGTAACGACGTTGCTATTTCTGTTGGAGGAACACAAGGACATTATGAGCTTAACGTATTCAAACCACTGATGGCTTCTAACTTCTTACAATCTGCAAGATTATTAGGAGATGCTTGTGTATCGTTTGACCAGCATTGTGCTCAAGGAATCGAGCCTAACCACAAACGTATTAAAGAATTGGTTGACAATTCACTAATGCTAGTTACGGCTCTGAACACAAAAATCGGATACTACAAAGCTGCTGAAATCGCTCAAACAGCTCACAGAAACGGAACAACCCTTAAAGAAGAAGCGGTTCGTTTAGGATATGTGACTGCTGAAGATTTTGACGCTTGGGTAAAACCGGAAGAAATGACAAGTAATTTGAAATAAGCCTCTTCGGTTTATTTACTTCATAAAAAAAGCTGCCCGAAAAGGCAGCTTTTAGTTTTTTATTATTGTTCTAATATTTTCGAAAAATCGGGTTTAAAATAGTTCGGTCCTTTCATCACTTTGCCGTCTTCTCTGTAAATCGGATTTCCGTCTTCACCTAATTTACTCATATTGCTACGTTGAATTTCGTCAAAAACTTCTTCGATTTTATGTTGCAGACCATGTTCGAGAATCGTTCCGCAAAGAATGTAAAGCATATCTCCCAAAGCATCTGCTATTTCAACAATATCATTGTTTCGAACAGCCTCAAGATATTCTTCATTTTCTTCTTTCATCAAGTTAAAACGAAGTTCGTTTTTAGCTCCTCCTAAATCAGCTACAGGAGTTTGGCTTACTCCCAAACCATAGGTTTTGTGGAATAATTCTACCGCTTCAAGTTGTTTTTTCATGTTTTAGTTTTGGTTTCAAAGATATTCATTTGCGGTCAAAAACCTCCTTTTTGTATTAATCTTTCTCCATTAAAATCTTCGTCTCCTTTATGTTTATTTCTCGGCCTTTAATATTATCTATAACAATTGTATCTTGAGTATATGTATCAATAATATAAATTTTCGGCTTTTCGAATTTTACATCTATGAATGTCTCTTCTAATATTACAGATTTTAAGGTATCTATATGATCAAACAAAGTGTTTCCAGACGAAATAGTATCTTTAAATAAATCTATTTTATTCTCCTTTGGTAATCTTTGTTTTCTTTTTATTTGTTTTTTGGGTTTTATGTCGGTTTTTTCTTTTAATCTATAAGGTTTGAATATAGTGTCTCCTACAACAAAAATAGAATCATTACTTTTCTTCTTTTTTATCGAATCATTCTCGATTTGAAGAGGAACTATATTATTATTTTGTTTTGGAAATTCTTTCCTAGAATTCCATAACACAAAAAACATAATTCCTACAATCACCCCTACCATTGTTATAATTCCTGCTTTAGCTAACCAAAAAGGCTTAGAAAGTTTGGCTTCTATTTTATGCCAAAGTTGAGGATCTGGCATTTCATCTAATTCAAATTGTTTTTCTCTAAAAAAATCAAACAACTCTTTATCTGTAATTTCCATAATTTATATCTTTAAGTATTTTTTTGAGTTTTTCTTTAGCAAAATTTAGCTGAGACTTTGAAGTCCCTTCTGAGATATTCAACATCTTCGCAATTTCTGCATGCTTATAACCTTCAATTACATACAAATTAAAAACAGTTCTAGCTCCTAATGGCAAAGAATCCAACATCTTTTGAACATCTTGTTTTTCAAAATTCTCAAAACTTGCATCTACAAAATTTTCATACCTTTCTATAATTTCATAAGTCAACAATTTCTTTTTACGCAATTCCATCAAACAACAATTCACTGCAATTCTCGAAATCCATCCTTGGAAATTATCTTCTTTATAAAGTTTTATCTTTTCGAAAACTATCAAGAAAGTATTCATAACAACTTCATCAATTACTTCTTTTTCCCGTATATATCGCCTACAAATCCCAATGACTCGAGCAGCATAAGTCGAATAGAGCCTATTCTGACTCTTTCTATCTTTTCTAATACAACCTTGAATTAACTCTTGTTCTGTCATGGTCCGGCTTTATTAACTACTCCTCATTTATGTGAATTTCCAAATACTGAGGATATACCAAGAGATTACCTTGATTATCTATTAACCCTTGTAATCCATTTGCTGTAACAATACTATAATCTGATTCTTGAAAACCTTCAATACTATCAAACTCTGGATTAAGAATTATTTCACCTTCATAATCAATTATCCCATAGAGCCCTTCCTGCGTTTTAACAACTGCCCACTCTTCTTTAAGAAGTCCAAAATCTTCAATCTCTTCATATAAACAAGGAACTACTTCTTCTCCTGTTGTAATATCTATAAATCCATATAGACCTATTTCATTTTTTACTTTTAACCAATTTTCGGGTTGAGTTTGGGCGAATACATGACTTCCAAGACATATCATCAGACTAACAAATAATACATTTTTCATTTTAAATAAGTTTTAGAGTTATATCTTGTATAATGCATTTGAAACTAAAATGGTTGGAAGCCAAAAACAAAAAAAGCAAAAGTTTTTCAACCTTTGCTTTTCTTAAAGAGATATTTTTTAAATTCTATTTACTAGAAAGATATTTTTTCTCAACCCAAAACGTTCCAAACGGAATTATCGAAGCAAAGAGTATCAAAAAGAAATCTTTTCCATTCCATTTCATCGGAGCTTTGAGCATCACAGCCAACAAGAGATAGGCCATAAACAAAATTCCGTGAGCCATCCCGATTGGGAATAAGAACATTTGGTATAAATCTGTATTATTTGGCTTAATGAAAAGCATGTTTGCCAGAATCGCTAAATAGGAAATACCTTCCAACAAAGCGACTATTTTAAAGAGTTTAAGCATTATATAAGGTGTATAAAAGAATAATTATTTTTTAAATTCAAGTGCTGGTAAAAGCTTAGACGAAACTTCTCCGAAACCAATTCTGAGACTGTCTTTCTGACAAAAACCTCTCATAATAACGGTATCATTATCTGCAATAAATTTTCTTTCTGTTCCGTCTTTTAATGTAATAGGGTTTTTACCTCCCCAAGTAAGTTCTAGCATAGAGCCATAGCTATCTGGAGTTGGTCCTGAAATGGTTCCAGAACCCATCATATCACCGGCATTTACTTGACATCCGTTGATGGTGTGGTGAGCCAATTGTTGACTCATAGTCCAATACATATACTTGAAATTCGATTTAGAAACTGAGGTTTCTTCTCCGTTTTCAGGCTGAATCAAAACTTCTAAATTAATATCAAAAGCATGGTTTCCTGTTTGTTGTAAATAAGGAAATGGTTTTGGATCTTCTTGTTTTGGGCTTTCACAACGGAAAGGCTCCAAAGCATCCAAAGTCACAATCCAAGGCGAGATAGACGAAGCAAAGTTTTTTGCCAAAAATGGCCCTAGCGGAACATACTCCCATTTTTGAATATCTCTAGCGCTCCAATCGTTGAAAAGTACCATCCCGAAAATGTGGTCTTCTGCCTCTTCAACCGGAATGTACTCTCCCATTCTATTTGCATCAGCGGTGATAAAAGCCGTTTCCAATTCGAAATCTACTAATTTTGAAGGCCCGAAAACAGGTTGTGTTTCTCCGTTCGGAAGTGTTTGTCCTAACGGTCTTCTTACCGGAACCCCTGAAGGCACAATAGTAGAACTCCTACCATGATACCCAACCGGAATATGAAGCCAGTTCGGGAGCAAAGCATTATTCGGGTCACGGAACATCATCCCTACGTTGGTAGCATGTTCTCTACTCGAATAAAAATCTGTATAATCTCCGATAAAAACCGGAAGTTGCATTTCCACTTCATCAATATGAAAAAGCACCTCTTTACGATGCGATTCGTTGTCTTTTAGTTTCGTATTAGTAGCATCAAAAATTTCTGCTATACGGTTGCGAACTTCTCTCCAAGTTTTTCTTCCGGCAGAGATGAAAGCATTCAATGTATCTTGTAAAAAAATGTCATCTGTAAGGGCAATTCCTTCAAAATAGCCCAACTGGTATAAAGCATTCAAATCAATGGCATAATCGCCTATACGAGTTCCGACAGTTACGATATGATTATTGGTTAAAAAAACTCCAAACGGAATATTCTGAATCGGGAAATCACTGTTTTTATCTACTTCTATCCACGATTTTCTATTAGGGTCGTTGGCTGTTAACGGCATAACTAATTGCTTTTGTTTGTTGATTTTATAAATTGAAGCCAAATATATCGTTTCGTGTTTACTTACCCAAAAAAAATCCGTATTTTTGTGGTCATTTTAACGAAAATTTATCTTATGCAACGAGACCACGAAATTTTTGATTTAATCATTGAAGAACAAGCCCGTCAGACCGAAGGTTTAGAGCTTATTGCTTCTGAAAATTATGTAAGCGAACAAGTATTAGAAGCTGCAGGTTCTATACTTACTAATAAATATGCAGAAGGCTATCCTGGAAGACGTTATTACGGAGGATGCGAAGTAGTTGATGTTATCGAGCAAATCGCTATAGACAGAGCTAAAGCCCTTTTCGGAGCAGAATACGTAAACGTTCAACCACACTCAGGTTCACAAGCTAACACCGCTGTTTATGCGGCTTGCTTAAAACCGGGAGACAAAATTCTAGGTTTTGATTTATCTCACGGAGGTCACCTTACTCACGGTTCTCCAGTAAACTTCTCAGGAAAATTATACAACCCTGTTTTTTACGGAGTAGATAAAGAAACTGGACGTTTAAATTATGACAAAATCCAAGAGATAGCAGAAAGAGAAAAACCACAACTTATCATTGCCGGAGCTTCTGCTTATTCTCGTGATATGGATTTTAAAAGATTCAGAGAAATTGCAGATAGCGTAGGAGCTATTTTATTTGGAGATATTTCTCACCCAGCTGGGCTTATCGCTAAAGGACTTTTGAATGATCCGATTCCGCATTGTCATATCGTGACAACTACTACTCACAAAACCCTAAGAGGACCAAGAGGAGGAATCATTATGATGGGTAAAGATTTCGAAAATCCATTCGGACTTAAAACTCCAAAAGGTGAAATAAGAATGATGTCATCTGTACTAGATGGTGCTGTTTTCCCTGGAAATCAAGGTGGTCCTCTTATGCATATCATCGGAGCTAAAGCCGTTGCTTTTGGTGAAGCACTTACTGACGAATACTTCAGATATATTATGCAAGTTCAAAAAAATGCAAAAGCTATGGCTCAAGCATTTGTTGAAAAAGGATATGATATCATTTCTGGAGGAACAGACAATCACATGATGCTTATCGACCTTCGCAATAAAGGAATTTCAGGAAAAGATGCTGAAAAAGCTCTTGGAAAAGCTGAAATTACCGTAAACAAAAACATGGTTCCGTTTGACGATAAATCTCCGTTTGTAACTTCAGGAATCCGTGTTGGAACACCTGCAATCACAACCAGAGGTCTTGTTGAAGCAGATATGAGAACTATCGTAGAACTAATTGACGAAGTTATCACAAACCATGATAATGACGATAAATTAGAAGAAATCGCAGACAAAGTAATGGATATGATGAGCGAAAGACCGATTTTCACTTATTAATTCCTTTACTCATTTATATAAAAATCCTCTCCAAACGAGAGGATTTTATTTTTATCTAAACATCGTATTCTGATTTTGGACTTCGATTTTTTACCTTTGCACCGTTATGAGCAGAAAAATACCGAATAGCGAACTGAATCGTCTGTCTGTCGAAGAATTTAAACAGGCAGAAAAATCACCTCTTATTCTGATTTTGGATGACATCCGAAGTCTGAACAACATCGGTTCGGTTTTCAGAACAGCCGATGCTTTTTTGATTGAGAAAATATATTTATGTGGTATCACAGCGACTCCACCTAACAAAGAAATTCACAAAACAGCCCTCGGTGCTACCGAAACCGTAGATTGGCAATACTTCAAAAACATCGAAGAAGCCCTCTTACAACTCAAAGAAGAAAAAGTAGAAATTTGGAGCATCGAACAAGTTGAAAATGCCGTTATGCTCAACGATTTCGAAGTAGATGCAACTAAGAAATATGCGCTTATTTTCGGGAACGAGGTCAAAGGAGTTTGCGAAAAAGCCATCGAACTCTCTGACGGTTGTATCGAAATTCCGCAACTCGGAACCAAACATTCACTAAATATTTCTGTAAGTGCAGGAATTGTAGTGTGGGATTTTATAAGTAAGTTAAAACTATAAAACAACCCACAGAAATTATATACCTTTGTAAACTAATAAACTACAAAAAATGGCAATATCCGAAATAGCTTTAATTGTTTTTGTGGCACTAATGCTCTTCGGGGCTAAGAATATTCCTGAGATAGCTCGAACTTTGGGTAAAGGTATGGCTCAGATTAAAAATGCTACTAACGAAATTAAAAGCGAAATAACCAAAAGTGCTGATTTAAAGGAATTCGAAGAGATAAAAAACATCGCTAAATTTGATAATAATCCTACAGAGGAAATCACTAAAGAAATCGATAAATTCAAAGAAGATATCGAAGATATAACAGGACCTGTCAAAAGACAACGTTAATGGAGGACATCATATCGTATGACAAACAACTACTGGTTTATCTGAATAATTTAGGTTCAGACAGTTTTGATTGGTTTTGGCTTTTGATTACCAATCAGTTTTATTTGGCTCCAATTTTTTTGTATATCTTCTACCTACTTTGGAAAAAAATCGGGTGGAAAAACCTATGGATTGTACTTCTTTTTATTGCGCTTATCATTATGGTGTGTGACCAAACCACCAATCTTTTTAAATATACCTTTCAAAGATTAAGACCCGTTAATGATTTAGAAATTAAAGAGAGTTTACGAATCCTGATAAGCAGAAAATCATTTAGTTTCTTCTCGGGTCATGCCTCGAATTCTATGGCAACGACTTTGTTTATGTTTCTGATTTTCAGAAAATACTACAAATATGCTTTTCTACTATTCCTATTCCCTTTGGTATTTGCTTATAGTAGAATTTATTTAGGTTTACACTTCCCATCGGATATACTTACCGGATATTTTGCAGGAGCTATTATAGGAGGTTTTTTCTATTTTATTTACAAAAAAGCCAATTCTGAAACCTTAGAGCAAAAAAAATCTACGATTTTAATTGCATCTTTTACAGTTTTGTTATACTTTTCGATGTGTAATATCCTCGTGTTTAATCTAAAATAAAACCATGTTTTCTATTTTTAAACCAAAATCCCCTATTCTAAAAGATTTGTTAGTAGGTTATACTGACATCCATTCTCACATCCTTTTCGGAATTGACGATGGAGCAGAAAACAAAGAAAACTCGGAATTCTTGATGAATTCTTTTATCGATTTTGGATTTAAAAATGCCATTGCTACTCCACATACCATTAAAGATGTGTGGGATAACACTTCTGAAGGAATCACCAACAAGTATAAAGAAGTACAACAAGTTTTACCGGAATTATCCTCAAAACTCAATCTTAGAGTTGCTTCAGAATATCTGATGGACGATTCGTTTATGCAACTTTTCCAGTCTGAAAAATTACTTACTTTAAAGGATGATTATGTATTGGTTGAAATGTCTTATGTGAATCCTCCGATTCAACTTTATGATATTTTGTTTGAACTACAAATGGCCGGCTACAAACCGGTTTTGGCTCACCCGGAAAGATATTTGTTTTATCATTTTGATTTTAATCAATACGAAAAACTCAAAACTGCAGGTTGTGTGTTTCAAATGAATTTGCTTTCTGCTGTAGGTTATTACGGCCCTAGCGTTGCTAAAGTTGTAGATAGACTATTAAGTGACGGAATGATAGACTTTGTAGGGACCGATGCTCACCACGAGAAACATATCAAAGCCTTTGAAGGTCGTGTTTTGGTAAAAAACTTAAACCCTCTGAAAGAAGCGATTAAAAATAATTCGTTTTTCGAAAAATAAAAAAGTCAGCATTTAGCTGACTTTCTTTTTATTTAAATCTTTCGAAATGAGCTCTCTCTAAAGCTTCTCGGTGATCCGGATGAGCAATACTGATTAGTAATTTCGAACGTTGTTCTAAGTTTTTTCCGTAAAGGTTAACCACCCCATATTCCGTAACCACATAATGAACGTGTCCACGAGTAGTCACCACTCCTGCTCCTTGTTTTAAAAGTGGTGTAATTTTAGAAATCCCTTTAGCGGTAGTCGAAGGAAGAGCGATAATCGGTTTTCCTCCTTCAGACAAAGCAGCTCCTCTCATAAAGTCCATTTGTCCTCCAATTCCTGAATATTGATAAGCTCCGATAGAATCAGCACAAATTTGTCCGGTCAAATCAATTTCCAAAGCAGAGTTGATAGCCACTACTTTTGGGTTTTTCAGAATAACAACCGGAGCATTCACATGAGCTACATTCATAAAAGAAATCGTTGGGTTGTCATCCACAAAGTCATAAAGTTGTTGAGTTCCTGCTACGAAAGCTGTCACCGTTCTGCCCGGATGTACTTTTTTCTTTTCGTTGGTAATTACTCCTTTTTTCACAAGGTCGATAATTCCGTCTGAGAACATTTCTGTATGCACTCCCAAATCTTTGTGATTGGTAAGGTTATTCAAAACCGCATTCGGAATTGTTCCTATTCCAGCTTGTAATGTTGAGCCGTCTTCAATAAGTTCTGCTACATTTTTTCCGATTTTCATCGAAATTTCATCCTGAGCATTATAATCTACCGAAAGTAAATCGGCTTCATGCCAAACCAT
>JBEBUB010000020.1:0-16981 GCA_040393445.1 Flavobacterium beibuense
CATTGAATGAGATTTCTTTTTTCTCTATAAGTTTCATGTTGTTAATGATTAGTCGATTATCTTTTAAAACAACAGTCGATTCATATGTTAATGAAGGGCAACAATTCGGGTCTTTTTCTTGATAACATACTGAATATCCAATTATAAAATTATTTTCAATTTTTACAGGATTAAATGATCCACCATTATCACAACCAGAAAGTTCCTCTCTCCCGTGCGGGGTCACATTTACTAATTTATAGTTTTCATCCACTTGTAGAAATGTAAAGAAATCTACCCACCCTACATTTCCACCTGTTCCACCACCTGAAGTATAAATATTTATAATAAAATCATTTTTATCATCATTATTTATATCTCCTTCTAATACTAATTTTGAAGATGCCTTAATTAATGGTATTTCAGCAGTAAATAACCAGTTATCATTATCATTGATACTGTAGTATTCTAAGATAAGAGTTGTGTCTTCTATACTTTCTTCTAAACGAGCATTTTTTCCATGAGTAATCTGATAGTATTCTTTTATAGTTCTAATAATCCTTTCATCTACTTTTTTAATTTCCTTCTGGAATTTTATTGTTTCAATATTGTAATTCTCCAATGAAATGTTTCTTTCAGGAGTTGGTTTTGTTATTTCGAAAAACAATAAAAACCATGAAATTATTATGGTTGTGGTGATTCTCATTTATTTTTTGATTAAAAAATTAGTGAACTATTTCGTCTGTTTTTGATTTGTGAACATCCTAACGTATCAGAAAAACAAAGTCTAGGATTAAATAAAATATTTTCATCGTTTTAACAAATCAAATCTAAATATTTTTTCAACACATAAAAAATATTCCTTTTAAACTTTGCGCTATTAACAAAGGTAGATTTTTAGTCACCCCAAAAGTGAAGGCTCTTCTCTTTTAATTCCACTAAAAAGCCTTAATTTTCTTGATTTAAGAAAGTTAAGGTTTTTTTTTTATTATCTGATTTGTACGATACAATCTTTATTGCTTTTCAATCGCTACGATTCTCTTTCCTTTTTCACCAAAATATTCCACCAAACATTTTTCATAGACTTTATAGCCATCATCTACGTTGGTGAAAATCACAATACCTTGTTTGGTTTTCGGAAACATAACTACCAAAGTCTGGCAACCCAAGTCACCTCCTGTGTGAGAAATGGCATATTCATCATTTCCTAAGTCATAGATCAAGAAGCCTAGCCCAAAATATTTATCATGATTGACCTTTACTTCAGGCGTTGTCATTTCTTTAAAAATGGGCTCAGACAATAAATCTCCGTTTAAAACACTTATCATAAATTTCGAGTAATCTTCGATAGTTGTCAGCAAATCATCTGCTGCATTGGCGGTTGTGTTTTTTATGGTTTTATAGGGCTTTCCTTCTGTATTATAGCCTATGGCAAATCGGGTGTTATACTTGTTTTCGTCCCAGATATATTGAGTGTCTGTCATATTTAGCGGTTCAAACAAGAGCTCTGTAGCTAGTTGATTCAAGGTTTTTTTGAATTTTTTCTCTAGTGCTTTTCTCAAATATTCAAATCCTTCACCGGAGTATTGATACTGTGTTCCGGGTGTAAATTGAAATTCTAATTTTCCGCTTATTGTCTCCCACCTCCAGTTCGTAAACCCGGATTGATGAGAAAGAACATGTCGTGTCGTCAATTGTTTATGATTTTTGTCTTGAGCTACGTCAGGGTCTATCCAATAGTGAAAAAGAGGTTCGTCTAAATCCCATTTACGCATACTTGCTAACCTCAAAGCAACCATGGCTGTAACCGGTTTAGCCAATGATGCTACGTTGAAAACCGAGTTATACGGAGCCTTTACACCAGGTTGCAACTCTCCATAAACCTTAATATGTTGTATTTTTCCGTTATTGATGATTCCGATTCCTAAAGTTGGAATTTTATTTTCTTTCAACCAATGCTCTACAGAAGCCTCGTTGTTAAAAAGCGTGTTTTCTTCGTCTGAAAAATCACTGTTTTGGTGGTCATAACTCAAAGATTCTGATAACTTCCATTGGCCATTTTCTAACAACCAAACATGGGTGAATCGGGCAACACCTGCAAAGGTTTCTTCATTAGGTGGAATGGTCTCATAAAACCGATGATTGCCTTTTTGAATCACTGCATAGATAACATTATTCTTATACATCGGGAAAATTTCTGTAGTTCCGGCTACTAATTCTCGTCTGGACTGATAGGTTTCAGGTGAGGCACACAGGCCGTTACGGAGGCTATGAAGAAATTGTTTTTTATCAGCAATTCCGTCTTTATCATGAAAGAACTTGAAATCATCACACAAGAGATTTTCAAACTGAGTAATATCACAAGTGTTGAATCCGATAGTGAAAAGCAAACTATCTCTGGAAATAATTGTCTTATACAAATCTGAGGTTGGGCTCACTTGGGCCGAAGCAAATTGGGCTAATATCAGCATACTAACCGTAAAAAAATACTTTTTCATATAGCAGTATTAAGCATCATTTTTAGGAATCCCGATGGTGTAAAGCACAAAACCTGTTTTTGATTTTTTCTTTTCAACTTTCCACTCAAAACGATGTTGATTTTCAAGCAAATATATCATTTCTTTCATTTCGGCTTCGGAATACGTTCGCAAAGCAGAGACAATTCCGTCCCACAACACAACCAAAGGAACTATCGGAATCAAATAAGTAAATATTATCCTACCGATGCTAAAAGGTTTTATAAAAGGTGTAGAAAGCAATACGCTAATAGGCGAAAGCAACATCGCCACAATACTGAAAATTCCTCTGTCTTGAATTTCAAAAATCCCGATAGGTTGATTGTTCTTTATGGCATTTTCGAGTATCATTTGAGCCTCTTTTGGTTTGAAATGATGAAAAGAAAGAAACATGGTTCTGAAACCTTCTACATCTTTAGGAACATTCGTAGCATCTACCGAAGCCGGATAATATTCAAAAATATCCTTATGCTGAAAGGTTTTCCTGTTCGGATATAAGTCAGAAAGAGTAATCTTTAGGTTCTGATTTCGCTTTTTTAGTTCTTGTCCTAACCACAATAAACCGCCTCCGCTACCTGAGCCTAAATCGAGTATTTGCGATTGATTGGTTTTCTGAAGAGCATCTTCAATCACTTCGACTACAGGTTCATAAACTTTTGCTTTGTTGGCTAAAAATTGTAGAAAATCAGTTACGTAATTTCGTAAAAATCCCGGAAACCACTTTTGGTCTTCAAACTCAAATAAGTGTATTCTTTTACTTTTCATAGTTCTATATTAAATTTAATTTCGTAATTTTAGACCAAATGTACTAAAAAAATTAGACCGGTTGTACTAAAATGAAAAAAAATAAAGAACTTATTTTAGAGAAGTCACTCGAGTTATTTAATAATCAAGGAGTTGCCAATGTTTCGATTCGGCAAATTGCAGCTGAGATTAACATCAGCCACAGCAATTTAATTTATCATTTCAAGACGAAAAATGACATTATAATTGCGCTACATCAACAATTATTAGACAAAGCATCAGAACTCAACCGTGAAACCAAAGAGAATAATGACTTTATAAAGGCTTTATTAGACACTACCCGAAAAGGATTCGACATTTTATATCAGTATCGTTTCTTTATAACCGAAATCACTCATATTACCCGAGAAAGTGAAGCTATCAAACAGATTTTTCTGGAGGTGGAAAAAATAAGAGCCTCTATGTATCGAGAAGCGATTGCGAATGCTGTAATACAAGGTGTCATGAGAGCAGAGCTATACGAAAAGGAATACGAAACCTTTATTGAGCACATTAAAATTTATAGTGATTCTTGGATTTCTTCATCGCAAATTTATGATGACACAGACACCGATAGTATTATTGAGAAGTATGCTGTGTTGTTTATAAAAATGTTCTTCCCGTATCTAACTGAAAAAGGAAAAGAAGATTTTTTGAAGCTAGATGAGTTGTTTTAAAAATAAAAAATCCCCGTATCGCTACGGGGATTTTATTATATCAATTCTTTGATTTCTTCGATAATTCGTTGCGCTAAATCGTCTGCTTCTTTTTGAGATTTGGCCTCAGTATAGATTCTGATAATCGGCTCTGTGTTTGATTTTCTCAGGTGAACCCAATTCTGTGGAAAGTCGATTTTTACGCCATCAATAGTCGAAATTTGCTCGTTTTTATATTTTTCGGTCATGGCAACCAAAATAGCATCTACATCAATTTGAGGTGTAAGTTCAATTTTGTTTTTGCTCATATAATATTGCGGATAGCTTGCTCTAAGCTCAGCCACAGTCATATCCAGATTAGCCAAATGAGTCAAAAACAAAGCAACTCCCACAAGAGCATCACGACCATAATGGATTTCAGGATAAATGATTCCTCCGTTTCCTTCGCCACCAATAATCGCATTTGAAGCTTTCATTAATTCCACCACGTTCACCTCTCCTACTGCACTGGCCTTATAAGAACCTCCGTGTTTTTCGGTAATGTCTCTAAGAGCTCTTGAAGATGACATATTTGATACCGTATTACCCGGAGTTTTTGAGAGTACGTAATCTGCTACAGCAACCAAAGTGTATTCTTCACCAAACATTTCTCCGTCATTCGATATGAATGCCAGACGGTCAACATCTGGGTCAACTACGATTCCGAAGTCAGCTTTTTCTTCCACAACCAATTTGCAGATATCGCCCAAATGCTCTTTTAAAGGCTCCGGATTGTGAGGGAAATGTCCGTTTGGTTCGCAATATAATTTCACAACCTCTACTCCCATTTCTTGCAATAATTTCGGAATGATAATTCCTCCCGAAGAGTTTACTCCATCCACTACTACTTTGAATTTTCTGGCTTTTACAGCATCCACATCCACTAGTGGAAGATTCAAAACTTCATCTATATGGATGTCCATATAACTTGTGTTTTCTGTGATTTCGCCTAAATTATCTACATCAGCAAAATCAAAAGCTTCGTTTTCTGCTATTTCAAGAATCTTAGCTCCGTCTGCTCCACTCAAAAACTCTCCTTTTTCGTTCAACAATTTCAAAGCATTCCATTGTTTAGGGTTGTGAGAAGCCGTAAGGATAATTCCTCCGTCTGCTTTTTCAATAGGAACAGCTACTTCTACGGTCGGAGTCGTCGAAAGGCCTAAATCGATTACGTTAATTCCCAATCCCACCAAAGTATTCACCACCAAATTGTGAATCATTGGCCCTGAAATTCTGGCATCACGACCAATTACAACCGTCAGGTTTTCTTTGTTATGATGATTTTTGAGCCAAGTTCCATAAGCTGATGCGAACTTCACAGCATCAACCGGAGTAAGGTTATCTCCTGTTTTTCCTCCGATAGTTCCTCTGATTCCTGAAATAGATTTTATTAAAGTCATATTATTTTAGCTGATTTTAATGAATATTTTTTAATGGTGCGAAAGTAAAAAATTTATTTTAAGTAATTATTTCCCAATCCTCGATTTCTCCTTTTATTTCAATAAAAATCGGGTGAAGCGGTATTTTTGATAGATTTTTGATGTTTTGGAATTTCTGAACATCACGAATTTCTAACTTTTTGAGTAAATGCTGAAATTCATATTCGACTTGTTTGTCATGTACGTTTATCTGAATCGGTTCAAAATTCCAGTTTATTTTATTTTTATCGAAGTTATACCCCCTTTGTTCCGCCTCTTTCTGAACTTCAGATAAATAATAGTTAATCGCAAAAACAGGATTTTCTGTAGCTTTAAAACGATTAAGTTGAGGGTGATTCGTATAGCCTTTTGTTTTCCCTTCCAACACGTGTTTAGCAAGCAAGGCTTCTCTCCACAAAGCTACCAAACCTTTAGTATCTAATAACGATGGATGTAAAGACCAGATTCTCATTAATTGATTTTTATTTTCAGGTAGTCTGAAATATCCTGATAGTTATATTTGAGTTCAATTTGAGGCTCTAAATTTCTGATTGCTCGAGGTAAATGACAATTATAGATTATTTCCAAATAGTCTTTATAAAGAGCTATTTCCGTGATTTCGAAAGCTTCTTCACAACTTTTATATTCTTGTAAAACCCAATCGTACCCTTCTTTATCAAGTCCTGAATTAGGTTCTGCAAACAATTCGTCTAATTCTTGTTTGGCTTTCAAAAATTGGGATTTTTTGTTTCCATTGATTTTATCCTTAATCTCTGAAATCTTGACAATATCTTCCGGTATAAAAAAATCACCCGTAATAGTTGAATAATTATAATAGGCTGTCCAATTAGTGCAGTAAGCTCCACAACCTTCGGTTGAAATATTTAGAGAAAGTATTCCGTTTTTATTGTAAGTAATCTCAAAATCGAGATATGTAATGTTTTCATCTCCCCATTCGATTATGGTTTTCTCTATCGGAAATTCAGAATATTCACTACCAAAAAACCGCTCTTTTAAATCTTCATTAATTACTTTGGATACTCTTTCATTCTCAACTCTAATTATAGGAAATTTGAAATCTTCCCATCGCTTTTGAGTAGGATTTATAAACAAAGTGTCTATTTGCACTTCCTGCCCGAAGCACATACACTTAATAAAAAGAATCACCAAAAGCAGTATATTTTTCATCATTTATATTGCTAAAATTATTCTCGTGACAAAACCATTCCTCCGTTTTCTTTGACTTGTTCAGCTAATCTGGTTTCCATTTTTGAAATTCGGTGGATGATAAATACCAATAACAAACCCTCAGGAATGACTAATAAATCAGATATTATATATGCCTTTGTCGTCTCTATTAATTGCTCTAGTGTATCTTCTTTAAAAGCTGTTTTCATGACGTATCTAGAAATAAAACTATTTATGATATGCAAAGTCCACCAACTCCCAATCAAGAGTCCGTCTCTAACTACGTTATTTCGATAATCAAAGCTTCCTAGTTTTTCTTGAGTTCTATCCCAAATTTCATTCATCATCTGAACAGGACGAAAAAGGTTCATGATAGGAACTACCCAACCCCAAATAGTCCATTGAGAATTATAAGCCGTATTTACCTTTACTCTACCTAAATTTTCATAAGCTCGTCTAAACCAAAACAAAAAAACAATAGCACTTGTTATAAGAAGAACCGATTGCAATATTCCTAAAATACTCTGTCTGAGATCATTCAAAGTAATGGCACTATCATCTACATATATGCCTTCTTCGAATTTTTGTAAAAGTAATAGTTGGGCAAAGTCTGAAACTACGCTAAGCATCGTTATCCCTATCACTAGCCAAAGCACAACCATGGCATTTCTACTTCTTTTGGAATTGTCTAAAATCTTAATTTTAACTTCCGGTTTTTCTTCGGTAATCGTAAGGATTTCATCCATAGCTCTACTTTTTTATTTTTCTAAAAAACAATAACACCAACAACACTCCTGCTACCAAAACTGCAATTTTAGCGATATAATCTCCGAGCAAAACATATAGCGTTTTGGTTTGATTCAAAAAAACTTTTCCTAGTAAAGCGGTTTTTTCGTTGTATTTGGTCTGGCTTGTTATTTCTCCTTTTTGGTTTATAAAAGCCGAAATCCCAGTATTGGCACTTCGAGCTATATCTCTTCTGGTTTCAATCGCTCTGAGTCGAGCCAGTGATAAATGTTGTTTATGACCTTGGGTTTCTTCCCACCAAGCATCGTTGGTAATAATGGCTAAAAAGTCTGCTCCGTTTTTGATATAGCCTGTTACATATTCTCCATAAACCGATTCATAACAAATAATCGGAGCTACTTTGGTTCCGTCATTAGCTGTGAAAACAGTTCGGTCTTTTTGAGTAGTTTTCATGGAAATCGTTCCGCCTAAATCCAACATGACATCTCCCAAAAGTGGTTCTAAAATCGGTTTGAAAGGGAAAGTTTCAATCCCGACAACCAGTTTTGATTTGTAGTATTTCTGTAACTCATAATTGCCATTAACGAAAACTGCCATATTATAGAAATTACCCCACAAATCTTCACGAAGTTGGTTTGATTGTATCGTGGCTTGTGATGCATCCGTAAACAAATCATAAGAGTCAATTCCCCATAAAAACTGAGTTTTCGGATGCTGCTCAATATATCGTCTTAACGTATGCGGCACATCGGAATACATAAAGCGGTTAAAAGGTAGATTTTCTGCCAAGACCGTTTCGGGAGCAATGACAAATTCCGTATTTTCAGTAATTACTTTATCAGTCTCTGTCAGTAAAAGGTCAGTAATTTGGTTATTAGTCAAATCGTATTTTTCGTCATACGGGTCAATATTCGGTTGTAAAACAATCACTTCTTTTTGTTCGCCTTCGATTTCGTAAAAGTTATACATCATCAAAGAAACCACAATCGGAATTCCGACCCAAAGAGCGAATTTCGGTAGAAGTTGTTTGATGGTTTTTGCTGCCAAAAGCCCTGAAAATACAAAAACATTCGTTAGCAATACCCAAAGGCTACCGCCAAAAGCTCCCGTAAATTCATACCACTGAATCCAAGTAATGTTTTCTGAAAAAGCATGACCTAAATTGAGCCAAGGCCAAGAGAAATCCCAATGCAAGTGTAAATATTCAAAGCTCAACCAAAGGCTTACTAAAAACGCAAAGCTAAATTTTTGAGACAATCGTTTGGCCGCTACGTGATAGAGCAGTACTACCAAACTCATCAAAAGGGAATTCACCAAATTGGCAAAAACCATCCCGAAAAAACTGGCATAATAAAGCCAACCTGTAGTGATAAGATTCCAAGTCAGAAAAGTGAGAAACGCATACCCAAAGAATCTCCATTTGGTGTTTTGATACTGGGTTCTGATGTTTCGCTCAACGAATAAAAGCGGCACGAATGCTACGAAAATAAAAATAGGGAAACCATAAGTAGGCCAGCTAATGGCTAGCAAAATTCCCGATAGTATGGATAACAATAGATTTTTCATAAGTTTCTAAAACCAACCTTTGTGTTCAACTTTTGCTTCTAATTCCTCTTCGAGAGTATCCTCCAAGAAAGGGAAAAAGTCAATTCCCGTAAGGGTTTCGATGCTGTCAACTGTTACTAAATAGTCTGGCAATTTCTTCCTGTTTTCTTCTTTATGAGGAATCAAATAGGCTCTCATTTGATACTGATTACCGTTATGGTGAAGCAAAACTTTATAGAAATATTCAGGCACAGCCACCTTTTCTGCTCCGATAGTCTCCAGATTATCAGTCAAAACACCTCCGGTTACTACATAGACTTTTCCGTTTTTCTTTACAAAATTTCGGACTTTCATCTCTAAACTGTTCCAAATTCCGGTATTGAGTTCAGCCAGTTGAGGTGAAATATTCGAAGTATAAAAAGTCTCCTCATAAGCCTCTTTCGAAAAAACTCTATCTCCGGCCGGAAGCAGGTGTCCTCTGGTGTATCCCGAATTTTTATAGGTATTTGAATGAGCCGATTCTGTTAAAACTTTTGGGTCTCGAGAGAAATGGGGTCTTTTGTGTTTTCCGCCCGAAATGTGTTGTGGAGTGAGTTCATAAGCCACCCATTCGGCTTGTTCGTGCTTTTCAGAATACGACAAATAATACGTAGAATGCTCGATGATTTGATTAGTGGTTGAGCTCGGTAAGAAATAAACTTCGCCCGTTGTGGTTCTATTTTCTTGCGGTAAGGCTTGTGAAGTGGTCGTTTGTGGTTCTTCTTGAGGAGAAAAAAGCTCAGGCTTAAACTCTTTCAACGCAAAAAGAACGATGAGAAGTAGGGCTAGAAAAAAGTAATTCTTTTTGCTTTTAGGCTTGTGTTGTCGCATTTATTTTTTGAGTAATCGGGTTATATCTGCAAAACTAACAAAAACCAACTAGAAATTTGCGTTTCGCCATCTATTGTAAAAAACTGGAATTCTGATATTTAATTCTCTAACGTAAGGGCACCCAGAATTTCTTCCGACATAAAAGGCCCACCCGGATAGGTAGCCGTATAATCGAGATTGAGCCAAATTTGGCCTCGTTCGTCTATGTGATAATGAATTTCTTTCCCTTTACTTTCTTCTACAAAAAGCACCTCTCGAATCAGATAGTTAACGGTCTCTAAGTCTGACTTGCTTCCGATAAGCATTTCTGGATAAATGTGTGCTTGTGTATGAATAAGCCTCGGAGTGCCTCCAATGGCTCGAATAGCAGCCGCCATCAAAATCGCATGGTCATCACAATCTCCCGAAAAGTGTTGTAACGACTCCGAAGCAGAAGCGATATATTCTCTCCCCTTGGGGTCATTCACATAGTTCCAATTGCTTTGAATCTCTTTAAAAACCGCAAAACTTTGAATGATTTGTCGGTATTTTTGATAGCCTTTGATATTTCTGAAGTGTTTGGTCGTAGCACTCAAAGCAAAATTGCGAACCTGAGGGTTGTTGTATTCTACGGCATTGATGATTTTCGATCGATTTGGAAAAGGAAGCAATTTCGACACAATCACATCTTGAGGATGAGGATTTTCTGCCATGGCAAAAATCATCACTTTGTAATCTTCGAATACGCTACTGAAACCATAACCTCCGAAAATTGTTCCGTAAAAAAGGAAAATCAAATACAACACTATCGAAATAATAATCACTCTTCGCATTAACCTCAGTAGCAACTGAATCAAGGTTAAAAGCACAAGAAAAATTAAGATTCTATCAATGTGAAAAGGCCATTCCGGATCGATAATGTTTTGGTGGATGATAATGAATATCGGGATGGCAATCAAAACGTTCAGAAGAAAAATAACGATATTGTCCCAAGGTTTTTTGAGTGTCAATTTTTGGGAGAATAATTTTATTTTTTCTTTGAAAGTCAGGTTCATACCACTTTTGTCAGATTTTTACAATATCTACAAAAGTACCTTTTTTATCGATAATGTTAAGTTCAAAAAGCTGATTTTGAACATTGTTTAACATTTTTTCATCCATATTTTTCTGACTCCATCGAGTAAGCGAAAGCCACTCTCTGATATCCTCAATTTTCTGGTTATATCGCTCTGCCAAAGTTCTATCTATACTTGGAATATGCTTGAATTCTGCTGTAGTTTCGTTGATGATTCGAAGGATAGATTTTATGGTTTGTGGGTGCTCAGCCAATACTTCATCTCTAACGGCTATCACAAAACTCACCCAAGGTGTCGGGCAATCACCTAATCGTCTGAAAATGCCTTTATCTACGATAGGTTTTGTCATAAAACGTTCCCACATGAAATAGTCAGCTGCTTGGTTGGTTAAAGCCTCAACAGCTCCATCCAATGTATTAATTACTTCAAACTTCAGCTCAGACGGATTCCAACCTTGGTTTTTAGCATTCACAAAAGCCATCAGGTGTGAGCCTGAACCGTAACGGCTAATAGCCACTTTGGTATCTTTTAAATCTTCTATTTTTTGGTACGGAGAATTAGCCCCAACGTGAATACCCCAAATCAGTGGTGATTGTACAAAAACTTGAACAATTTTCGACGGGTTTCCGCTTATAATATCTTTGATAATTCCTTCGGTGAGAATAATAGCCATATCGGTTTGGCCATCACGAAGCATCTGACACAGTTTTCCTGTCCCTTCCGGAACGTCTGTCCACTGTAGATCGATGCCTTCGGCTTCAAATTCTCCGCCTTCGATACACAAATGCCAAGGCAAATTAAAATGCTCCGGAACCCCTGCTATTTTTATGGTTTTCATCTTTGATTGCTGATTAAATATGTGATTAGCAAATTTAGGATAAAAACTCCAGCTTTACTATAGAATTCCATCTCAACCCACAAATAAAAAGGGAACCAAATTGGCTCCCTTCTGTATTTTGTATAGCATAAATTTATCAGATTAAAATCTATCCAAAGCATAAGCAATGAGTTCATCAACCGTTTTATAAGGATCTTGGCTGAAAGTTCCGTTAGCTCTATTGGCTACAATAGCATTTAGTGCTAAAGCATGATGCCCTAATAGTTTAGCAAGACCATAAATAGCTGCTGTTTCCATCTCCAGATTCGTCATTCGAGTTCCGTTATAATTGAAATCATCCATTTTTTGATTGAGCTCTCTGTCTTGAATATCTAAACGAATGATTCTACCTTGAGCTCCATAAAAGCCTCCTGCCGTTCCTGTAAATCCTTTAAAAGTCCTTTCTGAAAAGAATTTATTAAGTAGTTCCGGACTTCCTTTAATCACATAAGGTCTTCCTTTTCGTAAATCCCAATTGGTATGAGAAATAAAAGCATCTTCGATGTCTATTTCGCAAATACCATCAATCACGTAAGAGCGCAACATATTGTCCATACCTAAACCGTATTCGCTAGCTACGAAACTATCTACCGGAATATCCGGCTGTAAAGAACCCGAAGTTCCGATTCGGACAATGTTTAGTGAAGTGAGTTCTTTTTTAATATGACGAGTCTCTAAATCGATATTCACCAAAGCATCTAATTCGTTGAGAACGATATCGATATTATCAGGACCAATTCCGGTTGAAATAACCGTGAGGCGTTTTCCTTTATAAGTTCCCGTATGTGTTTTGAATTCTCTTTTTTGAGTCGAAAATTCAAGCTTGTCGAAATGTTTTGAAATATGTTCTACTCTATCTTGATCGCCCACAAAAATAATATCGTGAGCAATGTTTTCAGGCTTTAGATTAAGGTGATAAACACTTCCGTCCGGGTTAAGTATAAGTTCTGATGATTTCATAATAGTAGTGATTAGTAAACAGTGAATAGGAGACAGTAAACACTATCTCCTGTTCACTATCTTCTGGTTACTTTATAAGTTTCTTCTTTTGATTTCTTTGTTGATTAGGCTAAGTTCTCTTCCTGTTTGTCCGGCTACTGAGGTGTTTTCTTCTGCTCTTCTGATAAGGTAGGGCATCACATCTCTAACAGGGCCAAAAGGAAGATATTTTGCTACATTATAACCTTTGTTTGCCAAATTAAAACTAATGTTATCGCTCATTCCGTAAAGCTGACCAAACCAAACTCTTCTGTCGTTTACAGCTAAACCTTTTTCTTTTACTAAATTCATTAATTTAAGCGAACTTGCCTCATTGTGAGTTCCGGCAAAGATTCCCATTTCGTCTATGTGCTCCATCATATAAGCAATAGCGCTGTTGTAATTAATGTCTGTAGCTTCTTTGCTCTCACAAATCGGGTTTTTGTAGCCTTTTTCTTTGGCTCTGGCAGCTTCGACTTCCATATAAGCTCCTCTCACCACCTTCATCCCGATATGGAAACCCTTTTCTTTTGCTCTTTGGTGAAGTTTTTTCAGATAGTCTAATCTATCCCAACGATACATCTGAAGTGTACCGAAAACAATCGCTTTTTCTTTGTTGTATCGACTCATCATCTCTTCGATCAAATTGTCTGCTGCATCTTGCATCCACGAATGCTCCGCATCAATCAAGATGATGATATTGTTTTCGTATGAAGTTCTACAAACCAAATCATAGCGCTCTACTACTCTCTCCCACTCTTTTTGCTCAGCTTCTGTAAATGGTTTGCCTTCTCCTAATTTTTCGTACAATTCAAAACGCCCAAAACCGGTTGGTTTGAAAACCACAATAGGGATTCCTGCATTACTTTTGGCATATTCAATCGTTTTTAAAGTCACCTGAACCGCCTTGTCAAACTCTTTTTCTTCTTCTTTTCCTTCAACGGAATAATCCAAAACAGACGAAACTCCTTTGGCATACATTTTATTGACAACCGTTAAGCACTCTTCTTCGGTTTCACCTCCACAGAAATGGTCAAAAACTGTACTTCTGATAATTCCTTTTACAGGAAGACGAAGATTTAAAGCAAAATGGGTGAGTTTTGTTCCGATTTTCACCATCGAAGGTGAAGCAATCATTTCAAACAAGAATTTCGCTCTTTTGAGCTCTTTGTTGCTTTTTACAGCAAAGGCAACTTCTGTGTTGTTGAATAGGTTTTCCATTAATTGTGGTCTGAAAAATTTGTGCAAAGATAACTATACCTTAGAAATTTGCGAATGATTTTTTAGGGTATTCCACCATATCTTACGAAACTTCCTAGAATGAGCATTATCACTCCGATAGCTGTCACTAAAAGCATCGGAATCGCAGCTATGTTTAGGTTGTTGGGGTTGAGTTTCGGGAAGATGATTTGGTCTGCCAAAACAGCCAGAATAGCTGTCAGTAAAAGCAAAAGCAACTTAATAGAAACCACTTTCTCAATATTGTTGGAAAAAGAAAACCAAGTAGAAATTGTAGCGCTATAATCATAAGCCATCCAAATTCCGGTAACCACAAGTAGAATTAGCGAAGGCATCCCTAGTGGTTCAAATTTCTCTTTAAAACTTTTGAGCCCTGCTACATCTTTTTCTCTGAGCGCTTTTGGCAGCACACGAATCGCCAAAAACAAATGTCCTCCGACCCAAATCGTAGCACAAACTAGGTGGATAATCAACAAGAGGTGATGAAGGTTCATATCATTAAATTAAGATAACACTTTATACTTCATAGTTTGAGCAATGCTATAGGCACTGTCTTTAATGTCCTGTGCATTTTTCCCTTCAAAAAGCTGGTCAACAGTTTGCTCAAAAAGCTCATACCAATGTGCAAATTGCTCAGCACTCAACGGACTTTTTTGGTGTAATGTTTTATGTACAAACATCGGATTTCCTTTAAAATGTCCGGTACCAAAAAGAATAACCTCCCAAAAGTCATACATTTTAGGCAAGTGATGACTCCAATCTGTTTTGGCAACGTCATTAAACAAATAACCAATTACTTCATCCTTACGGACACTCTCATAAAATTTATCTACGATAAGTTCTATATCTTTTCTATCTTGAATATCTCTTTTCATTTTTTACTTCTATACTACACAAAGGTAAAAACTCAGAAAACCAACTTCTTATGATTGAAGTCATAAAAAAGCCCTAACAAAAATTGCTAGGGCTTCATACTATACTTAACTTACTATTTTACACTTTCAACAAGTCTTATAAACTCTGCTTTATAACCATCTGTATCATTGTCTAAGCCTTCTTTGGCTAACTTGATAATCTCTTTACTGTCTTTGTTTGAGATTAACTGAGAATCTCTCAACTTGAGACCAAACCAAGCAACAGCCGTAGCAAATTTAAAGTCTTTAGAAGCATTTTGGAGTGTAGTTTTCTGATTCGAAATCGTGTGAACCATTTCTATACTTTTGTCTCCATCAGGCTTTTTATAACGGAATTTTACGGTAGCCAATTCGTTTTGATATTGACCTAAAGTAGTATTTTGCGTATATTTTAAATCATTTTCATACATATAAAATTCACTTTTCACTCCATTTGGAATCACTTCATAAAGAGCCGTAACCGTATGTCCACTTCCGAGTTCTCCAGCATCTATAGCATCGTTGGTGAAATCTTCGTTTCGGAGTTTTCGCATCTCATAACCGATCAAACGATAGGCCTGAACATGAGCCGGATTGAATTCAATTTGGATTTTTACATCTTTGGCAATGGCATACATACTACCCTTAAACTCTTTTCCTAAGAAACGATTTGCCTCTTGAATGTTATCGATATAAGCATAATTTCCGTTTCCTTTTTTAGACAAAGTTGTCATTTTGCTGTCTTTATAGTTGCCCATTCCAAATCCAAGACATGTCAGGAATACGCCGCTTTTACGTTTTTCTTCGATAAGCTCTTGCATATCCTTATCTGATGATTTCCCGATGTTGAAATCTCCGTCTGTAGCTAGAATAACTCTGTTGTTTCCTCCTTTTACGAAATGTTTTTCAGCCATTTGATAAGCTAGTTCTAAACCTGCTGCTCCCGATGTTCCGCCTCCTGCTCTCATGTTATCAATTGCTTCGATAATTCTGGCTTTCTCGGAAGCTTTTGTAGGTTCTAATATAACTCCAACTCCACTTGCATAATACACTATCGACACTCTGTCCTCATCTCGAAGTTCATCTAACAAAACTTTCATTGAAGATTTTAATAATGGAAGTTTATTAGCATCATTCATCGAACCTGAAATATCGACTAAGAAAACAAAATTTGATTTAGGCAGATTATCTGTTGGGATTTCTTTGCCTTGTAAAGCAATTCGTACTAATTTATGATTCGGATTCCAAGGAGCATCGCTGTATTGGGTATGTATCGAAAACGGATGTTGCCCTGTTGGTTTCGGATAATCATACTTAAAGAAATTTATCATTTCTTCGATTCTCACCGCATCTTTTGGAACAGTTTGCCCATTATTGATAAAACGTCTGATATTCGTATAAGAAGCATTATCAACATCTATCGAGAACGTAGAAACCGGATTTGACTTGGCACTTTCGAATTGATTTTCGATAAAACCTTCGTAAGATTCTGTATCGGTTTGAACAAGAGGTAAAATCTTATCAATTTCTTCTATTTTGATTTTCTTACCTTTATTTCTCTGTCCGTTTTTCTTGAAATCGTCCTGAGATTGAATAGCAATCACTCCGTTTGCTGCTCTATTACCATATAATGCTGTAGCATTTGCTTCTTTCAATATTACAACGCTCTCAATATCATTTGGATTAAGTTTTCTGAATTCTTCTTCGGT
This sequence comes from Flavobacterium beibuense, assembly GCA_040393445.1. GTDB lineage: Bacteria > Bacteroidota > Bacteroidia > Flavobacteriales > Flavobacteriaceae > Flavobacterium > Flavobacterium beibuense_B. Next base: position 16,493 of record JBEBUB010000020.1, read on the forward strand.
TGTGAGTACTCCATCAATAACATATAAGGGTTTTGTGTTGTTATTAGCATTTCCTTTTAAAACTATTGTCCCATCTGTTCCTATAACGGCTTTATCCTTTCCGGGAGTTCTAGAACCTTTTGAAATCTTCAATCCTGGGACTTGTCCTTGTAGGGTTTGTAAAAAAGTTGCATTTGAACGACTATTTATTTCTCTTGAAGCTATAGTTTCGACATCCGCCACCTTCGATTCTATTTCGAAAACAACATTTTCTTGTTCTACAATTATAGGAGGAGAATGTTTTAAAACTTCGACTAAAACTTTTCTGTCTTCTGTTATTATTGGGTCACTACCTTGTGTTGTTATTTTTTTAGACTCTGGTTTCTCATAAACAACTTCATTACCTAAATTATGTACACTATCAAATTCTTCCTTGATTTTTTCCTGATCAATCACCACTATATCGGTTGTGTTTGGCTCATTATTTTCAACAGTTGGTTTGTTGTTTAT
>JBEBUB010000021.1:0-16581 GCA_040393445.1 Flavobacterium beibuense
AACTCTTCTGCACTACCTAAAAAACCCCTGGTGCGCTCAACAGAATTGTTTAATTGATAGAGTGAATCTAATGAACGCTCAAATTGAGCTCTTAAATGGCTCGGAATAACAAAAAATAAGATTAGAATTAAAGCTAGTTTATGATATGCTCGTAGAGAAAAACTACTATTCATAAATTGTATTTATAAAATATTTTTAACCTTTTTAGAAAATGATTATCATTATAAGTCAATTGGCAAATATAACAATCACCTTCCTATTTAATACTACGAAAAAAAACATTAACAACCCTCTATTTTGAGATTAAAGCTAACATTATTATCTATATCAATCAAATAAAAAAAACCACCCAATTTGGGTGGTTTTACTGTATAAATGTTATGCTTAATCTACTAAAACAACTGCTTTGTTGTCTTTCATTTCGAGTGTTCCCGAATTGATGTTAAGCGTATATTTGTTGTTTTCTTTAGCGAATTTATTTTTAAACTGAGTACTGCTTTCAAAAGAATTAGAATCAATTTTGATTTTTCCTTTCGATAAAACAGATACTATAGCAGCGTGATTGTTCAGCATCTGAAACTCTCCGTCTGCTCCCGGAACCGTAACCGAAGTTACTTCTCCTGAAAATAAAACCGCTTCGGGTGATATGATTTCTAATCTCATTTTATTAGTATTAAGCATTAAGTATCAAGTATTAATATTCCAATACTGAATACTGTAAACTGCAAACTTATTAAGCCTCAGCCAACATTTTTTGACCTGCTTCGATTACGTCCTCGATAGTTCCTTTAAGGTTAAAGGCAGCTTCTGGAAGGTGATCAAGCTCTCCGTCAATAATCATGTTGAATCCTTTGATAGTATCTTTAATATCTACCAATACTCCCGGAATACCTGTAAACTGCTCAGCTACGTGGAATGGTTGAGAAAGGAAACGTTGTACACGTCTTGCTCTAGAAACAGATAATTTATCTTCTTCTGAAAGCTCTTCCATACCCAAGATAGCAATGATATCTTGAAGCTCTTTATATTTTTGTAGGATATTTTTTACTCTTTGAGCACAATCGTAATGATCTTTTCCTAAGATTTCTGGAGTAAGAATTCTTGAAGTTGAATCTAGTGGATCAACTGCTGGATAAATTCCAAGCTCTGCAATTTTACGAGAAAGTACCGTTGTTGCATCAAGGTGGGCAAAGGTAGTAGCCGGTGCAGGGTCAGTTAAGTCATCCGCAGGAACGTAAACCGCCTGTACTGATGTAATTGAACCTCTTTTTGTTGAAGTAATACGTTCTTGCATCGCTCCCATCTCAGTTGCCAACGTTGGTTGGTAACCTACCGCTGATGGCATACGACCAAGTAGAGCAGATACCTCAGAACCTGCTTGAGTAAAACGGAAGATGTTATCAACGAAGAAAAGTACGTCTTTTCCTTGAGACTCTCCAGCTCCGTCACGGAAATATTCTGCAATAGTAAGTCCTGAAAGTGCTACACGAGCACGAGCTCCAGGTGGCTCATTCATCTGTCCGAAAACGAAAGTTGCTTTCGAATCTTTCATTAATTCTTTATCTACTTTGCTCAAATCCCATCCTCCATTTTCCATAGAGTGCATGAAATCGTCTCCGTATTTAATAATACCAGACTCTAGCATCTCACGAAGCAAATCGTTTCCTTCACGAGTACGCTCTCCAACTCCGGCAAATACAGAAAGACCTCCGTGTCCTTTAGCAATATTGTTAATCAATTCCTGAATAAGTACGGTTTTACCTACTCCCGCACCTCCGAAAAGTCCGATTTTTCCTCCTTTTGCATAAGGCTCGATAAGGTCGATAACTTTAATTCCGGTGAAAAGAACTTCGGTAGAAGTAGAAAGATCCTCAAATTTAGGAGCTTGTCTGTGAATTGGAAGTCCGTTTGAGCCTTCTTTAGGTAAGTTTCCAAGGCCATCGATAGCGTCTCCGATTACGTTGAACAAACGTCCGTAAACATCAGCACCGATAGGCATCTGAATAGGAGCACCTGTTGCAACGGCTTCTTGCCCTCTGCTAAGTCCGTCTGTAGAGTCCATCGAGATGGTACGAACCATGTTTTCTCCGATGTGAGACTGTACTTCAAGAACAAGTTTTGAACCGTCTGCTTTGGTTACTTCTAATGAATCATAAATCTTTGGAAGCTCAACTCCCTGAGCATCAAACACAACATCGATAACCGGTCCGATAATCTGTGCTACTTTACCTATTGTTTTAGACATAACGTATCTATTTATTAAACAGCTATTTGTATTATTTCAAATCACTTCTGATTTTCGTGGTGCAAAGATAGCTTTTTTCTTGTAAAGAATAAAAAAAATAGGAAATTTTTATATTGAAATTAAGTCTTTATACACTTTCGGTATGTAATGGTTTACTTCAAAAAGAAATCCCTTCTGACCGAAACCAGAAGGGGCTTTCCCAAACTAAATAATTCAAACAAACTAGCTACTTAGCTTTTTAATTTTCCCTTTTTTTAGCAACCATATACATTCCGAAAACAAATTCCAAAACCAACATCCAAACTAAAACACTATCAATTAGACCGTTCAGGATAAATGATTTTCAAAACTCCGACGTATATAAGCCCAGATAAGCAAAATCGTTTTCATAAGTAATTTTTAGTTTTTGACTTGTGATAAATATTTTCTAAAAATACGTTTGTCAGGTTTAATAACCGTGAGTTTGTAGGTGTTTTCAATCTGATTAGACTGTTCAGCACCTGAAATTACAGATACTTCAATAATATTTTCCGTTGTTGTGTTGATATATGTTTTTTCTAATATATTCTTTGCTTTTACTTTGGTCTCCACTAAAATAAAGTCAGGGTGTTTCAAATCCTCGTTTAATTCCCGGAAATAATCTTCTTTTATGTTTTCCATAAACACCGTATTCTTTTTTTTTGAAGCAACAAACCCTATAATTACGTTCTGCTTATTGATGAATGAAATAGTATCCGTTTTAATCTTTTCATCTGTATTAGCTTGATAAAACAAAAATTTATTTTCATACATATATTCTTGAAAATCAGACAGATAAAATTCATTAAGTCTTGTCAAATCTTCAATCTTCGGATTTTGTGTATATCCTTTTACAAAAAAAACAGACAGTAAAAGTGAAATTAAATATTTGTTGCTCATAGTCATAATATTTGAAAAAGAACTAAAATTCAAATATAAATTTTAGTTCTTTTTTAATTAACAGCTTCATAATCAGATGCACAACTAGAGTCTGATATAATTTTGTTTTATTTTTATCACTCCGTGTGATTTTTTTTAAAACATACATCAAACTCAGGCGTTTTATCTATTCGGATTATGTTTTAAATTGTTTTCCATATCAAGGTATTCGTTGTCGCTTTTTAGCTTATAACCTTTAACACGTGCTGTTACATAAAACCTTTTTCGTTTTTGATCTACCATATATACAGGATTCAAAACACCATCTGCCCCAGCCATTATAGCTGTTTTTTCAGCCTCCATAAAAGCGGCTTCTTTAAGCTGATCGACACTGTATTTTTTAAATTTTTTCTTATTGACAACAGATGCAGAAAATGGTTGCTCTATAAGCGTATAATCACTTCTGCTTAATTTTGAATCTACTCGTTGTGTTTGTGAGTTAATTCCTGTTTGATATGGTTTTACTCCTCCGCAAGAGGTTAACATAAGAGTTGAAAAAATCAACGCTCCCAATAGATAGATTTTTTTAGTCATTTTGTTTAATTTTTTTTGTTTAAATTACTTTAATACCACGAATCGTAATTATCCGTTTTTACCTGAAGCTTCGGGACAAATGTAGAAGTGTTTCTGTTGTTTTTCTTGGTAAAAATTACGCAAAAAGTTGGTGTTTTTTATGCGTTTTTAATTGATAAAAAAACATAAATACCTCAATATAAGCCCATTGTAAAAACAAAAAAAATCAGACGTGTTAGATTTAAAAACTAATACGTCTGAAAATTTGTATAATTTTTTGGCTAAATAATGCGTTTATTTTTTTGCCGAAGAAGGCGGAAATCCAAAATGCTTTTTGAATACTTTACTGAAATAAACCGAGTCTTCAAACCCTACTGCCCACGAAACGCTTGTAACACTTTCTCCGTTTTTCAATAGTTCAACGGCTTTTTCCAAGCGGATGTTTCGGATAAAATCAGCAGGAGTTTTTCCGGTTATGGTTTTCAGTTTTCGGGTCAGCTGACTGACGGACAGAAATACGGCTTCTGCCAAAATGTTTACTCCGAACTGTGCATTAGAGAGATTTTTTTCAACCGACTGGGTCAAATCATCAACAAATTTCCGGTCTCTGCTGTTCAGTTCCGGAGTTTCGTCAGCAGACGGAATCGTATTCCCTTCAAATTTTTTACGGAGCAATTCTTTAAACTTCAGAATATTTCTTACACGGAGCTTTAATTCTGCTAATGAAAACGGTTTGGTAAGATAATCATCAGCTCCTGTTTCCAGACCGGTAAGCTTATCTTTCTGATCTGCTTTTGCGGTTAGAAGCATAATCGGGATATGAGAAGTAACGATGTTTTTTTTCAGTGTTTCACACAGTTCAAATCCGTCTGTATCAGGCATCATCACATCGCTGATAATCAAATCGGGCAACAATTCTTCTGCTAACATTAGCCCGTCTTTTCCGTTTGACGCTTCTGCAAAACGGTATTCTTTTCCGAGATTTTGAACTATAAACCTTCGTAATTCGGGTTGGTCTTCCACAATAAGAAGTAAAGGGAGTTCTGTATCTTGCTGTTCATTATCCGTAATCTGATTTTCTTCTTTAACAGCAAATGCAATGTTTTGCCCGACAGAAACTGGATTTTCATTGTCTTCTGTTTCGTGACTTTCAAGCCAAAAAGTAAAAATACAACCACCATCATCAGGAGATTCTGCCATAACATTTCCTCCGTGAAGTATTGACAATTCTTTTACCAAAGCCAACCCGATACCCGAACCTGTGTATGTCCGTTGTCCGGGTTCGTCCACCTGATAAAAGCGGTCAAAAACCTTAGATAAATGTTCTGAAGCAATCCCTTTTCCTGTATCGGCAACAGTTACGAATAATTTATTATCCCTGTAATCTATGGTTGTACTTATATTTCCTCCTGCAGGAGTATGTTTAATGGCATTAGAAAGTAAATTTGTCATAATAGCAGCCAATGCTTCTGATGAATAAACAAACTGATTATCAGAAATTAATGTTTGTGCATTTTCTGTTTGCTGCACTGTCAGCAAAATGCCATGCTGTTCTGCATACGAATAAAAAGATTGCACAAGCATACTCGTTTCGTTCAACACATTTCCTTTTTTGTATTTGAGTTTGTATTGTCCACTTTCCATTTTTGAAAGGTCAAGCAACTGATTGATTAAGGTAAGAAGCCTTTTTCCGTTTTGTTCCATTTCATCAAAATGAAGCAAATCCTCTTTCCGTCCGTTTTCTTTCAAAACTTCCAAATGACCGTTGATTAGGGTAAGCGGAGTTCGAAATTCGTGTGAAATATTTGCCAAAAATCGGGTTTTGAATTGTTCGGTCTGTTTAATGGTTTCCATTTCCCTACGTTGCAATTCCAGATTTTGCTTTTCGATTTTTAAATTTTTATTTCTTAACCTGAAAAAATAAATGACCAAAACGGCCAATACTATCATAAGCCCTAACCCTGCAATGGCTATATTTCGTTGAAAGTTTTTGGTTTTTAGTTCTAAGTTTTTGGTTTTTAACTCTGCTTGGATAACAGCTTCCTTTTTCTGGTATTCGTAGTCCATAGATGCCTGTAGGCTTTTCTTTTCGTTTTCTTCGTTAATCAAACTGTCACGATAGGTGATGTACTGCTTGTAGTTTTCGTAAGCATCTTTATAATTGCCCAATGTACTGTCGGGTAATGTGGAATTGTAGTAAATGTCTCTGATAAGACTTTTTTGTCCTATTTCTTTGGCAAGAGCTAAGGATTTTTCAAAGTAATTTTTGGCAGAAGTCGGTCGGTTTAATTCTTGTTCTATAAGTCCGATATTGTTGTATGCCAGTGCAATTTCCGATTTATTCCCGATTTCTTCCACTATTTTTAAGCCTGTGAGGTAATTTTTCAGTGCTTCGGGGTAATTGCCTTGCTCTTTATAAATAACCCCGATATTGAGATATGAACCTCCAATTTCACGTTTATTTCCCAGTTCTTCTTTTATTTTTAAAGAGGCAAAGTGATTTTCAAGTGCTTCGGGATACTTACCTTGCTTTAGATAAACATTTCCAATACTATTGTAGGACATTGCAATTCCCGGTTTATCCCCGATCTCTTCCCATATTTTTAAAGATGCGAAGAAATTTTCAAGTGCTTCGGGGTATTTACCCTGATGGTTATAAACAAGCCCGATGTTGTTGTAAGAATGCCCAATTCCCTTTTTATTCCCTATTTCTTCCTGTATTTTTAAGCCTGCGAAGTAATTTTTCAGTGCTTCGGGGTAATCGCCTTTGTATAGACAAACAATCCCGATGTGGTTGTAAGAACTTGCAATTCCCCATTTATCCCCAATTTCTTCCCATATTTTTAAGGCTTTTAAGTGATTTTCTAGGGCTTCGGGATACTCGCTTTTGTACACATAAGCAATTCCTATGATGTTGTAAGCGGTTGCTTCACCAAATTTATAACGCAGTTTTTCCGATATTTTTTTTGCTTTTTGAGCATAGCTTAAGGCAAGATCCAGTTGACTTTCCCGTACCAAAAGGCGAGATAGCTCGTTCATTTGGTTTACCGTTAAGGAATCTGAGGAAGAATTTTTATTAAGAATAGTAGTGAGCGAATCTATCTTTTTTTGCTGAATCTTTTTTCCTTCTTGAGCAAAAAACGAAAGATTAAAGAAAAGAACAAAAATTATAAAAATAAAACGATTAGTTTGAGGACTATGCATTTGTATGTATTTTTTCAAAAACGTAAAAGTAGGAAAAATTTAATTAGACACTCTTGGGGGTGCGTAACAAAAAAATCTGATTTAAGAAGAATTTGAAATTACTCAAAATAAAAATCCCTTTCTTTAATTTTAAGAATCAATAAGTTAATAAAAAAGGGTGAGATTATAAAACACCTCACCCTTTTTCTATATTTTTGATAACTTATTCTACTGTAACTGACTTGGCCAAATTTCGTGGTTGGTCAACATTAGCACCTCTCAATACAGCTATATAATATGACAATAACTGCAACGGAATAGTAGTAACTATCGGAGAAAGTGCATCAGAAGTTTCAGGAATTTCAATCACGTGATCTGCCAACTCTCTTACCTGAACATCTCCTTTAGTAACAACTGCAATAATTTTCCCGCTACGAGATTTTATTTCTTGAATGTTACTAACGATTTTATCGTAATGTCCTTGTTTTGGAGCAATAACAATCACCGGCATTTGCTCATCAATAAGCGCAATAGGCCCGTGTTTCATCTCTGCTGCAGGATAACCCTCAGCATGGATATACGAAATTTCTTTCAGCTTCAAGGCTCCTTCCAAAGCTACCGGGAAGTTATATCCTCTACCAAGATACAAACAGTTTGCTGCATCTTTATATACATCTGCTATAACTTTTGTGATTTCATCTGTGGCCAATGCTTCTTGAACTTTTTCAGGAATAAGCTCCAACTCCTGTAAATATCTATGATATTCTGAATTAGAAAGCGTTCCTTTGGCTTTAGCCAAACGAAGAGCAATAAGCGTTAATACCGTAATTTGAGTTGTAAATGCTTTGGTTGAAGCTACTCCAATTTCTGGTCCTGCATGCGTATAAGCTCCTGCATGAGTTTCTCTCGAAATAGAAGAACCTACTACATTACAAACCCCAAACACAAATGCTCCGTGGTCTTTAGCTAATTTAATTGCTGCTAAAGTATCGGCTGTTTCTCCAGATTGTGAAATAGCGATTACCACATCTTTTGAAGTGATTATTGGGTTTCTATATCTAAACTCTGAAGCGTATTCAACCTCAACAGGAATGCGTGCAAACTCCTCAATAATATATTCTGCTACTAAACCAGCATGCCATGAAGTTCCGCAAGCTACAATCAAAATACGGTCTGCATTAAGGAATCTTTGCAAGTTATCCTCAACCCCTGCCATTCTGATGATTCCTTGCTCAGAAAGCAAACGACCTCTATAGGTATCTTTAATCACAGCAGGTTGTTCGTAGATTTCTTTAAGCATAAAGTGGTCATAACCTCCTTTTTCAATCTGCTCCAAATTCATCTGAAGTTCCTGAACATAAGGGTCAACCAAAGAATCATCCTTGATTTTTCTTATTTTTAAAGGCTTATGAGCTCTTACGATTGCCATTTCTTCATCCTCTAAATAAATAGCATTTGAAGTGTATTCAATAAATGGAGAAGCATCAGAAGCTATAAAATATTCTCCTTCACCAATCCCAATAGCAAGCGGGCTACCCAAACGAGCCACTACTAGTTCATTAGGCTTTCTTTTATCAAAAACAACAATTGCATACGCTCCAACCACTTGATTTAAAGCAATTTGAACAGCCTTACCAAGTCTAACATCATTTTGTTTTTGAACATCTTCAATCAAATTGATAAGTACTTCAGTATCTGTATCTGATTTAAATGTATAGCCTCTTTTTATAAGTTCTTTTTTCAACGGCTCATAATTTTCGATGATTCCGTTGTGAACAATTACTAAATTTCCAGAATTGGAAAAATGAGGATGCGAATTCACATCATTAGGCACTCCATGAGTTGCCCAACGAGTATGCCCAATACCGATATTTCCGTCAAGAGAAATTTCTGTTTGAGCTTTTTCGTGTAAGTCTGATACTTTTCCTTTTGTTTTAGAAAGGTTTAGTCCGTCATTATTATACAATACAACACCCGCACTGTCATATCCTCTATATTCTAGACGCTGCAATCCTTTGATAATAACCGGGTAAGCTTTTCTTTGCCCGATATATCCTACAATTCCACACATAATTTTAATTTGTTAAGGTTTGGTATAAAGAATTTCTAATTTTAATTTCTTCGTCTCGTCTGTGGTATTATTTCCGTAAAGCACTGTCCCGAAAGGACTCATTACTGAAGCAAATGGCACAAAGCGATAAGGAGAATCATCCGGAAGCGAAACACCGTCTTTGAGTGCAGCAGGAGCTATAACATCTATAGTTTCTGTGACAGAAATTCCGAGTTTCACATTTTTCGGTTCATCATCCAAAAGTAAAGATTTTATGTGTTGTGTCAGTCTGATTTTATATTTTATTCCTTTTCCGTCTGAATCGGTTTCAAGGATACCTCCATGTATATATTTTTTGAATTTTGGATATCCAGACAAGGTAGTTTGGTCATTCCAATAATCAAAAAGAGGAATATTTCTTTCTGCATCAAAGATATAAATTCGCTGTGGCACAAATGAATTGTTATCCATCTGAGTTCTATCTATATAAAAAACAAGATTAGCTTCATTGATAAGCCAACTTTCCTGTTCAGCCTGAGTTCTCAAAGCCTCTAACTCATCCGAAATTCCATCTCCATCTGTATCTACACCATTAAAGATATCAATATAGGCTACTGAGCCCTCTCCTCCTTTTATATATAGTTTCTCATCACCCTCAGTTGGATTTGCAGAAGTCATTGCAGCCAAATAGTTACCAAAATACTGATTTTCCATAAGACTTACAGTATTTCCTTTAAGGTTCAACTTCACTGTACCTTCCTTGTCTTCCTCTCCACTAACAGGCGTAGTATAAGTGATAGTTATTTCTCCTTTTGAAAAATCTAATTGAGCAAAATGATTTCCAACACCAAGATCTTCCACCTGAAAATACAAACCTTTGAAATAATTTTTAAAGGTATTGTTGTTATCCATCTGTCCGGCAGGAGCATCAAATATTTTCTGTTGGAAAAAAGCTTTATTTAGCTCTAGTTTCATTCTAGGTTCTAGTCTTTCTTTAATAACCTGCTCTCCTTCAGAATTTGTTTCATAAATTTTGATTTCAGATGAATCAAAGAAAAACTGATCATTTTGAGGCGCTTGTTCTGAATCATTAAGACGATTCCCGATTTTAGCTCCGTTAACAGCACCATTCATATCTGAATAATACTTTTGAGCTTCTTCAAAATTGGTCTCCGGATCAAAATCTCTCAGATAGTAACCCGACTCATATACGTTCAGTCTGAATTTTGCATTTGTACTAGTCACAATAGAGTCTAAGGTATAAGTTCTGTTACCTTCGCTATCGGTTTCTTTTATTTTACTAAAATAAGGAATGGTAAGTTCTACTTTCGTTACCGTAGCAGCACCAATATCTGCTATAGGATTAGTTCCTGAAGTAAATTCCAATTGTGTCACAAAACTCATTACTGTTTTTCCAAAAACCGGATTATTAATAACACCTAAACCATTTATAGGCATGTTGTTACTTTGTACCGGCCCGCCGACTCTGTTATAAGCAGCTATATTCTCAACAGTATAAGTAGTAATACTCACATTATCATTCCCTACAATTTCTGCTCCCGTAGAATTAAAATCATCATCACAAGACCACAAAAACCCAACTACAAAAAGGGGCAGTAATTTCTGTAAAAAAACTCTTTTCATCAATAAAGTTATTTTTTTTTAGACAATCTTATTATTATAAAAATCTAAATAAGACTGTGCATAATTTTCTTTTGAGGGGAAAGGTAAGAAAGGTTTTCCTGTTGATTTTATAAAATCTGTTAAATCTTCAGGCAACGTTTCGGATGCAAAAACCACTCCGTCTGAATTTTGTATAGCTATTTTAACTAGATTTTCGCAACAAGGTGATTTCAGCACTTCGATTGCCTCTTCAGGGATTTTATCAAAAAGTAATTTTTCAGGTAAATCTTTTGAGAGTTCTCCTTTAAAAGACTGATTGTAAACAGATGTTACCACTTTTGTATCTTCGAACAGCTTTTCACTAGCATAATAATACTTCATATAAAGCGGAAGCAAATAAGAAAGCCAACCATGAACGTGGATAATATCCGGAATCCAATTAAGTTTTTTGATGGTTTCGATGACACCTTTAGCAAAAAATATCGCTCTTTCGTCATTATCTTCAAACAAGTTTCCTTCTTCATCTTCAAAAATGGCTTTTCGCTTGAAGTATTCATCGTTATCGATAAAATATACTTGAATTCGCTCTTTCGGAATAGAAGCAACCTTGATAATCAAGGGCATATCAATATCGTTTACAACCAAGTTCATTCCCGAAAGACGAATAACTTCATGTAGTTGATGTCTTCTTTCGTTAATATTTCCGTATCGGGGCATAAAAATCCTGATCTGTCCGCCATTGTCATTGACCATTTTTGGGACATCATAAGAAGCCAAAGAAATCTCGTTTTCTGCCAAATATGGCACTACTTCACTCGATACATACAGTATTCTCTTCTCTTCCATAAAATATTTTACTTAAAACCTATATCAGAATAGTGTGCAAAGTTACAAAAAATTATGCAATTTTAAATGAAAGCAGTAAGTTTGCACCCTCAATTAAACTGTTTGTATGTTTATTTACACAGACCAAACCGCTCTAAAAAACCATTTAGAACCGTTTTTAAAAGAAAAAAAGACAATCGGTTTTGTTCCTACTATGGGAGCTCTACACCAAGGACACCTGTCTTTATTACAGAAATCACTGAAGCAAAATCAACTCACAGTGATAAGTATTTTTGTGAATCCGACTCAGTTCAACAATAAGGAAGATTTAGAAAAATATCCTAGAAACTTAGAGGCGGATGTGGAAAAAATCAAAAATTTAAGTCAGAAAATCGTAATTTATTCTCCTTCCATCGAAGATATTTATGGTAAAATTATTGTTTCTGAATCTTTTAACTATGACGGACTCGAAAACAGAATGGAAGGAAAATCTCGTCCGGGCCATTTTGACGGAGTTGGGACTATTGTAAAAAAACTATTCGAAATTGTTCAGCCCACCAGAGCTTATTTCGGAGAAAAAGATTATCAGCAAACACTCATCGTAAAGAAAATGGTGAGAAAGCACAAACTACCTGTTAAAATTATGGTTTGCCCTATTCTAAGAGAAGAAAACGGATTAGCCATGAGTTCTCGAAACGAAAGACTTTCTGCAGAAGAACGTAAACTGGCAGGGCTTATTTATAAAACGCTTTTGAAAGCAAAAACGATGTTTGAAACCGAATCACATCGAAAAATTTATGCTTACGTAGAAAGAACTTTCAAAAAACATAAACTGATAGACTTAGAATATTTCATTATTGCAGATAGCGAAACTTTAAAACCACTTGTTAAACGATTTAAAACTAAAGAGTACAGAGCTTTCATCGCCGTAAACATTGGCAATGTGAGACTTATCGACACTCTATCACTAAAATAGTATGATTTATTTTTCCGTTGATTTTCAAAATAAAAAACATCGTTGAACTCCTGAAAAATAGTTAAGTATTTCATAAATAGCACTAAAGGATTCAACTAAATCAACAGGAAATTTAATACCTTTGCAAAATGAAAATTGAAGTTGTAAAATCAAAAATTCACAGAGTATCTGTAACGGGAGCAGATCTGGATTATATTGGTAGTATTACTATTGACGAAGCTTTAATGGAAGCTGCTAACCTGATTGAAGGTGAAAAGGTTTCGATTGTTAACGTGAATAACGGAGAACGCCTAGAAACTTACGTCATCAAAGGAAATCGAAACAGCGGAGATATTACCTTGAATGGGCCGGCTGCTAGAAAAGTACAGAAAGGTGACATTATCATTATTATCTCTTATGGTATTCTTGACTTTGAAGAAGCGAAGAGTTTCCGTCCTACAATTATATTTCCGGACGAAAAAACCAACACTTTAAAATAATTTGAATAAGACACTCAAAAAATCACTCTCAATATTAATTCCCCTTTTGTTGGGAATTTTTTTTGTGGTGTATGCCTATCAACAATTCTCTCCTGAACAAATTACTCAAATAAAAGATTATTTCAAAAGCGCTAATTACTCCTATATATATATGTCTATAGGATTTGGTTTTGTGGGTGCTTTTGCAAGAGCCTACCGTTGGAAATTCACTTTAGAACACTTAGGTTATCAGGTTCCTTTCAAAAATCAGTTTTTTGCAGTCAACGTGGGCTATTTGATGAATATGTTTATTCCTAGATCAGGTGAAATTTCACGAGCTGTAGTGCTTACAAAATATAATAGTGTTCCTTTCGATAAAGGTTTCGGAACCATCGTAGCAGAACGAGTAGTCGATTTAATTCTACTTGGCTTATTTGTCGGAGCAGTTTTTTTCCTACAATTTGACGTAGTAAAGACCTTTGTTTTAGACCACATTCCAAGAGAAAAAGCAATCTTTATTATAATATTACTTCTCGTTTTAGGATTGACTTCGCTTTGGGCATACAAATATTCCAAAATAAAATTCATTCAAGTTTTAAAACAAAAACTTTCCGGATTACAAGAAGGGATTCTGAGTGTGATTCACATGAAAAACAAATGGGCTTTTCTGTTTTTTACATTGCTGATTTGGGGCTCTTATATCATGATGTTCTATATTGCGATTTTTGCCTTTTCGGAAACTTCTACTCTTAATTTTGAAGCCGTAATCACCACTTTTGTTGTAGGAAGTATTGCAATTGCTTTCACAAACAACGGGTTGGGTTCTTATCCGTTTTTAGTTTCTGAAATCCTACTTTTCTACGGAGTTGCCGCTACTACCGGAACGGCTTTCGGATGGATTGTCTGGGCATCACAAGCTCTTTTCACTATTGCTTTAGGAGTCTTCTCTCTCCTATTATTACCTCTACTCAATTCTAAAAAATAGCTTCATTATTCGTTCACTATTGAAAAATAACCTTTTTCATACGTAGAATGAAAATCAATTTGATGTAGTTCACAACTTTTTCTCCAAAGTTCAATATAAGATTTATAATTCGAAGCATCCGCTATTACGGTTTCAGGTAAATGTTCTTGAAACAATCGTTCTAGATTGATTTTTGGAGATTGTCTCAGCAAAACAATATCAGGTCGTAACCCTTTCGGGTAAACCGAAAAATCATCTATCACCAGAATTGTTTTTCCTTCGAAAAAATAGACATTCCGGATGGGTTTTTTCGCTGTTTTCTCGATAAAATTATCCACCATATAATTCTCCGAAAGGTATTTATTCAGAATACTATCATTACTGAAAAACGTCATTGCATTTCCTTTCCTTTCTGCTAGCAACGTAGATTTACTTTGGTTGAAAACAATCCATTCCGAAGAATTTTTTGTTTGAATTTCCGTAACGATATAAACACTTTGAACCACCAAAACACTAGCTAAAACCCATTTCAGATTTTGATACTTTGGAGTTTTCAACCAGATGAAAAAACTAAAAACCAAAAGATAATATGCTATAAGCATACCCATATTAAATGACACATCTTGGAGGACAAACGGCTCAAATTCTGCCACAAAACCAATAATTTCATTGATGATTAAAATTCCGTATTCTAGTATTTTCGAAAGATAAAAGTTCGTAATGTCAAAAGCTGCTAAAATAGTTATGACTACTCCATAAATCATTACTATCGAAAGTATGGGGAGAATTAAAAGATTGGTTACAAAAAACAAACTTGGAAACTGATGAAAATAATACATACTCAAAGGAAACGTTCCGATTTGAGCAGCAAAAGATACGGTTAGAATTTCCAAAAAATATTTTTTTATTTTATTTTTAGGTTTCCAAAAACTAGTGAAAATAGGATGTACCCACAAAATGAAAAACAAAGCAACATAACTCAGTTGAAACCCCACATCAAACAAAAAAGAGGGCTTCCAGAGTAGAATAATTACAGATGAAGCCAATAGCGTATGGAAGATATTTGTATTGCGTTGCAAAAACTTCCCTACTGAAACAAAAGAAAACATCACAACAGCTCTAACGATAGCCGGAGCCATTCCTGCCAAAAATGCAAAACCCCATAACGAGAGCAGAAGCAAAATTAGTTTCACCACTTTTCCGGTTTTATTATTTGGGAAAAAAAGCAGTAGAAAACTCAGAAAAGCATAAATATAAGCCACATGCAAACCCGAAACTGAAAGAATATGCACTGCTCCTGCAAAACGATAATCTTGTAAAATTTCAGGAGAAATATCTTGTTGTTGCCCTAAAATTAAAGCATGAAGCACACTAAGTTCGGTTTCGTTGAAACCACTTTCTCTTAAGTTCTCTAAAATTTTCTTCCGAAGATTATAGGTGTAATAACCTATGGTTTTTTCTATCTCACCGAAGTAAATATTTGTGCTATCTGTATAAATCTGAGCATAAACTTGTTGCTTTTCCAGATACTTTGCATAATCAAAATTGCCTGGATTCTTATTCTTTCGATTGGTAAAAATCTTAGAATACACCTTAACATGCAGACCAATATCAGGTTCTTCAGGATAGTCATTTTTATTGATATTAAGCAGAATGGTTCCACAACTACTTTGATTATCAATAGCCTTAACCTGAGCAAAATATCTGTGATTATAATCATTAGGCTTGAGTTTTTCTTCTAAAATCAATTCAATCAATTGATTTTCTGACTTTATTTGATGTAAGTAGTGATTTTTTCGAAGCAAATCAGCATGCAAAACCCAAGTGAAAACACCCAAACTAGCTGAACAATATAAAGTTGCAATCCCGAAAAACAAGGAGCCTTTTCTTTTAGTTATAAAGAATGTAAAACAGAGTACTAAAATTGCCAACAGCATCAAAAAACCTCCAAACATCCAATCGGGTTGTAATATAAAAGCAATCAAAAGCCCTAATAGAAACCCGATAGATATCTTCGAAAACGGAAATTGAATTAAATTTAGTTTACCTGTTTTCACAATAAACAATATATTTTATTTAACTTTAAAATATTTAAAACAGCAACTCAAACAAATATACTAAATAACATAAAACAACGACTCATATTTAATAAAATTAAAGAACAGAGAATAATTTCAAAAAATCACCCAAATGGGTGATTTTTAGCAACTAATAAACCTATACATTTGCTGAACTAACATTAACACTTATTGCTATGAAAAAATTATTACGTATGTCTTTTATGCTGTTTGCGGCTGTAGCTATTATCGGCTGTAGTAAAGACGAAAGCTCAGATGATGACGGAGGTGGGGATTTAGTAGGAAATCCTGGAAACCCAAGATTTAACCTACAATTCACCAATCCTGACAATGTAGATTTGGATTTATATGTTGAAACTCCTAACGGAACCGTAATTCACTGGGCAAACCCTACCGGACAAGGAGGAACACTTGATGTAGATTGTTTTTGTATATCGTGTGCTCAAGGACCTAATGAAAATATTTATTGGGAAAACGGTACTGCTCCGTCTGGAACTTATAAATATTGGGTAGAGTATTACGGAAATTGTGGAACAAGTTCTGCATCTTCAAATTTCACCTTAAGAGTGATGAAAAACAGTCAAGTAATTGCTACAAGAACAGGTAGTTTAAGCAGCGAAGGAACTTCTAACGTTTGGACACACGTGCAAGATTAAAAAGAGTTGGTTTGTGTTTGTAAAAAAAGCTCCGGAACATTTCCGGAGCTTTT
>JBEBUB010000022.1:0-16494 GCA_040393445.1 Flavobacterium beibuense
GCACAACATTATCGAAAGACCAATTGCTGTTAACGGACAAGTGGAAATTCACCCGATGATGTATATCGCTCTATCGTATGATCACAGAATCATTGACGGACGTGAGTCTGTAGGGTTCCTAGTAGCGGTTAAAGAAGGTTTAGAAAACCCAATGGAATTATTGATGGATAACAATCCGAAAAAAGCATTAGAGCTTTAATCAGATTGTCCTAATAAATATAACGAAGCCTCATAAATTTGATTTATGGGGCTTTTTTTATTTTTTCGTAATTTCACATCTCCAAAAGGCCTCATAGTTCAACGGATAGAATAGAAGTTTCCTAAACTTTTGATATAGGTTCGATTCCTGGTGGGGCTACAAAAAAAATGAGGCTCAATTGAGCCTCATTTCATTTATTATGGTTTAGAACAACTTAAAAGTTAAACAAAACAAGTCTTAATATTAAGGTAAAATTTCACCTACTTTTATATCACATCTATGTCCTGGTTGCCCGTGAGCTGGGTTTGGTTTTCCTGAAAATCCTGGAGCTGTTACACCTGTGGTAGCAGGTTGTTGAGGTTGTTGCTGTACGGTAGCAGGAGCAGGATTTGTGGTGGGTTGATTTAACTGAGGAGTTACAGATGTTGTCGTTTTTGCAGCAGGTGTTGCTGTAGTAGAAGCATTATTAAAAGGTAGCGGATCACCAACTTTTACGTCACATCTGTGACCTGGTTGTCCGTGAGCCGGATTTGGTTTTCCTTCAAAACCTGGAGCCGTCACACCTGTTTGTTGAGCCTGTTGAGGTTGTTCTACATTGAATTTTTGAACTTGAGTTGTCGAATTTGCTCCTGCCTCCGTTTTTATTTCGATAGCCGGATTTTCGGTAGATGTTACTTCAGTTGTAGGTTCGTTTTGAATAGTTTCTGTTTCCGGAATGGCTTCTTTTTCTACAAAAAGTGCTTCAGAACTGTTTTCCTTACAAGAAATTACAGCAAAAGCAACAAAAAGTGATAATGTGATTCTTTTCATGATTAAATTATTTTTCCCAAATATACCGTTTATAATTTTTACGAGTCCTTTTTCAAGTTTTTTTAACATTTTTCTTCTTTTTGTAAAGACATTTTAGATTGTCTATATTTGTCCGAAATCAAAAGCTATGAAGATACTCGTTACTGGAGGATTAGGATATATAGGTTCGCATACTGTTGTGGAATTACAACAGCAGAATTTCGATGTTGTTATTGTTGACAACCTATCGAATTCTTCTTTGGATATTTTAGAAGGTATTAATCGAATTGCTCATAAACCACTTATTTTTGAACAAATAGATCTTAGAGAAAAGCAAGCTGTTATTCAGCTTTTTCAAAAGCATCCAGATATTCAGGGAATCATTCATTTTGCGGCTTCAAAAGCTGTTGGAGAAAGTGTTGAAAATCCGCTTTTGTATTATGAAAACAATATCAATTCATTAGTATATCTGCTTCAGCAAATGCAGCAAAAAGATAATGCTTTTTTTATTTTTTCTTCTTCCTGTACGGTTTACGGTCAAGCCGAAAAAATGCCAATTACAGAAAATGCTCCTATTCAAACCGCATTTTCTCCTTACGGAAACACCAAACAAATAGGCGAAGAAATTATCAGAGATGTAGCTAAAATATCAGGAATCAATGCTGTTTTATTGCGTTATTTTAACCCGATTGGCGCTCACCCATCAGCTGAAATCGGAGAATTGCCTCTTGGAGTTCCTCAGAATTTAGTGCCATTTATTACACAAACCGCTATGGGTTTACGAAATGAACTTTTGGTTTTTGGGGATGATTACCCAACTCCAGATGGCACTTGTGTCCGAGATTATATTCACGTAGTCGATTTGGCAAAAGCTCATGTCATTGCCTTACAGCGTCTTATTAACAACCAAAATTCAGAAAAAGTAGAAGCTTTTAATATCGGGACAGGAAAAGGAAGTTCTGTGTTGGAAGTTATTCAAACTTTCGAGAAAGTAAGCGAACAAGAATTAGCCTACAAAATTGTCGGTAGGAGAGAAGGAGATATAGCAGAAGCTTATGCAGATACGTCCAAAGCCAATACTGTTTTAGGCTGGAAAGCCCAACATACGTTAGAAGAAGCTTTGGCTTCAGCTTGGAAATGGGAGCAAAAAACAAGAGGAAAAGTACTTTAACTAAAACAACAGCTTGATATTTTCGTAGGAATTTTCAAGTAATTCTGCGACTTGATTGGCTTGCACCCAAACTGCTTTTTCGATGCCTTCTTCTTCTTGAGGAATTAAATTTTCTGTAAAAGAAGTTTCCATTTTATACCAATACGTAATTTTGAGTCTGAACTTTCCGTTTCTTTTGAAGATGTGGTAGGTTTTATCGATTCTATCAATAATTTTCAGGTTTTTTACACCTGTTTCTTCTTCAACTTCTCTGATGGCAGCTTCTTTTTTACCTTCGTTTTTCTCGATTCCACCCTTGGGTAAATCCCATTTTCCGTTGCGGTAAATAAAGAGAATTTCGCCTTTCGGGTTATAAACTAATCCTCCTGCTGCTTTTTCTACAGGAATTTTGCTTTTTAAAGTCGATAAAATTTCTTTTTCGTCCGGATGATACAAAAATGCTTTGTGAATTTTGTTTTCGAACACTTTTGTTACAAGTTGCTCTATATCAGCGCTATTAAGTAGAAAAAGCTGAAAGTCAGTTTCTTTTTCTATTTTATTTGTCAAAAACAAGGGTCTGTTGTTCACAAAAACTTTATACATTTGTACCTATGATTTTTAGTAAAGAAACAGCCGAAAAAACAGCCGAATTGTTATTGCAAATTAAAGCAATAAAATTAAATCCACAAACACCTTTTTTGTGGGCATCGGGTTGGAAGTCTCCAATTTATTGCGATAATCGTATTAGTTTATCGTTTCCACCTATCAGAAATTATATCAGAGACGAATTCGCAAAGCACATCGAAAACCAATTTGGAAAACCAGACGTAATTGCCGGAGTAGCCACTGGAGCTATCGGGATTGGTATTTTGGTAGCCGAAAAATTAGGTTTGCCGTTTGTGTATGTTCGCCCTGAACCCAAAAAACACGGACGACAAAATCAAGTCGAAGGTTTTTTGGATAAAGGACAAAGTGTCGTAGTTGTAGAAGATTTGATTTCTACCGGAAAAAGCAGCTTGCAAGCTGTGGAAGCACTTCGTGCAAACGGAGCCAACGTCAAAGGAATGGTAGCTATTTTTAGTTACGGATTTGATGTGGCTCAAGCCAATTTTGAACACGAAAAGGTAGAGCTTTATACACTAAGCAATTACGAAAATTTATTAAATTTGGCTGTTGCCAAAAATTATATTTCAGAAAAAGAACAGGAAATCTTGGCTCAATGGAGAGAAAATCCATCAGAGTGGAGTGTGTAATTTGTCAATTGACATTTTCAAATAAAAAATTATGAATTTAGAAAGCCCTACAGTAACCGTACAGAAATCAGCTCAAGATTTGTTTAATGCTTTGACTGATGTGAAAAACTTCGAAACGTTGATGCCTGAAAACACAGCTAAATTTGAAGTGACAGGTGATGATTCTTTTATCTTCGGACTTAAAGGAATGCCTGAAATTAAACTAAGAATGAAAGACAAAGTAGCTCCCAACAAAGTGGTTTTAGGAGCAGCTTCAGATAAATTACCTTTTACACTTACTGCAGACATCAACGAAGTATCGGATGCTAGTGCTACCGTAAAATTGTCATTCGAAGGAAGTTTTAACCCAATGATGGCAATGATGATAAAAGGACCAATCGGTAAATTTATCGATACTTTGGCTAATAACATGAACAAACTATAAAAACTAATACTAATTGAGTCGGTTCTTGTAGCTGACTATTCAAACCGTTAACTATACCAATGAAATACGATATTATCATCTTAGGAAGTGGTCCCGGAGGATATGTAACCGGAATCAGAGCATCACAACTTGGATTCAAAGTTGCCATTGTTGAAAAAGAAAATCTTGGAGGAATTTGCCTTAATTGGGGCTGTATCCCGACCAAAGCATTGCTAAAATCAGCTCAGGTATTTGATTATCTAAAACATGCTTCAGATTACGGACTTAAAGTTAATGATGTTGACAAAGATTTCGGAGCTGTTATCAAACGTTCAAGAGATGTTGCTGATGGAATGAGCAAAGGCGTACAGTTCTTGATGAAAAAAAATAAAATCGACGTTATCGAAGGTGCTGGAAAAGTAAAACCGGGTAAAAAAGTCGAAGTAAAAGACAAAGACGGAAAAACTACCGAATATTCAGCTGACCATATCATCATCGCTACAGGAGCTCGTTCGAGAGAATTGCCAAACTTACCTCAAGATGGTAAAAAAGTAATTGGTTACCGCCAGGCAATGACACTTCCTGAACAACCTAAAAAGATGATTGTTGTGGGTTCTGGAGCTATCGGAGTGGAGTTTGCTCACTTCTATAACTCGATGGGAACCGATGTAACAATCGTAGAGTTTATGCCGAACATTGTTCCGGTTGAAGACGAAGATATCTCAAAACAATTTGAGCGTTCGCTAAAAAAAGCAGGAATCAAAATCATGACTAATGCTTCGGTTGAAAAAGTAGATACTTCAGGAAACGGAGTAAAAGCAACGGTTAAAACAGCTAAAGGTGAAGAAATACTAGAAGCAGATATCGTACTTTCTGCTGTTGGAATTAAATCTAATATCGAAAATATCGGACTAGAAGAAACAGGAATCAAAACCGATAAAGATAAAATTTTAGTAAACGATTTCTATCAAACTAACGTAGCCGGATATTATGCAATCGGAGACGTAGTTCCTGGTCAAGCATTGGCTCACGTAGCTTCAGCTGAAGGAATTTTGTGTGTTGAGAAAATTGCTGGAATGCATGTAGAACCTCTTGATTACGGAAACATTCCTGGATGTACTTATGCAACTCCTGAAATTGCTTCTGTTGGAATGACAGAGAAAAAAGCGAAAGAAGCTGGATATGAAATCAAAGTTGGTAAATTCCCGTTCTCTGCTTCAGGAAAAGCAAAAGCAGCCGGAACACCTGACGGATTCGTAAAAGTAATTTTCGATGCAAAATATGGCGAATGGTTAGGTTGCCACATGATTGGTGCAGGAGTTACAGATATGATTGCGGAGGCTGTTGTAGCTAGAAAATTAGAAACTACAGGACATGAGATCTTAAAAGCAGTTCACCCACACCCAACAATGAGTGAGGCTGTTATGGAAGCTGTGGCAGATGCTTACGGAGAAGTAATTCACTTGTAAAAGTTTACATACTTAATAAAATAAAAATCCTCAAAAGATTTCTTTTGAGGATTTTTTATTATGAATTTTTCTCGCCTTCTGATTCTTCTTTATTTTCTTCCGGTTTGTTTTCATCTTCCGGATTCGTGGAGGTTGCCGTAAAAGTAGGAATCTCAGATGTAGCTTTTGGTATCCCTTTCATGTTTGCTAAATAAGGCACTTTCTTATACCATTGTGGGATTTTGGGCAAATCATCACCTATCAGATAACCCCAAGGGCTTAATGCCGGTACGTTATCAAAAATTACTTTTAAAATAGCAATCATCGGAATAGCCAAAAACATACCTGCAATTCCGGCTAGCATACCTCCTACAAAAATCCCAACAATAGAAGCAATAGCGTTTATTTCTACTTTGGAACTCACAACTAGAGGAACCAAAATGTTATTGTCAATTATCTGAACAATTACCGTTACTAGAATTACTCCGAAAATTAAACTCAAATCAGGCGAACCGGTGAGCGTAGCAAAAAGTGTAATAGCACAAGCTAAAATAATTCCCAAATAAGGTATAAGCCCCAGAATTCCTGTAATTACTCCAAGTAATAAAGCATAAGGAACTCCAACTATCGAAAGACCAATAGTGGTGAGTGCAGCAATAGTAACGACCTGAATACAAACTCCAAAAAGGTAGCTTTGTACGGCTGTTTTGATTTGGTAAAGAATAGCTTTTAGTCGGTTTTGGTCACCTTCACCCACTAATCGAGAAAGAAAAGTGATGAAATGATTCTGATAGAGCAAAAACAAAAACATATATATCGGAATCAACGTCATATTAAAAAGTGTATCCGAAAAAGACATCAGAAAATTGGTCGCCATTGTGGTGAGTTTTGATTTCGATTCGGCTGCTGTTTGATTCAGATATTCGATTTGTTCAGTTTCCGTTACATTAAAAGTTTCTCTTAAAAAAGCTTGAATCTTAGAAACATGAATGGTCATATTTCTTTCGATAGTAGTCCAGTCTTTCGAAAAACTACTCACTTGCCACGAAATAAAAGTGATGATTCCTAAAATTATGATCACAAAAAACGTTACACTAATAATTGATGCGATAATTGAAGGAAATCTTAATTTTCGCCTGAAGAACATATTAATTGGGCGAATCAATATAGCAAACAAAAGCGCTATCAATATCGGAACAAATACACTTTTTCCGACATATAATAATAGTAACATAAGGGTTAGCGACAGCAAAACCGAAGCTAATTTGGCATAAAACGGAAGTCGGACAAAGTCGTTCATATAACTTTATTGTTAAGGTTACAGAACAAAAATAAGGAATTATTTAATCGGTAAATTCTTTTTCTTCTCTTTCGCTTTTCGTAACGATTGCAATTCCTTTTTGAAGTAGTAGGTTGTTAGGGTAAGAAATTTCTTCGCCTTGGCTGGTTTTGAGTAAAGTATAAAACGATTTAATGTCTTCGATATCTGCTTCAAGCGGAAAATCTTTGTCTAAAATTCTGATTCTGTCTCCAATTTTAAACGGAAAAGAGAAAAACAAAATGATTCCGGCCGTTACGTTACTCAAAATAGACCATTGCGCAAAAAAGGCAACTCCGATAATAGTAAGTATAGAAGAAATTACCAGAAAAATATCATCACCTTTCACTCCCCATATCATAATTAAAGACACAATTGCTAAGGTTGAAAGAAGCATATTGATGTACTTCCAAACCAGATTGGTTCGAGCATCCGTAAGTTCTGATCTTCTCCCGAAACTTTTCACTAACGAACTTAGGAAAATTCTCAATACGAAATAAACCAGTATCGTAACCAGTGTGGCTATGATTTGTTTGCTATAAGTTTCGAAAAAAGTGATGTTTAAAAACATAGTAATTCGTTATAAAATTTTTGAGTCGGAAGCCCAACTACGTTGGTATATGAACCTTCGATTTTTTCTATTCCTACAAGGCCAATCCATTCTTGTATTCCATAAGCACCGGCTTTGTCAAACGGTTTATAGTTGTCTAGATAATACCGAATCATCTCATCTGAAAGTTCCGTAAAAGTCACTAGAGTAATCTCATGAAAAACTTTGGTTTTTTGAATTGATTTCAGACAAACCGAAGTGATTACTTGATGGGTTTTCCCAGAAAGTTTCTTCAAAGTTACAAAAGCCTCGTCATAGTTCAAAGGTTTGCCCAAAGCTTTGTCTTCGAGCCAAACAATAGTATCACTTGTAACTAGAATTTCATTTTCAGCCAATTCAAAAGCATCGGCTTTAAGCTTAGCTAAAAAATCAGTTATTTCATGAGCTTTGAGATGTTCCGGATAGGTTTCTTCGATTTCTTTTAGGCGAATTTCAAATTCTAATCCTAAATCCTTGAAAAATTGTTGTCTTCTCGGAGAGCCTGAAGCTAAAATCAGTTTGTGGTTTTTCAAATCCATTTTTGATTTATTTAGTGAATTCTATAACCAGAATTGATAGCATCCCAAAAATTAAAACCGCTTTTAAAATCAGGCTTAGTTGGTTGTATTCTTTGTTTTCAGAAACATTCCACAAACGAATCAAACTATAAATAAGCGGAGCCAAAACCGAAGCCATCATATAAAAAGAAGCGATATATAAATCGTTAGTAAACATATAATAGTAGCTGTAATGAGCGGTTGCCAAAACAACGAAAGCTATTAAAACAGAAACAATAATTTTGGTGTTTTTTTGTCCGATAACTATCGGGATGGTTTTGCTGCCATTGTCTAAATCTTCTTCAATAGTTGCAAAACTACAAATGAGTTCTCTGATAAAGCTTATTAAAAAAACAAAGCCGGCATAGTCTATAAAAATCCCGAAAAGGATTCTTAAATAAGGCTGATTCTCAGGAGTAATTAAAGGAAGTAAATCATAAATCCCAACAATTATAATACAAAGTGCTAATATAGTAGCGATGATTAGATTCCCGACCAAAAGATTTTTTTTCAGTGAAGAAGCATAGATATAAAGTGTGGCAGCCACTACGATAAAAATTCCAGCAAAACTTGCTTTTTCGATAAGGTTAGATAAATAAAAACCAATTCCAACCCCGGTGATATTCAAAGCGGCATATAGGTTATAGGCTTTAGCTTCAGAGATAGTTAGGAATGCTTTTTTTTCTTGATTATAGTTGGGTCTAGAGGATTTCTCTAAAACATTTTGAATAAGAAAACCTCCTGCAGCAATACACAAAGTTGCCAAAACAAGCAACAGAAATTGCCAGTCTTTTAGGGCTAAATCAAATCCTTGTTGTTTTAAAAAAAAGAAATGAAAAATAAGTTGGGTTAAAGCTATCCATACTAAATTGCGATATCCGATAAGTTTTAAAATCATCTTGTAAATTTTCAGATGTCAAATTTATGTTTTTTTATGTATTTTTGATAAAATTTTATGTTGATATTATGATAAAAAAACTACTCTCAGCCCTATTGTTTTTGTGTTCTTTTTCGATTTTTGCCCAACTTGATGATTTTTCTCTTCAGGTAGGGGTTACTCCTCAAACCTGTTACGGAAATGGAGTGCTTACCTTTACGGTAACCAATACTACTCCCGGAGCAAATATGGATTATACGATTTATCTATTTCCGGATACTACCGTTCCTATAGCTACTATTACAGCTACTACTTTAACAGGTTTATTAGCCGGAGATTACCTGATTGTAGCTACACAATCATTAGGAGGTAGTACAGGTGTTCAGCAAGAACAAGTAACCATTGCTAATCTTATTGTTCCGCTTACTTATGTAGCCAATAGTTCGATTATTTGTCCTAATGATGGAACCATTACAGTCAATGTTACTTCCGGAAATGCGGTTTCTTATGAAATTTTTTCAGGACCTGTTACTTTTCCACTTCAAGCCTCAAATGTATTCACAAATCTACCGGGAGGAACTTATCAAATTAGAGTTTATGATGCTTGTGGGGAAGCTGTTGTTCAGTCACATACACTTATATATACTCCAATTGCACCTATAACTCTTCTAGCAGCAGGAGCACAGACAGAAATAGTGGCTTGTAATCCCGACACGACTTTGTCTATGGTAACATTAGGTGTTCCTTTTGGTGCTTTTCCTCTTCAAGTGCAATATACTATTCATCCTCCGGACGGATCAGCCCCTATCGTATTTAATGAAGTAGTTAATTCTTCTACATTCGGGCATCCAATTCCGTTTTATCTCGATCAAGAGTATTTTTATGACCTTCAAGTGACAGATGTTTGTGGAAATGTCTATAATTTTCCTCAGAATGTTGTTCGCTCTTCAATGTCTGTAAATGCTGTGCCTGTTCTAGAAGATTGTGTATATTTATTGAAAGTTACAGTTGCTAGTTTTATTCCTCCATTCACTATTAATTTTACCACTTACCCTGCTGGATTTGATCCGAGTTTATATAATGCTGAATATCCGGGACCTTATATTGAAGGGGAAATTATTTTTGGGTCAACTTCGAATCCTCTTCTGGAAGGAAATTATTCACTTACAGTAACAGATGCTTGTGGTAGAATCAAAACAACTTCTGTTGAAATAGAAGTAGAAGAAAGTGATCCACATGTCGGTGGGTCTGGTTATTCAGATTGTTCCGGTTTAGGAGAACTTATGGTGAGTCATAATAATGATTTGCTAACAGTGGTAATTATTCAAGCACCTGATTCTTATTCTAATACCTTGCCTTATAATGTGCCGGGAGTAATAGGGAATACTTTGATAATGGAAGATGTTCCTATAGGGTATTATATATTCGAAGTTACAGATGTTTGTGGGAATGAGTTTACTGTGGACGGAAGTGTAACTCCTTATCCTTTCGAAGGTAATTTTCAGGTGTCTAATGCTCCCGGATGCTCTGGTTTGGGTTCTGTAAGACTTACATCAACAAGTGGTAATGAGCTGACTTCGGCTTTTATTATTCAGGCTCCTGACGATTTTCCGGAAACACTTCCTTTAGATGTATCAGCAAACATTCATGGAGTGGCTATTTTCAACGCATGGTTTGTGAGTATGAACGGACTTGTTCCGGGAGATTATACATTTGTAATTCAAGATGATTGCGGAGAGTACACGGTTCAGGTGCCCGTTATTAGCTACGAAGTGTCATTAAATGAGCTTGAAATTACAGAAAACTGTGGTTCGTTTGAGCTTTATATGGAGCATCAAGCCAACAATACATCTATTGCACCAATTGGAATAAGTTATTATTTAGAACAATACAACGAAACGACAGACGAATGGGTAAGCCCTGGAAATGTTGATTATCCGATTCAAAATTTTGGTACAACTTATAATATCCCTTATAGCGGAGATTTCCGTATTGTAAAGACCTATAGTGTTTATGGTAATGGCGGAGGTGCTTCTCCGTGTCAAGAAGTTATTTTTGAGTTTTATATTAATGAAGGTCCAAGAATTATTGACATAGATATTTTTCCCTGTCCGGATAATAATGAAGTTATTGTAAATGCTAGTGGGATAGCCCCTTTACAATACAGTATTACTACTAAAAATGGACAGCCGTTTGTTGTCAATAATGGAACCAACAGTACGTTTTCAAATTTAGAACCAGCTATTTATAATTTCCAAGTTATTGATGGATGTGGAAATATCGTTAACGGAATATATGATGTGTATGATGTCCCTTCTATAGAAATTGTCGCAACAGAATTATGTAATGGGCAACCGGCTATGCTGTCGGTATTGAACTATTCGTTTTTAAGTTATGAATGGTATAAAGAAGGAGACGAGAGCCAAATCTTGAGCACATCCAATCAACTTATCTTTACGGAATTCGATTCAGAAATTCACACTGGAACGTATTATCTGAATATTACGGCTAACAATGCTAGCTCTTGTATGAATCAAACAATGGAGTTTGAATTAGAATTCAACTTACCAACACCTAATGCAGGTGAAGATACGGAAATAACTTTGTGTCATCTAGGTGCTGAAGTAGATTTATTATCACTTTTCCCGAATGCTGTAGATGATTTCGGAATTTGGGAAGATATCTCAGCTACCGGAATGCTCAACGGAAATATCCTTTCGACTGAAAACTTAGCTTTAGGAACCTATCTCTTTAAATATTCTGTTACGGTAGATTGTGTCGGAACAGCAGAAGCTACAATCACACTTTCTTTAGAAGAAATTCCTCAAGCTCCAGTAATTGCAGCTTTGAATCCTGTTTGTCAAGGTGAAGCCGTAGAAATTGCTCTTGAGAATCCGAATGCACAATATACGTATGTTTGGACAGCTCCCGATGGAGCAACTTTCACAGGAAATACCATTAACTTTACAGAAACCTTACTTCAAGACAACGGAACTTATACGGTTACGGCTCAACTAGGTGATTGTATCTCTGAGCCATCACAAGTGGTGTTACAAGTAAAACCTTTACCTGAATTTACCATTAGCGGAAACACAATTCTTTGCCCTAACCAAAGTTCGACTCTTACGGTGGCAGGAAATTTCAACAGTTCAGAAGTAGATTTTGTATGGTATTTCAACAATGTTGAAATTGATAATCTGAATACTCACGAAATCGAAGTTTTCGAGCAAGGAACTTATTCTGTAGATGTAATTTGGAATGGTTGCTCAAATTCGCAATCTATCGAAATTATCGAAAATACAGATATTATTCCGGTTGAGCTAAACGGAGGTTGTGTCAGAGACCGTTATATTGTGAACATTGTGAATCTTGACGATTTCCCAAATGCTACTTTTTCGTGGATGGGGCCTAACGGATTTTGGTCTGAAGAGAGTTCTATAGATATTACTGATGAGTCTATTGGTTTATATCAAGTGGTTGTGACTAACGAATTGGGTTGCGAATCTTTTGCAGAAATTGATATCGAAAGTACTTATTGTGAAATCCAGAAAGGAGTATCGGTTGATGGTAATGGTATGAATGATTACTTCGATTTATCGAATTTCGACGTAAGAAATCTGAAAATTTTTAACCGTTACGGAAGAATGGTCTATGAATCAAATAATTACAAAAAAGAATGGAACGGTCAATCGACTGTAAATGATAAGATGTTGCCAACATCAACTTATTATTATGTGGTGAGTTTTGCAGATGGAACTAGGAGAACCGGATGGGTTTATTTGCTAACTCCTTATAACTAATTTATAAAGTGTTGTTTGTCAGTTTCTTGAAAAAAAGAGATTGCAACTTCAAACAAATAAAGTATCTTTGCAAAATGGAACAAAACGTAACAGATAATCAGGCGAAACAACAGATAGTAAAAGATGTTTTTACTAAATATCTGGAGAATAAAGGGCATAGAAAAACTCCTGAACGCTACGCTATTTTGCAGGAAATCTACGAAAGTAAAGACCATTTTGATGTAGAATCACTTTACATTAAAATGAAAAACAAAAACTATCGTGTGAGCCGTGCTACGCTTTATAACACCATTGAGCTCCTTTTAGAATGCGGATTGGTTAGAAAACACCAATTCGGACAAAACCAAGCTCATTACGAAAAATCATATTTCGACAAACAACATGACCACATTATCATTACCAACACAGGAGAGGTAATCGAATTTTGTGACCCGAGAATTCAAACGATTAAAAAAACGATTGAAGATATTTTCGGAGTCGATGTTCACAGCCATTCACTTTACTTTTACGGAACAAAAAAAGAAGAAACTACTAAATAACAACAAGCTAATTTACACAACACAATGACCGTAGATTTACTACTCGGATTACAATGGGGAGATGAAGGAAAAGGAAAAATCGTTGACGTTCTCACCTCAAAATATGATATTATTGCCCGTTTTCAAGGTGGCCCAAATGCAGGACACACCCTTGAGTTTGACGGAATAAAACATGTTCTTAGAACTATTCCGTCAGGAATCTTTCACCAAAACTCTGTGAATATTATCGGAAACGGAGTGGTGATAGACCCTGTGGTTTTCATAAAAGAAATCGAAGGGTTAGAGAAATTCAATGATATTAACCTACATTCTCGTCTTTTTATCTCAAGAAAAGCCCACCTTATTTTACCAACACACAGATTGCTCGATGCAGCTTCTGAGGCTTCAAAAGGGAAGGCAAAAATTGGTTCTACCTTAAAAGGAATTGGCCCTACTTATATGGACAAAACCGGTAGAAACGGAATCAGAGTAGGCGATTTAGAATTGGCTGATTTCAAAGAAAGATACAGAGCTCTAGCTGACAAACACGAAGCTATGATTGCTTTTTATGATGTGGATTTGCAGTATGACTTAAAAGAGCTCGAAGACGAATTCTTTGCTTCTATTGAAGAACTTAAAAAACTGAAATTTATCGATAGCGAAGAGTATTTGAACAATGCTATCAAAGAAGGAAAATCGATCTTGTGCGAAGGAGCTCAAGGTTCGCTTCTGGATGTGGACTTCGGAACCTATCCTTTTGTAACTTCGTCAAACACAACAGCAGCAGGAGCTTGTACAGGATTGGGAATTGCTCCGAATCGTGTAAAACAAGTTTTCGGAATTTTTAAAGCTTATACAACTCGTGTAGGTAGTGGGCCGTTCCCAACCGAACTTTTTGATGAAGTGGGAGCGACTATGGCTAGAGTAGGAAACGAATTTGGTTCTGTAACAGGTCGTGCAAGACGTTGCGGATGGCTTGATTTGGTAGCTTTGAAATATGCTGTTCAAGTAAACGGAGTGACTGAACTTTATATGATGAAAGGCGATGTGCTTTCAGGTTTTGAAACTTTAAAAGTATGTACGGCTTATAAATATAAAGGAGAAGTTATCAATCATTTGCCTTATAACATCGAGCCTGAAAACGTAGAGCCTGTTTATGTTGAGAAAAAAGGTTGGAATACTGATTTAACGAAAATGACTTCGTATGACGAACTTCCGCAAGAGCTAAAAGACTATGTGGCTTTTATCGAAAGCGAACTAGAAGTTCCTGTAAAAATCATTTCAGTAGGTCCGGACAGAAAACAAACCATAGTGAAATAAGATTTTAAAAATCTATAGAAAAAAGCCTTTCAGAAATTAGAAACTGAAAGGCTTTTTTATTGCAATTGTTTGAATCTTAACACTCTTTTAGTGTTTGTGGGTTTATAAAAATGATATTTTTACATAAATAATTGTTTTCCTATGAAAAAAATTACGCTATTTCTTTTCTTTATTTGCCTTTCGGGATATGCTCAGCAAAATATTCTCAAAGGAACAGTGGAGGTTAAATTGAGTTCTCTCCATGGTATTACTGTTGAGAATATCTCTCGGGAAACCCAAACCCAGACCGACGATTCGGGGAGTTTTAGTATAGAGGCCGAAGTGGGAGATGCTTTGGTTTTTTCATCAGTTGCTGTCAAAAAAAGGGTGTTTTTTGTCAGAGAAGACCATTTTGAAAATCCCCCAATAATAAAACTCACTACAGATAATGTAGAACTCGATGCAGTTGAGATTTCCTCACAACAAATCAACCTTCGAGGATTGCCACAACAGGATCTTTCGGTGGCAGAAAAGCGTTATCAAAGAAGTGGAAAAATAGTGAGTTTTGACCAAGGTCTTGTGTTCAATCTCGAAGCAGTAGGGAATCTTTTTAATGGTAAACGAAAACAGCTCAAAAAAGAAGTAGAATTAGCTCAAAAAGAGCAACTCAGAAAGAGTTTAGACAACTATTTTGATGATGTTTTTTATACAGAAACCTTAGGTTTAGACAGAGAATATATCGAAGATTTTAAATTCTTTTTGGTGGATGACCCTGAGTTTTTAGAGATTCTAAAGTCTAAAAATGAAGGTCGAATCTATCTCGAAGTGCCTAAAGTATATGATGCTTATCTTAAAACCAAAGAAGGTGAAAAATAAATTACTTTTCTTCCTATTACTTCCGTGTGTATGCTTTTCTCAAGAAATGGTTTTCAAAGGAAAAGTAATGGCTCTTACAGAAGACATAAAAGGAATTTTGGTCGTAAATTTGACTAAAGAAACTCAAACTCAAACCGATAGTTTAGGTCAGTTTCGTATTAAAGCTCAGGAAGATGATTTGCTCATATTTACGGCTGTGCATTTGTGGAAAGTAAGACATCTGGTAGAAAAAACTGATTTTGAAAAAGAAAATCTAATTCCGATGGAAGTGAAAGCTGAGATGCTCGATGTGGTGGAAATCGTGAGATATAACTTCAATCCTGAGGATTTAGGAATCGTCCCGAGAGGTCAAAAGCGGTTGACTGTTGGAGAACGAAGACTATATACGGCTCAAAGCGAACAACATTTGGGAGCTTTGATAAATGCTATTTCGGGTCGAACCAAGATGCTCAAACAGCTGGTTAAAATGGAGAAGGAAGACAAAAAAGTGGCAGCATTGACTAATGCTTTTAGTGAAGAGTTTTTTACCGAAAAATTAAAAATTCAACCTGAAAACATAGAAGAATTCAAGTACTTTGCTGTGTATTATCTACAACCAAAATTACCTCGAAAACAACTCGAATTAAAACTCATCGAATTGGCAGAAAAATATCTGCAACTCAGAGTGACTGCTGAAGATTGATGATTATTTATGATAAGTCATCGGGTTTTTTCTTACTTTTACCTATTAATTCGAGCGGTTTATGATAGAATATTACAATTACATTAAGGCTTTACATCTCATTTTTGTAATCACTTGGTTTGCAGGTTTGTTTTATATCGTTAGACTATTTGTGTATCACACAGAAGCTAAAGACAAACCCGAACCCGAACAAAGCATACTTATCAAACAATATCAACTGATGGAACTTAGGTTGTGGAATATCATTACTTGGCCATCTGCTATTTTAGCCACACTTTTTGCTATTTGGTTATTGATTCTCAATCCGGGTTTGTTGCAAATGGGTTGGATGCATATCAAATTGTTTTTTGTGATAATGCTTTGGTTATATCACCTAAAATGCCATCAGATTATCATGCAACTTCAGCAAAATATCACCAAAAACTCTTCTCAGTTTTTCAGAATGTGGAATGAGGTAGCGACACTAATCCTTTTTTCAGTTATATTTTTGGTTATCCTAAAAAATTCCTTCAATTGGATTTTCGGAGTAATAGGGCTGTTCGCTTTGGCAATACTTTTGATGATAGCAATTAAACTTTATAAAAGAATCCGAGAAAAGAAGTAATCAGTTTTCAGTTATGAAAACTGCGACTGAAAACTGCGACTGAGAACTAAGAATGAGTAACCCTTTCAAAATAAAACGTTTATCACTTCGTATGCGAATCTTCGTTTCGATGATTCTGCTCACGCTAGTGGC
>JBEBUB010000023.1:0-16471 GCA_040393445.1 Flavobacterium beibuense
TTTGGTTTGTTCAGAATTAGATAGTAATCTGATTTTAGAAATATTCAAATCGTGTAGAATTTGAGCTCCAATACCGAAATCTTTAGCATCCATCGGAATTTTCGGAGCTTTGATTTTGCCTTGAGCTTGAAGTTCTTTGAATTCGTTGAGTCTATCAAGCAAATTCATTGACTGCAATTCTTGGTTGATAAATAAAATCGCTCCTTTTCCTTCTTCGTTGATAGCTCTGAACATATTTTCAAGCTTCTCGTCAGGATTGTTCGTAAGAGTTCCTAGAATATCATTGTTTACTAAAGTAGAGTTTATACGAGTCAGAACAGGTTCATCTTCACTCCACACTCCTTTTGTAAGGGCAATATGAACTTGTTTGTTGGTTTTTTGAAGATAGGCTCTCAAACGGAACTCTCCGAAACGAGTCACGATATCGAAGTCTTCTTTCTTAGCAATCAAGCTGTCGTGTTGCATTCTATAAGCAACCAAATCTTCGATAGAAATGATTTTCAAATCAAATTTTTTAGCTACTACCAAGAGTTGAGGAAGTCTAGCCATAGAGCCGTCTTCGTTGAGAATTTCAACCAAAATTCCGGCTGGTTGTAATCCTGCCAAACGAGCCAAATCAATAGCAGCTTCTGTATGTCCGGTTCTTCTGAGAACTCCTCCTTTTTTAGCTACTAATGGAAAAATATGCCCCGGACGACCTAAATCTTCCGGTTTGGTATCTTCGTCAACCAAAGACTTTATCGTTTTTGCTCTGTCGTGTACTGAAATTCCGGTTGTGCAACCATGACCTTTCAAATCCACAGAAACCGTAAAAGCTGTTTGATGCAACACGGTGTTGTTATCAACCATCATCTTCAAATCCAGCTCTTTGGCACGAGTTTCTGTAATGGGAGCACACACCAAACCACGACCGTGAGTAACCATAAAGTTAATCATTTCGGGAGTAACCATCTCGGCTGCTGCTATAAAATCACCTTCGTTTTCACGATCTTCATCATCCACAACGATGATTACTTTTCCTTGACGGATATCTTCAATAGCTTCTGCTATCGTATTGAGTTGAATTTTGGTTTCAGACATTTTGTTTTCTTTTAAAAATCTTTTTGAAAAGGTTCAGAATCGGTTCAAAAAACCGTTCTAAACTCATTCCTTTATCGTTGGTGGCTCTATAGGTAAGAATCAGAGCCAAAGGTGTTAGCACAATCGAAGAACCCCAAGCTCCGGTAAAGGCATCAAGGCTTCCGTCTTGAGCTACTTTTCTACCGAAAGTATTCATGAAATGATAGGCTACAAAGATAATAATAGCAAAAACAATAGGCAATCCGAAGCCTCCTTTTCTGATGATGGCTCCAAGCGGAGCTCCTATAAAGAACATCAGCAAACAAGCATAGGCAAGCACGAATTTTTCGTGAATAGCATATTGGTAAGACTTTATTTCTTTGTATTTATAGTCTAACGTATTAATGGTTTCTCTAATATTATATTTTGAACCTGCCATATTATTTCGAGCGATATCATAAACCCGACCATGTTGAGCCTCAGGAACTACATCTATAATTTGTTCGATTTTGGCAAGGTTTTGAGTTGTCGAATCATTGGCTACAAAAGTGCTGTATGAGTTTCTGTGGTGAATATTATCAATATAAGAAACCTCGGTTTTTTTGTAGTCTGTTTTTAGGGAATCTACCACATATTTAAGCTCAGAAACATTGAACATCACATTGGCATCTTCTCCTGTATCAGCTTCTAAATCGGTACCTCCAAGACCTGAAAGATCAATATTTATCGTATATTTTTCGAAATCACTTTTTGTGAAAGGTACTCTTCTACGTTCTTTAAAATCTTTAGAAAGTATTTCTTCATAATGGTGTCCGTCATACAAAACCAAACGAAGTACGTTTGAATTTTCACTACTGATAAGTTCTCCGCTTTTAGATTTTGTAACCGTAGTATTTTTACCTTGCTGTGATCTTTTGTGAATGATAACACCTTCGAGGAAACGGTCGTTTTCACCGGATTTTTTATCGACTTTGATATTGAAATTTCCGATTTCGCTAAACTGACCTTCCATAATGGCTGCTGCAGGTTTTACTTGAGCCAAATTTCTTCTGAAAGTGTTCATTTTATATTTCGAATACGGAATAACATCGTTAGCAAAATAGAAAGTAACCGATGCTAATACGACCATAAAAATAGCCAGACTCGAAGAAATTCTCCCTAAAGACAAACCGGAAGATTTCATAGCGGCAAACTCATAATTTTCGGCAAAAGCACCGAAAGTCATGATGGAAGCCAATAAAATTGTTAGTGGTAAAATAAGCGGAACCAAAGTTGGCATTACAAACGAAAGGAATTTCAACACCATCCAAACACTTAAATCCTTTCCTGCCAAATCAGGGATAAACTGCCACAGCGCATACAAAATGAAAATAAAAAACAAAATCACAAATACGGTAGTAAATGTAACCAGAAAACTTTTGAGTATGTATCTGTCAATGATTTTCAAAAAATCAGGAATTAAAGTTTAAAACTAACAACTTGTGATTGGCAATACTTTTTGCCTAATCAATTCTGTTGATATAGTAATTCGGGTATTTGCTCTCTGCAAAGGTAAAATGATTTTTTGAAATGGGTTGATTTGTTTTTAAAGAAGTTACCGTAAGTTCTGTTCGGGTTCCATCTTTACGAGTTTCGATAAGCTGATAAATGTTTTTAGTAACATTATCTACACCCAAAAGAATCTCTTTACGTTCGTCTTTAGGGTCTAGAGGTTTTAGTTTTATGAACTGTACTTTTTTACCGGAAAGCAATAAAAGTTTGTCCCAAGCATAGCTATATCCGGAATTGAAAAAAGTAAGCATTTTTGAAGGAGTGAAATTCTTGTCTTTTTTAGGGTCGAAATTCTCTATCGAAACTTCTTCGTCTTCGGGAATGATAGTATATTTTTTCTTTCCGTCAAAAATCTCGGTTGTTCCCATAAAATTAAAGACATATTTATCACCTTGAACCGTTAAATCTCCTCTACTGTCTTGAGAAAACTGTTCTTTGAGGTTGGTCACAGAATAGCGAAATTCCAAAGAAATATTGTCGTAGCTTTTTATTTTGGCAGATACCTCATCTAAGAGTTTTTTAGCTTTTTGGGCATCTTGTGCTTGTGTAAAAAGAGAAGTGAAAAGTAATATGAAAAGGGTTAAATATCTCATTGTTGTTCATTATTAAAAAAATGCTCTAGAGCAACCAAATCAGGAATCAAAACACTTCTTGCTTTACTTCCTTCAAACGGACCTACAATTCCTGCTGCTTCCAACTGATCCATCAAACGTCCGGCTCTGTTATAACCTAATTTTAATTTCCTTTGAATCAAGGAAGTCGAACCTTGCTGTGCTGTTACTACAATTTCGGCTGCATCTCTAAAGAGCGAATCTCTGTCGGCTATGTCTATATCAAGACTTGTGCCACTTTCTTCGCCTACATATTCAGGTAACAAGTAGGCATTCGGATATGCTTTTTGTGCACCAATAAAGTCACAAATTCGCTCTACTTCCGGTGTATCCACAAAAGCACACTGCACACGAGTTAAATCATTACCTTGTGTATAAAGCATATCTCCTTTTCCGATAAGTTGGTCTGCTCCTTGGCTATCCAAAATGGTTCTGGAGTCAATTTTTGAAGTTACTCTAAAAGCAATTCGAGCAGGGAAATTGGCCTTGATAATACCTGTAATTACGTTTACCGAAGGTCTTTGTGTAGCGATAATCAAGTGAATTCCGATAGCTCTGGCAAGCTGTGCCAATCGAGCAATTGGAGTTTCAACTTCTTTACCGGCAGTCATAATAAGGTCTGCAAACTCATCGACTACCAAAACGATATAAGGCAAAAATCGATGTCCGTTTTCAGGATTTAATTTTCGCTTTTTGAACTTTTCGTTGTATTCTTTAATATTTCTTACAGCCGCTTCTTTGAGCAAACCATAACGATTATCCATCTCGATACAAAGTGAATTTAATGTATGGATAACCTTCGTATTATCTGTAATAATAGCATCTGCCGTGTCCGGAAGTTTCGCTAAATAATGTCTTTCGATTTTGTTGAAAAGGGTAAGCTCTACCTTTTTCGGGTCAACCAAAACGAATTTTACTTCGGCCGGATGTTTTTTGTAAAGTAATGAGGTAAGTACCGCATTCAACCCAACAGATTTACCTTGTCCGGTTGCACCAGCCATCAATAAGTGAGGCATTTTGGCCAAATCGACCACAAAAGTTTCATTTGAAATGGTCTTTCCGATAGCAATCGGGAGTTCCATTTCTGCATTCTGAAACTTCGGAGAACTGATAACCGATTTCATCGGAACCATAGATGGTTTTTGGTTCGGAACCTCGATACCAATAGTTCCTTTTCCTGGAATTGGAGCGATAATACGAATTCCTAAAGCTGAAAGTGAAAGCGCAATATCATCTTCAAGACTTTTAATCTTCGAAATTCTGATTCCCGCCTCCGGAACAATTTCATATAAAGTAACCGTTGGCCCAACCGTAGCTTTGATTTGGGCAATTTCGATTTTATAATCTCTAAGGGTTCTAACGATTCGATTTTTGTTTTCTTCAAGCTCTTCTTGGTTGATGGTGATTCCGCTTGAACCGTAGTCTTTAAGCAAATCAATCGAAGGAAACTGGTAGTTCGATAGTTCTAAAGTAGGGTCGAACTCTCCAAAATCTTCTACTAATTTAGCAGCTAAATTCTCATGAACAGGCAATTCTTCTTCCAAAGTTTCTACGATAAATTCCTCTTTTTTGGTATCTTCGACTTCCATCTTCAAAGTTGGCATATCGAAGGATTTTTCAGGTGTTTCTTTCGGAAATGAAATATCAGAAAAATTGGAAATCGTTGGCGTTTCGTCTTCAATATTTTTCTCAAAATCAGACAAATCTTCGATTATAGGAGTTTTCAGAGTGATTTCTTCTAATTCTTCCTCCTCTTCCTTTTCTAAATGATTTAAATCAGTTACTACTTGTTTGGTTTTAACAGCTTCTAATTCCTGATTGAGTTCCTTTTTACGGTTTTCAAAAAAGGTTTTTATTTTATCCGGAGAAATTCTGATTTTGAAAATCAAGTAAATTACAATTCCGAGTAATAACACTAAAAATGTTCCTGCTGCTCCTAAATAATCTTGCAAGAAGACATTCATCTCAAACCCAAAAACACCTCCGAGTTCCGGAAGCGATTCGTTGAAAAAGCCTAATAATACAGAGAGTACGACAATCGCAAATAAATCCCAAAACCATGTTTTTTTAAGTTTTGCGGATGGAAGTTCTAATGCAAAACAGATTCCGGTAAGGGCAAATAGTCGTACGAAAAGAAATGAAGCAGCACCAAAGCCTTTATATAAGAAAGCATCAGCCAAAAAAGCCCCGAACTTTCCGAGCCAATTCTGTGCTTTTTGCTCTCTGTCTGTAAAATCTGTCAAAATGCTTTGGTCATAATTTCCGTGAAGGAAATACGACACAAAGCTTAACAACAATGCCAGAGAGAACAAAACCAAAAACACTCCAAAAAAGAGCTTGAACCTCTTACTAAAAAAAGGCTTTTTTTCTCTTGGTTTTTCGGGTTTGGCAGATTGCTTTTTTTGGGTCTTGCTCATCGAAAATTTATTTGAGGCAAAAATAGTTATTTATTTAGGAATTGAGAATGACAATTCAGGATTTGCCTACTCAACAATTTAAAAAATACGGAATATAAATTACCACAGCTATAGCAATGGCCGTACAAGCAGCAAAAAACACCGCTCCGGCTGCAATATCTTTAATAAATCCTATTTTGCTGTTAAAATCCGGATGGATGAAATCAGCGATTTTTTCGATTGCTGTGTTTAAACCTTCAATGCTGATTACTAACCCTATAGCAAAAATCTGAAAAAGCCATTCGGTTTTTGATATATCAAACACAAAGCCTAAAACGGTTGCTAAAACTCCGAACCCAACCTGAGCCATAATGCTGTGTTCGGTTGTGATGAGTTTATAAGCTCCTGAAACAGCATATTTTATGCTTTTTATTCTTCCCGATATAAATTTTGCCATAAAACTAATTCAGACTTGCCAATGCTTTTTCGTAATTCGGTTCTTCTGTAATTTCGCTTACTTGCTCTGTATAAAGAACAGTTCCGTTTTGGTCAATTACGACAACAGCTCTTGAGTGTAAGCCTTTTAGAGGGCCGTCTGTAATTTCTAATCCATAATCTTTTCCGAATTTTCCTTCTCTGAAATCAGAAGCTGTCATAACATTTTCGATACCTTCAGCTCCACAAAAACGAGCTTGAGCGAAAGGCAAATCTCTGGAAATACATAAAACTACAGTGTTGTCAATTCCGCTTGCTTTTTCGTTAAACTTACGAACAGAAGTAGCACAAGTGGCCGTATCAATACTAGGGAAGATATTTAAAATCAATCGTTTTCCTTTAAAATCAGATAAAGAAACCGTTGACAAATCCGTTTTAACAAGTTGAAAATCATTAGCCGAACCTCCAACTTTTGGTAAATTACCACTTGTTGAAACAGGGTTGCCTTTTAGGGTTATAGAAGCCATAATCGAGGTTTTTAAATTAAGGTTACTAAAGTACAAAATTTATAGTATCCGAAAAAAATAATGTGAGTGAATTCGGATGAAGTTTAAAAATCTCTACCTTTATCCCAGCAAAATAAAATAATATGATACATTCGCTCAATATGGTTTGGAATCCTTCAGAAGGAATCGATTTAGGATTTTTTGTCATTCGTTTTTACAGTCTTATGTGGGTTGTGGCTTTTGCCTTAGGGTTTTGGGTAACCAAAAAAATCTTTATCCGTGAAGAAGAACCTCTGGAAAAACTTGATTCTCTTTTCTTTTAC
The DNA here is from genome assembly GCA_040393445.1 of Flavobacterium beibuense. Lineage (GTDB taxonomy): Bacteria > Bacteroidota > Bacteroidia > Flavobacteriales > Flavobacteriaceae > Flavobacterium > Flavobacterium beibuense_B. The sequence continues at coordinate 6,882 of JBEBUB010000023.1, forward strand.
ACCATTGTTGCAACCATGCTCGGAGCCCGATTAGGCCACGTTTTGTTTTATCAATCAGAACTTTTTAGAGAAGATTTTTTGAGTGTTTTTCTCCCCATCAGAACCAAACCTGAATTTGAATTTACCGGATTCGCAGGACTTGCCAGTCATGGAGCTGCTATCGGGATTATCATAGCGATGATTTATTTCAGCCGAAATATCATGAAAAAACCTATCATTTGGGTGCTTGACAGAATTACGTTAGCGATAACCTTAGGAGCTGTTTTTATCCGTTTTGGTAACTTTATGAATTCCGAAATCCTAGGAAGAGAAACAGATTCAGCTATAGGAATCAAATTTATTCAAGATGCTTATGGCCCACGAGATGTCGTGAAAATTACAGGAGCTGAAAATTACAGAGAAGGTTATAAAATATTACAGAACAATCCGGAATTTGCTCCTTATATAGAACAAGTGGTTCCTAAACATCCGGCACAGCTTTATGAAGCAATTGGATATGTAATTGTGTTTATGATTTTATATTTTTTGTATTGGAAAACCAATGCAAGACAAAAAGCAGGCTACCTTTTCGGAATGTTTCTAGTATTGCTTTGGTCTGTAAGATTCTTGGTTGAGTTCATTAAAGAAAGCCAAGGCGGTTTTGAAGGTGAGAACCCATTGCTTTCAACAGGACAATGGCTGAGTATTCCGTTTATCATAGTTGGAATCTATTTAATCATGAGAACCAAAAAACAAAATGTAGCTTAGACTAACATTATTTCATCATACATAAATCCCTCCTACAGTAAAGTTGTAGGAGGGATTTTTATTTTAAAATTCTTAGAAAACATATACTTTTCTGACCGTGTTTTATTACTTAATATACTATTTAGAGGCAGAAATAACACTTAAAAATACTCTAGAAATAGGATAACATCTCATCTAGCAATTTGTAAAAACCCAAATATCAACAAGTTACAATTGTTACGTTTTTGTTACGCCTTATTTAGTAGGATACCTCTCGAAATCATTTAGGTTTGTGATGTATTAACCAAATAAAATAATAATGAGACACAAAATTTACTTATTGCTTTTAGCGGTATGGTTTGCTTGTCCAAATATCTTTGCACAACAAAAGATTCATACACATGCCAATGGAATGAGTTGTGGTTCAGATCACATAAACGAGCAATATTTTCAAAACAATCCAGAGCTTCTACAAAAAAGACGAGCTTTTGAACGAGAAATTTCTAGATTAAAAAAAAATGGAATGATTTATTCCACTATGAATCTCAACAGTCAGGAAGTTTATGAAATCCCGATTGTGGTTCATATTGTTCACACAGGAGAACCTTTAGGCTCCGTAAACAACCCTTCTGACCAACAAATTATAGATTGGGTAAATTATACCAATGAAGTTCTTGAAGGAACTGCTGATGGAATATTAGGAGAAAACAACGGTGGAACAAAAATTCCTGTACGATTAGTATTGGCTAAACGAACAGAAGACTGTGGATCAACAAATGGTATTGTTAGAGTAAATGGATCTGGAGTTATCGGATATGTTGAAAAAGGGATTGATTATAATAACAATTTTAATCCAGGAAGTGTAGAAGCAGGAGCTAGTCAACAATCAATCAGAGATCTGAGTCGATGGAATCCTGAATCCTATTATAACATCTATTTAGTTAGTGCTATGACTGATGGACTTGCTGGTTTTGCTTATCTTCCTGGAGCTTCTCCTGAAGTTGACGGAAGTTTTATGTTAACAAGTGAAGTAAATACTTATTCTTCGGTTTTTGCTCACGAAATGGGACATGCTTTTGGATTATTTCACACTTTTGAAGGAAGTGATTCTGATACAGATTCTTGTCCTCCTCTGGAAGATGACTGTACTCTTCAAGGGGATTTGGTTTGTGATACAGAAGTAATTAAGAGATATCTATCATATAACTATTCCAACTATCCTGACAACAACACAATCAATCCTTGTACAGGTGTTAATCATCAAGGAACACAATATAATATCATGCATTATGGATTAATGCTAAACAGATTTACTCCAGGGCAAAGAGATAGAATTATTTTACAACTCCTTGAATATAGAGGTAATTTAATAAATTCTTTAGGAGGACAAGAGCCAGAGATTTCGAATATTGTTTTAACGGAAATGTGTCAGCCTGAGCCTCCTCAATATTCAGGTAACAACATGGGGCCTGTTAAAGTTTCTTTTGGAGATATTTTAGTTTATTCTTCAGCTAGCTTGAATTCCAATTCTTCATATTTTGATTACTCAAATTCTTGTTTGGTTAAAGGACACACAACGATTCCGGGCTATGAATCTACTGCACTATCTGTTTCTACAGCACAATATTCTTTTTCAACACAAGGCGTAAAAGTATATATCGACTGGAATAATAACGGAACCTTTGAAGAAGCTATTGAAACCGTTATGGATGTCGATAATGTTTCTCCTGGCACGTTCTTCGAACCTGGTACAGTATCGGAAAATATTACTCCTCCGCCATATGCTGTAAAAGGAGTTCCTTTAAGAATGCGTGTTGCTGCTGGGGTTATTGATATGAATGCATGTTATACACCTGAATATGGTCAAGTTGAAGATTATGCTGTAACAGTAATTGAATCAATTAATGGATGTGAAGGTATTTCAGACGAAATTACAGCTCAAATATCTCAAGAAACGGCTTTTGATGGAAGTGAGTTGTATCTTACGGCTAATGGTGTGTTAGGGTCAGCAGGAATTACATATCAATGGCAAAAATCACCTAACGGAATTAGTGATTGGACTGATGTTGTTAATGCCAACGAAATGGTTGCCGTTATAAATGCAGAAGGAGAAATAACAGACAAGACCTACTTCAGATTAAAGGTTACTTGTACTGAGACTCAAACCGAGCATATTTCAAGTGTAGTATTTTATGAAATTGTTCCTGAATATTGTTATGCAGGTGCTTCGAATAACTTCAGTGCAAAAATTAACAATGTGTCTTTTGCTAATATAGATAATACTTCAACAGGCTACGATTACGAAGATTTCACAAATATTGTTGCGGATGTTATAATTGGTAACACATATACTTTTTCTGCTTCAACTCAATCTACTACTGGAGCTGTTAATTATGAAATATTGGTTTGGGTAGATTTTAATTATGATGGTGATTTTGACGATGATGGCGAATTTTTATTACAGACATCTGGCACATCACCCTGGACAGGAAATATAACAATTCCTGAAAACGTCTCATTAGGACAAAGACGTATGAGAATCAGATTACACTCAACAAATTATTATCAACCAAACGCTACACCTTGCGGGTACTCAGATTTCGGTCAGGTAGAAGATTACACTATAAATATCACTGATATAAATTGTGAAGGTATTTCTGATAACATTATTGCCTCCATAGCTTCTGGCTCAGGAGCAGAAAACTCTCAATTAGCACTTACTGCAACAGGAGTTCAAGGAGTTCAGGGAATTAATTATCAATGGCAAAAATCAGTAAACAATACTTCTGACTGGGAGGATATTACAAACGCCACTACCAAAAATTTCACAACTACTATTCAAGAAGTTGCAGGTAATACAGTATATTACAGGCTAAAAGTTGTTTGTATTGAAACACAATCAACCCACTACTCTCAAGAAGTTCCTGTTATAATTCATTGTATTCCAACAACAACTTTATTTGTACACGAAAGAATTAATAATATCACATTATCTGATATCAATTACAGTAATATTTCATTGGATCCTTACATAAACAATCCACAAGTAGCAGGAAATCTTACGGCAGGTGAAACTTATCCTTTTAGTGCTATAGGAAGTCAAGATTATCCACAAGATGAAATTAGAGTCTGGATTGATTATAATAAGAACGGAAGTTTTGAGGATGAAGGAGAGCTTGTATTAGTTACATCGGGAGCTTCTCCTTGGAACGAAAATATCACAATCCCAGGAAATGTAGAATCAGGTATAGCTAGAATGAGAGTGCGATTGACCTATGGTTCTGGTGGTACTTCTTGTCAGAGTAGTAGCTATGGTCAGACGATTGATTTAATGGTGAACATTCAAGAAATCGAGGGATGTACAGGAATTTCTAACAATATAGTTGCTCAGATACTAGATGTAAATTCAAACTCTATTAGTCTTGGAGCAGAAGGAGTAGCTGGAACTTATCAAAACATAAATTATCAATGGCAACAAAATATTGAAGGGACTAATATATGGGAAAATATTGAAAACGCTAATTCAATAAATAAAACGATAGCTGTAACAAGTCCTATTGGTCAAACCATAAATTACAGACTAAAAGTAACTTGTCTTATAACTGAAGAAGAACATTTTTCAAATGTAATTTCTTATGAAGTTATACCTTACTATTGTGCTGCTGGAGCAACTTCTACTCAATACCATAAAATCAATAATGTTACTTTTGCAGGAATCAACAACAATTCGACTTCTACTGCAGGTTATGAAGATTTCACAAACATAGTTACTGATTTACAAACAGGAAATACTTATGCTTTTTCAGCTTCTAGTTCTGAACAAACATACTATTATGATGAATTATTTGTTTGGATAGATTTCAACTATGATGGTGACTTTGATGATGAAGGTGAATTAGTTCTACAAACATCTGGATCGTCACCTTGGAATGGTAATATTACCATTCCCGAGAATGTTTCATTAGGTGAAAGACGTATGAGAATAAGAATGCATTATAATCAACCTGATTCTGTATTTACTCCAAACAGTACTCCTTGTGGTAATTCTACGATAGGACAAGTTGAGGATTATACAGTTAATATTATTGATATAGGCTGTGCAGGTATTTCAGAAAACATTATTGCCTCTTTATCAAACCTAAATGAGGAACAAATTACACTCACTGCTCAAGGAGTTGAAGGTACTTCTCTAAATATTAGTTATCAATGGCAACAAAATATTGGAGAAACTTCCGAGTGGGTAGATATAGAAAACGCTAATTCGTTGAATTCAACAGTTGCTATAGTGGGTTCTATTGGTCAAACCATAAATTATCGACTAAAAGTAACTTGCCTTATGTCTGAGGAAGAACACTTTTCAAATGTAGTTTCTCATGAAATTATAACTTACTATTGTGCTGCAGCAGCAAATAGTGGTGGCTATGAATCTATCTCAAATATAACCTTTGCTGGAATTAATAACAATTCATCATCGACTACAGGTTATGAAGATTTCACACATGTCACAACTGATGTTATAAGCGGAAATCAATATTCATTCTCTGCTTCTTTTACCGGAGAATCATATTCTTCTGATCAAGTATTAGTATGGATTGATTTTAATAATGATGGTGATTTTAATGATCAAGGCGAATTGGTTTTACAGACAGCAACAAGCTCTTCTCCTTGGACAGGGAATATTACCATTCCTGAAAATGTATCTTTAGGAAATAAACGTATGAGAATTAGACTTCACGATACTAGTTTTACACCAAATCATACACCATGTGGTAATTCATTCTACGGACAAGTTGAAGATTATACTATAAATATTATTGATTTGGGTTGTACAGGTATTTCTGACAACATTGTTGCTTCTTTATCAAATATCAATGAGGGACAAATTGCACTCAATGCTCAAGGAGTTGAAGGTACTACTCAAAATATAAGTTACCAATGGCTAGAAAATACAGAGGGCACATCTGTTTGGGAAAATATAGCAAATGCAACGACTTTAAGCTCTGTTATTACTCCAGTAGGGGAAATTGGTCAAATTAAAAATTATAGATTACAAGTAACTTGTTTGGAGACACAAACAACCTATTACTCTACAATTGTATCACATGAGATTCCTATGATTTACTGTTCGGCAGGTGCTGATAATGAATCTAATGTATATATAACAAATGTATCTTTTGCAGGTATTAATAGCAGTTCTTCATCTAATCAAGTATATGAGAATTTCACGTCAATTACTGGAGCTGTAGAAAGAGGACAAAATTACTTATTCTCAACTACTTTAAATTCCTATGTTTATCGCCAAGTTTTAGTCTGGATTGATTATAACAATAACGGATCGTTTGAGGATGATGGAGAGCAAGTTTTACAACTCGATTCATCTCCTTGGTCAGGAAATATAAGTATTCCTGATAACGCTATCATAGGTGAAACTCGTATGAGAATACGTGTACAATACACTGATGGGGCGGTTACAAACAACACGTCTTGCGGAAATTCTGAATATGGGCAGGTTGAAGATTATACTCTGAACATTATTGACATGGGTTGTTTGGGCATATCTGATAACATTATTGCCTCTACATCAAATCCTAGCGGAGAGCAAATTACATTGAATGCTCAAGGAGTTGAAGGAACTTCTCAAAACATAAGCTACCAATGGCAGCAAAATGTAGATGGAACATCTTTATGGGAAAATATAGCAAATGCAACTACTTTAATCTCTGCTATTACTATCTCTGCAGAGCCTGGCCAAACTATTAATTACAGATTACAAGTAACTTGCTTGCAAAATCAAGAAATTTATTATTCCACAATTGCTTCTTATCAACTTCCTGAAGAAGCTCTATCTTACTGTTCGGCAGGTGCTGATGAAGCTGGTTGGGATTACATATCGAATGTTAGTTTTGCTGATATTGACAACAATTCTGATATTTATGATGGCTATGAAGATTATACAGCTATTATAGGAACCGTTCAACAAGGAGAGACCTATTCGTTCACTGTCTCTGGAGCGTTTTGGGATTACTACCACGAAGTATTAGTTTGGATTGACTATAATAAAAACGGTTCATTCGAAGATGAAGGTGAGCTGGCATTATTATCTGAATTTGTATCATATCCTTGGACTGAAAACATAACGATTCCTACAAATACTAGTTTAGGAAATACTCGTATGAGAATACTTTTACAAAATAAATACGATGGAAGTTACTCACCGTGTGGAAACACACCTTATGGTCAAGTTGAGGATTACACTATCAATATTCTCCCTGCCCTATCTAATGATTGTAGTGTAAGCACGACATGGAACGGCACAACTTGGAGCAATGGTAATCCTGACATCACCAAAAAAGCGATTATCGATGGTCTTTTAGTGATGAATACTGATTTATCGGCTTGTGAGCTAGAAGTAACCGAAAACGGAAAAATAACTATCCCTGCTGATCGTACGCTAACCGTAAAAGGTCAAGTTATCAATCATGCTACTGCAACAGATTTTGTAGTTGCTAATGACGGTATGTTGATTCAGATAGATGATGTAGAAAATCAAGGAGCGATTACCGTATTGAGAAACAGCAACCCAATGAAACGATTGGATTATACCTTGTGGAGTTCTCCTGTTGAAGGAATGTTGTTGAAAAACTTCTCTCAAGTATCTCCTGCAGGAGGAACCGGAACCATCTGGAATCGTGTTTATACATTAGGAGAGTTGGCTTGGGAACAAATATGGAATTCCTATGCTGAAGCTGAATCGGGTTCGCATACGTTCGGAATCGGAAAAGGATATCTATATCGTGCTCGAAACGATTACCACAGCACAAATACTGTAGTATTCCAAGGCGAATTCACAGGAATACCAAATAATGGTAATATTACTATCAGCACTCCGCTTTCATTCAACGGAATCGGAAATCCATATCCTTCTGCTATTGATGCAGATGAGTTTATGGATGCAAATTCAGGAGTTAATGCACTTTATTTCTGGACCAACGTTAATGCTCCGGTTGACGGAAGTTACACTTTGAATAACTGGGCTTATTACACACTATTGGGAGGAACCGGTGTTCGAATTAACGGACAAGGAACAGAGTTTTATCGTCCTAAAGGTATCATTCTACCGGGTCAAGGTTTTGTCATGGAAACATCTGGTGCTCAGGTTTCATTCAACAACAGCATGAGAACTTCAGAAAACGAAGGTTTCTTCAGACAAATGAATACTGAAAGACATCGCTTTTGGCTGAATTTAGCTGATGATATGGTGACTTATAATCAAATTCTTGTGGGATATGTTGAAAATGCTACACAAGGCTTAGATACCGGAATAGATGCTCAAATGTTTGGTTACGAAGGAAACGCTATTTATTCGTTAATCGAAAATAGCGACAAACAATTCGTAATTCAAGCAAGACAACTTCCTTTCACCGATGCAGATGTAGTTCCGATTGGGTTTAGAGCTGTAAATGCTGGTAGCTTCACTATTGCTTTAGACAGTTTTGACGGTCTATTTGCTGAAGGTTATACCACTATCTATTTGAAAGATAATTTCAACGGTAACTCACATAACCTAAACAGCGGAGCTTACTCTTTCTTGAGTGAAAAAGGAGTTTTTGACAACCGATTCGAAATCGTATATCAAACTACGATGAATGTTGAAAATCCTGAGTTGAATGATGCAGACTGGATTGTTTACAAACAAGACAAACACTTCCAAGTTCAAACCAAAGGATTTGAACTAAAAGAAGTTTGGGTGTATGATCTTTTGGGTAGAATACTCTATAAAGCTGATGCTGAAAGCACAACTCACCTAATACCTGCTTTAGATGTAGATGGCGTATTTATCGTGAAAGTTGTAACTGCTCAAGATAAAGTGTTGAATAAAAAAGTAAGATAATATTAGTAAATCGCAACCTAGGCAGAAGCATTTCCGATTAGTTTAATAATATTTTTAATCATGAAAAGATTATCTCGATTTTATAGACTTTTTATAAAAAGTCTTACAAGTCACTTGTGTTAAATCTAATCTATTTTAAACTATGAAAAATAAAATTATAACAGCCGTATTATCCTTGTTTTTTATTATTCTAAACGGAGTTGCATTAGCTAATGACAACATACCTAATAATTATCCTCATAACCCATCTGCAACCGATGATGATGCTGTGGTCTCTATAGACCAAACAGTAATATGGCTTTTAATCACAGCAATATTAGTAGCCTTTTATGCTTTCAAAAATAAAAGAAACTCAGAAAAAGCATAATTCTGTTTTTCATGTAATTACTAAGTATTTGGGTTGGTTTGTTTGTTTTCAAAAATAGTTTTCTAGTAATTACGATGAGCTAAAAGGCGAAAAATCCCTCTTAATTAATTTTAAGAGGGATTTTTATATTTTATCTATTCAGATTTATTTTATCTCCAATTCCCGATTGCCATTTTCCAACACTCGAATTTCGATTAAGGTATGTTTGTCAGGAATCAAATTCGGAATTTTCTCAGACCATTCCAAAAAGCAATAATTTCCGGAATACAGATAATCTTCTACTCCAAAATCCAGAGCTTCCTCTTCTGATTTTAGGCGATAAAAGTCAAAATGATAAATGGTCTCCCCTTTTGTAGTATGATACTCGTTTACCAAAGAAAAAGTGGGGCTACTGATGTTGTCTTCAACATGAAGTGCTTTACACAATTCTTTAATAAGAGTCGTTTTTCCGGTTCCCATTTCGGCTTCAAACAAAATCACTTTTTCGAGGTTTTGTTCTAAAATCTGTCGGGCAACACGGTTTATTTCTGAAAGGGAAAATTCGATTTTCATGATTTAAAAACAGATTTTACAAATTTATATAAAACGACAAATTTCACAAATTCC
>JBEBUB010000024.1:0-16188 GCA_040393445.1 Flavobacterium beibuense
GTAAGGTTACGAGTAGTTTTTGTTTCTAAACTATACTCATAAATATCGGTATTAGTACTAAGAGCATATTCAGTTCCAGTTTTCTTTTTTGAAACATACAAAATACTTTTCCCGTCTTTAGACCAAAGGTAATCTTCATCACCACCAAAAGGCATTTGCGGGCTGTAATAAGGTTCATTAGCCATAATATCGACTCCTTGAGCTCCTTCTTTATTTTCTTTATAAAAAACGTGGTTGAATTTGCCTTCGTTGTCTTTATCCCAATGTCTGTAATCTAAACCGTTATATACATAAGCAGTTGATTTATCTAATTCTGAATGAATGTCTTTGCCTAAAATATTGTTTACTAATACTTCTTCATGATACAGAACATATTTTCCGTCGGGAGAAACATTTTTGTCTTTGATTAAGTTTTTATACTCTTGAATTTCTGTAAGATTTTTTCCGTCAAGCGAAATAGAGTACACTTTTGAATTCATTTTGTTTTCCGCCATGTCGGGAGTGGAAACTCTGTAAATAAGGTTTTTTCCATCTTTTGAAATTCCGATAGGGGAGACTCTGCCTAATTGCAAAAGTAATTCGGGGGTCATTACTTCTTGTGCTGTCATTATTGATGAGACTATGCTTAGAGCAATAAGGGTTAGTTTTCTCATGAAGAATAGTTTTTAAAAGTTATACTAAGTTTTTAAGGTCTTCTATGGTTTGAATGGGGTTTTCGGAGTTGAAAACAAAGCTTCCTGCTACTAATACATCGGCTCCAGCCTCCACTAATTGTTTCGCATTTTTTGAGGTTACTCCTCCGTCGATTTCAATCAGAGTCGAAGCATTGTTTCGAGTGATGATTTCTTTGAGTTGTTTTACTTTTTTGTAGGTGTTTTCGATAAAAGATTGTCCTCCAAAACCTGGGTTTACACTCATTAGACAAACCAAATCAATGTCATTAATACAGTCTTCTAAAAGAGACACATTGGTATGCGGATTCAAAGCTACTCCGGCTTTCATGCCTTCTGCTTTAATTTCTTGTAAAGTTCTGTGCAAGTGAGTTGAAGCTTCATAATGAACAGTTAAGATGTTTGCTCTGAGTTTAGCGAAAGTTTTAATGTATCGCTCCGGTTGAACAATCATTAGGTGAACGTCAATCGTTTTTTGAGCGTGTTTGTTGATGGCTTCCAAAACAGGCATCCCGAACGAAATATTCGGAACAAAAACACCATCCATAATATCAATGTGAAACCAATCGGCTTTACTTTGGTTAATCATTTCGATATCTCGTTGTAAATTCCCGAAATCGGCAGCCAAAACAGATGGAGCTATAAGTGTATTTTTCATTTGTGTTGTTTTAGGCAAAGATAGTTTTTTTCAGATGAACAGAAAACAGAAACAGCCCGGTAGTCACCGAGCCGTTCCATTCACAATATGAAAACAAAAAATTACTTGATAATGCCTCAATTTCATATACAAAGACTTTGACAAATCTAAAAGGTTATTAATTATCAAACAATAAGGCAAATGCCGTATTTGCATAAAAAAAACCTGCTCTTTTTCAAGAACAGGTTTTTAAATAATTTGTGGTGTATTAACCTAAATACGTTTTCAAGATTTTGCTTCTTGAAGTATGTTTTAATCTTCTGATAGCTTTTTCTTTAATCTGACGTACTCTTTCACGAGTTAAATCAAAAGTTTCTCCGATTTCTTCCAAAGTCATAGCGTGTTGATCACCTAAACCGAAATACAAACGAACTACGTCTGCTTCTCTTGGAGTTAATGTTTCTAGAGCTCTTTCGATTTCCGTACGAAGTGATTCGTGAATCAATTCTCTGTCTGGATTCGGAGATTCTCCTGAACGTAATACGTCATAAAGGTTAGAATCTTCTCCTTCAACAAGCGGAGCATCCATCGAAAGGTGACGTCCTGAGTTTTTCATACTCTCTTTAACGTCATTCACAGTCATGTCAAGCTCTTTTGCAATTTCTTCTGCACTAGGCGGTCTTTCGTTAGACTGCTCTAAAAGCGCATACATTTTATTGATTTTGTTAATCGAACCGATTTTGTTTAGTGGTAATCTCACAATACGAGATTGTTCTGCCAAAGCTTGTAAGATAGACTGACGAATCCACCATACAGCATACGAAATGAATTTAAAACCTCTGGTTTCGTCAAAACGTTGTGCTGCTTTGATAAGCCCTAAGTTTCCTTCGTTAATCAAATCGGGTAAAGTAAGACCTTGGTTTTGATATTGTTTAGCAACAGAAACCACAAAACGTAAGTTTGCTTTGGTAAGTTTTTCTAAAGCTCGTTGGTCTCCGGCTTTTATACGTTGTGCTAATTCTACTTCTTCATCGGCTGTAATCAAATCCACTTTACCGATTTCCTGAAGATACTTGTCTAAAGATGCAGTTTCCCTATTGGTTACCTGCTTTGTAATTTTAAGCTGTCTCATTTAATTTTCCTCCGTATATAAAAATCTTTAGTTATACGTAAGGATGATACAAAAAGTTACAAAATATCTAAACTTCCTTTTCCTTCTCTGATAATTACTGGTTCTCCATCTGATAAATCAATCACTGTGGAGGCTTGATTATCGCCATAACCACCGTCAATAACGATATCGACTAGATTTTCCCATTTTTCGAAAATCAATTCAGGATCTGTGGTATATTCTAAGATCTCGTCTTCGTCATAAATCGAAGTAGAAACAATAGGGTTGCCTAGTTTTCTTACAATCTCTAAGGCAATGTTGTTATCAGGAACCCTGATTCCGACAGTGGTTTTCTTTTTAAATTCTTTTGGTAGATTATTATTCCCGGGTAAGATAAACGTATAAGCTCCGGGTAAAGCTCTTTTCAGGATTTTAAAAGTAGGTGTATCGATTTGTCGAACGTAATCTGAAAGGTTTTTCAAATCAGAACAAACGAATGAAAAGTTTGCTTTCTCGAGTTTGATTCCTTTGATTTTTGCGATTTTTTCTAATGCTTTAGTATTGGTAATATCACAACCCAAACCATAAACCGTATCGGTAGGGTAAATAATCAAGCCTCCGTCTTTGAGAACTTTTACGACTTTATCAATCTCTCTTTCGTTGGGGTTTTCCGGATATATTTTAATAAGTTTTGCCATAGTTTTTAGTTTCAGGTTGTCAATCTGTAATCAAAAATCTTGATACTCAATACTCAAATCTTAATACTCCGTTATAGAAACTTCGTACATTGCTTCAAAGATACTAAAAATCATCGGAGCATCTTTCTTTCTGACCGAAATTTCTATTTGGCAATCCATCTCGAGTTTTTGCCCTATAACGTTCACATTCTTTTCTTTGATAACTCGCATCACCCGATTCATATCTTTATAACCGAAAGTTATACGATAGCGAATATCTATGGTTTTTTCAACAATTTCGGAATTTTCCAGAGCCATTTTAGCGGTTTCTTTATAAGCTGAAACGAGTCCTCCGACGCCTAATTTCACTCCTCCGAAATAACGAACAACAATTACCAGAATATTAGTCACTTCAAACGACTGAATTTGTCCGTAGATTGGGAGGCCGGCACTTCCGCTAGGTTCTCCGTCATCGTTGGCACGATAGTGAATTTGCTCTGTCCCGATTTGGAAGGCATAACACCAATGCCTAGCGGAATAATGTTCTTTTTTTATTTTTTCAAGAATCTCTTTGACTTGGTCTTCAGACTGAACCGGAAAACAATATCCGAAGAATTTGCTGTTTTTCTCTTTATACAACACTTCTTCGGACGGAGATTCTATGGTTTTGTATGTGTCTTTTTCGTGCAAAACTTACCTTAAAATCGCAATAATCTGTTGTGCTAATTCCACCCCGATTCTGTCTTGGGCTTCTTTGGTTGAGGCTCCAATGTGTGGAGTAAGTGAAACGTTTGGATGCATTAATATTTGAATAGCAGGCGAAGGTTCATTTTCAAAAACATCAAGACCCGCAAAAGCTACTTTGTTAGAATTCAGAGCATCCAATAGAGCTACCTCGTTGATGATTCCACCTCTTGAAGTGTTGATGATTCCTACTCCGTCTCTCATTTTTTCGAATTCAGCAGTATTGATAACATACTCGTTTTGATAAGGCGTATGCACAGAGATAAAATCTGACTGTGTCAACACTTCATCCATCGAAACCGTATCAATAGCGAAATCGATAGATGTGCCGTTATAAAAATCCAAATGAATAATAGCACTTTTAATTGTTTTATCAACAGGAAGTACTCTCATTCCTAGTCCTACAGCCATTTTAGCCACAGCTTGACCAATACGGCCAAAACCAACAAGACCTAAAGTTTTTCCTTTAAGTTCGATTCCGTTTGCATAGCTTTTTTTCAAGTCGTTAAAACGAGAATCACCTTCTAAAGGCATATTTCTATTGGAATCCGATAAGAATCGTACACCGGAAAACAAGTGAGCAAAAACCAGTTCTGCTACAGATTCTGAAGAAGATGCCGGAGTATTAATGACTCTTAAACCTTTCGATAAAGCATACTCTACATCAATATTATCCATCCCGACACCGCCTCTACCGATAATTTTTAAAGTAGGGCAATTATCAATAATGTCTTTTCGTACTTTGGTTGCACTTCTTACCAACAAAACCGAAATTTCATTTTTGTTGATGTAATTGGCAACTTGTTCTTGAGCAACTTTGGTGGTGATTACTTCAAATCCGTGGTTTTCTAAAAGGGTAATTCCACTTTTTGAAATCCCATCATTGGCTAATATTTTCATTTGTTTGTTAATCGTTATTTGTTTAAAGTTTTTAGGCTGAAACTATTAAAATTATTTTAGAGAAAAGCTCCTCATAACTTGCTCAACTTCTTTTTCGTATTTAGCGAAATCTTTTTGCTGAGCTGTAAAAGTAAGGAGATAAATTTTTGATTTGGTATGGTAATAATGTTGAATAAATTTCAAGTCCAATTCATTCATTTTGCTTGAAACGACTATTTTTTGGTATTCTTTAGTCGGAGTTTTGATTCTTTCGGAAGAAATAATTTTTCCTTGGTTTGCTTCGTATTCTTTAATAGAAATTTCAGTGAATTTGTCTAAGTCCATATTTTCTACGTTCGGAGCAACCATCAAATTAATGTTTTCCAAAAAGTCATCCATTTCGCTTTCCAAAAACAGATAAAAAGCTACTTCAGGCTGAGGATTTTTCTCGATTCTCCAAGAGCTTGGGTAATAGATAGAAAAATCCTCGTGAGTATATTTCATGTAGTTTTCTTCATTCATCACAATATCGTCCTGATGAATTACCTTATCGTTTTCGTTCTTACAACCCGCCATTATCATTCCGACAAGAAGAAAAACTAAGAATTTTTTTTTCATGTTTTTTGAATTTAAACCGTTCTTTCGAATTCCTGCATCACATTCACCAACAACTGTACACTCTCTAATGGTAAAGCATTATAAATCGAAGCTCTGTAACCACCTACGCTTCTATGACCGTTGATGCCTGAAATTCCCGAATTTTTACAAAGCATATCAAAACGTTCTTTATGACTTTTGTCTTTAAGCAAGAAAGTTACATTCATTTTGCTTCGGTCTTCAACGGCCGCAGTTCCTTTAAACAAAGGATTTCTATCAATTTCATGATACAAAAGGTCAGCTTTGGCATTGTTGATTTTCTCCAAAGCAGCTACACCGCCTTTGTTTTTTATCCACTTCAAAGTTAATAAAGATGTATAAACTGCAAAAACGGCAGGTGTGTTATACATGCTTTCTTTCTCGATATGAGCTTTATAATCTAAAATAGACGGAATGGTTCTTCCAGTTTTTTCTAACAAATCTTCTTTAACCACAATTAATGTAACTCCTGCTGCACCTATATTTTTCTGTGCTCCTGCATAAATCAACCCAAATTTTGAAAAGTCGATTTCTCTCGAAAAAATATCAGAACTCATATCACTAACCAAAGGAACTTTTGTGTACGGAATTTGGTGCATTTGTGTTCCGAAAATCGTGTTGTTGGTCGTGATGTGAAAATAATCTGTACCTACAGGAATCTCATAGTCTTTTGGGATGTAGTTGTAATTTTTATCTTTTGAAGAAGCAACGACTATAGTTTCGCCAAAATGTTTGGCTTGTTTTATGGCACCGCTAGCCCAAGTTCCGGTATCCAAATAAGCTGCTTTTCCGTTTTCTTTTAAAAGATTATAAGGAACTCTAAGGAACTCCATACTTGCTCCGCCTTGTAAGAAAAGTGCCTGATATCCTTTGTTTTGTAAACCCATAAGTTCCAAAATTAAACTTCGGGCTTCTTCTATGACAGCTACAAAATTTTTACTTCTATGTGAAATTTCTAAAATAGAAAGTCCTGAATTATTGAAATTTAAAACCGCTTGAGAGGCTTTTTCGAGTACTTCTTGTGGCAAAATTGAAGGCCCAGCACTGAAGTTGTGTATTTTCATCTGAAAAGTATCAAATAATATTGCGTGGCAAATTTCCGAAATTTCCTTAAAAGAGCGCTATATATTTTAATAATAATTACGTTATATTTTTGTCAAAAACGAAATAGTATCCACATTATCTGCATAATCCCATAGTTTTGGGAGTTGTGTTTGCCCGAAATCAACGGAATTTTCGATTAAATTATGGCTCACCACACACTGAATTTGCTCAGAATCTTGTTCTAATTTATTGTTTATTTCGTTCAAGTCATTATAATATTCATAAAAAACACTTGAAATAGGGGAGGAGTAAGAGCTGTCTTCTTTGAGAACCAAAAATCCGTTATCGAGCACCAAGAAGTTACTCATCAGAAAAACAGCTTTGTTGTAGTCGTAATTATTGATGTATTTCTGATTATTGATAATTTCTCGATATTCATACATTCCTTTGAAAAACTTTTCGAAATCGTAGCCTTTCGGGACAAATAATTTTGAAACGTTTCTGCATCCTAATCCAAAATAGGTAAAAATATCTTTACCTAATGCTATTAAATCTTGCTCTGATTCATTTCCGTCTAGAACCGCAACCGAATTTCGGTTTTTTCTAATAATACTGGGTTTGTCTTTAAAGTAATATTCAAAATAACGAGCGGTGTTGTTGCTTCCGGTAGCAATAACAGCATCAAAGTTTTCTAGTTTTTCAACGAATTCGATGCGTTTTTCTAAACTCGGTTCTACCTCGATGAGATATTTTGCCAGAAAAGGGAGCAAATGCTGGTCGTTAGAAGATGTTTTTATGGCAGCTTTGTGTCCGGAAACTAGTACACTCAAAAAATCGTGAAACCCGACAAGTGGAATATTTCCGGCTAGAATAAGACCTACAGTTTTAGGTGATCTATCTTGAATCTCATAAGCCAAAAGCCATTGATTAAGATTTTCAGAGGTTAAGGCTGCTGCCCATGATTGAATCGAAAAATAAACTTCACTCTCAATAAACCAGCCATTATAGTGTTTTTGATTTTCGATAAGTGTCAGAAATTGATCAAAATATAAATCGTTAAATAGCACCTCCGGGTTTTTAACCGACTTCTCTTCAGAAAATTGGCTTAAAAACTTTCCTAATTCTGTAAATGCGATTTTTGTTTTTTCTAACATCGTTTAATTTGGTTATGAATGGTTTTGCTCGTAATTTTGCACAAAAATAAGTTTTATTGGTCTAAAGTCTGTAATTTGAACTTTAAACTTTAAATCTTAGAACTTTAAATCAAGAAAAAATGGCAATTATAATCACTGACGATTGCATTAACTGCGGAGCTTGTGAACCGGAATGTCCGAACAATGCAATATATGAAGGAGCAGACGACTGGAGATACAAAGACGGAACAAAATTAAGCGGAAAAATTGTTTTGCCTAATGGTCGAGAAGTCGATGCAGATGAGGCTCAAACCCCAATTTCTGATGAATATTATTATATCGTTCCTGATAAATGTACGGAGTGTAAAGGCTTCCACGAAGAGCCACAATGTGCAGCGGTTTGCCCTGTAGATTGTTGTATTCCTGACGAAAACCATGTTGAAGACGAAGAAACATTACTCAACAGACAAGCGTTTTTACACAACGAATAATTTATTTCAGGTTTCAGGATTCAAGTTGTTTGAGCTGAAACCTGAAACTTTTTAACCCAATCGAATATATGAAAATAGCACTTTTAGGATACGGAAAAATGGGACAAGCAATCGAGAAAATTGCTGTTTCAAAAGGCCATGAAATTGTCCTTAAAAAATCAATAGATGACACTTTTGAAGGTTTAGAAAAGGCAGATGTCGCTATAGATTTTTCGGCTCCCGATAGTGCTGGTAGTCATATTTCTGAATGTTTGAATAGAGGAATACCTGTTGTTTCTGGAACAACCGGTTGGTTACAACATTATCAGGAAATGACAAAACTCTGTCAAGAAAAAAACGGAGCGTTTATCTATGCTTCTAATTTCAGTTTGGGAGTAAATCTGTTTTTCTTGTTAAACGAAAAATTAGCCAAAATGATGAGTGATTTTCCTGAATATAAAGTAGCATTAGAAGAAATTCACCATACTCAAAAACTTGATGCTCCGAGCGGTACGGCTATTTCGCTTGCTAATCAAATTATCGAAAATACAAACTACACTTCTTGGCAATTAGGACAAACTCATAATGAAGTTATCGGAATCGAAGCTAAACGAATCGAGAACGTTCCGGGAACACACAGCGTTTTTTATAAATCTGCCATAGACGAAATCGAGATCAAACACACAGCTCACACTCGAGAAGGCTTCGCTCAAGGAGCGGTTATTGCATCCGAGTGGATTTTAGGTAAAAAAGGAATTTTTACGATGAAAGATGTGCTAGGTTTGTAACTTTTTGAATATCTTGCACACCTATTTCATAGCCACGAATGCTCAGGATTTTACGAATTAGTAAAATCTTTTCTTTGTGGAGTTTTTTAATTCATAAATACACAGACTATGTCATTTAGCAGTTGGATTATTTTTTTCCTGATCATACAGGTTATTCACTTTTTAGGAACGTGGAAATTATATCAAAAAGCAGGTAGAAAACCATGGGAAGCACTTGTCCCGATTTATAACGGAATTGTGTTAATGCAAATCATCAACAGACCAAAATGGTATGTTTTTCTGCTTTTTATTCCGGTTGTGAATCTTTTGATGTTTCCCGTAGTTTGGGTAGAAACCATCAGAAGTTTTGGGAAAAATAAAACTTTAGATACTTGGCTAGTGTTGCTCACTTTAGGGCTTTATATCTATTATCTGAATTATGTTGAAGCAGATAAACTTACTTACATTCAAGACAGAAGCCTAAAGCCAACAAATGCAGTAGCAGATTTTGTGAGTTCTGTAGTGTTTGCAGTGATTGTAGCTACGGTTATTCATACGTATTTTATTCAACCTTTTACTATTCCGACAGGCTCTTTGGAAAAAACGCTTTTAGTGGGAGATTTTTTGTTAGTTAGTAAAATGCATTACGGAGCCAGAACTCCGATGACAGCTGTGGCTTTGCCAATGGTTCACGATACTTTACCACTTGTCCCGACAAGTTATGAAGGCTTGCCAAAATCAATCAATCGTCATCCTTCTTATCTGAAAAAACCACAAATTCCGTATTTCCGTTTTCCTGCTTTTCAGGATATTAAAAAAAACGACATCGTGGTTTTTAACTGGCCTACTGATACGGTTCGTTATTTTGGAGATAAAACAGCCAACGGAATCAGAAAACCAATCGATAAAAAATCAAACTACGTAAAACGTTGTGTAGGAACTCCCGGAGATGTGATTGAAGGCAGAAATGGAGATTTGTATATAAACGGAGAACTTTTACAACTATCAGACCGAGCTAAACCTCAATATGTCACTACAGTAAAAACAAAAGAAAATCTTTCGCAAGAATTTTTATCAAAATATCAAATTCAGCCTTGGGCTTTTACTTATGTAGTTAAATCGAACCTTTGGGATGATGTGGCTGTAAGAAGATATTTCAGTGACTCAAAAAACAAAGTAAGTTTGTCAGAAGACACTAGAGATTCTCTAAATGTGTATGCTGTAGGTTTTGTAGATAATCCGGGTGTGATGGAGCGTTTAGGTATCCAAATAGACGGAGTGAGAGCTAATATCACTGTTCAACAAGCAGAACAACTGAAAAATGATCCTGCTGTGAAAAGTGTAGAGCGTTTTACAGCTCCCGCAGAAAAGAAAATCTTCCCTCATACCAAAGAATGGAGTCAAGATAATTTCGGGCCAATTTATATTCCTAAAAAAGGTGAAACTGTAGATTTGAATGCAGAAACGCTATCTTTCTACAAAGAAATTATCAGAGAATACGAGAAAAATGATTTGAAAGTTATCGGAAACGAAATCTTAATCAATAACCAACCTGCAACCACTTATACCTTCAAACAAGATTATTATTGGATGATGGGAGACAACAGACACAGTTCTGAAGACAGTCGCTATTGGGGTTATGTTCCGGATGATCACATTGTCGGGAAACCCGTATTTATCTGGATGAGTTGGGATTCTTCTCAACAAGGATTTTTCAATAAAATACGTTGGGAGAGAATGTTTACTACAGTGAATGGAGAAGGAGAACCGGTTTCGTATTTCCGTTGGTTTTTAATGGCGTTAGCAGGATATTTTATTGTAGATTACTTGCTGAAAAAGAAAAAAGCAAAGGCAAATAAATAAGAAATGAACGAAATTCAGCAGTATTTTCCTCAGCTTTCGGCTGAACAGCTAAGACAATTTTCGATGCTCGAAAGCCTCTATACAGATTGGAATACCAAAATAAATGTGATTTCCAGAAAAGACATAGAATCACTTTATATCAAACACGTTTTGCACAGTTTGGCTATAGCCAAAGTACATTCTTTTGAGCCGAAAACAGCTATTATGGATGTAGGAACAGGAGGAGGTTTTCCGGGAATTCCGCTTGCTATTATGTTTCCTGAAACGCAGTTTTATCTGATAGATACTATCGGTAAAAAAATCAAAGTGGTTCAAGAAGTGATTACGGCTCTAGGACTTAAAAATGCCAAAGCAGAACAAAAAAGAGCAGAAAACGTAACTCAGAAATTTGACTTTATCGTAAGTCGGGCTGTGACCAACATGCCAGATTTTGTGAGTTGGATTAAAGGAAGTATCAAACCAAAATCAGTTCATTCGCTTAAAAACGGAATCCTTTATCTAAAAGGAGGTGATTTGACAGAAGAATTGAAGCCTTTCCCGAAAGCGGTAGAACACTCAATTTCTGATTTTTTTAACGAAGACTTTTTTGAAACCAAGAAAGTGGTTTACTTACCTTTGCAAAGCTAAAACGTAAAAAGTCGAAGAACAATGAACATGAATAAAAACACAGTTTTAGGTTGGGCCACTCTTATTATGATAATCATGGGGCTTATTTTGATTGCTTTAGGAGCTTTCAGATATCAAGAAATCTCCGGATGGGGTTTCGCAACTGTTGGTATAGGATTTTTAGCTATTGCTTGGGTTTTCAACGCATTAAAAGGAAGAGTATAAACTACTCTTCCTCTTCTTTAGCTTCTTTATATTCCGGATATAAGAAATTGTTATATGGGAAGCGTGTAATGTGAATTTCTCTTACAGCCTCATAAACCTTCTCTCTGAATTCCTCAATGTTTTCTTTGTTGGTAGCAGAAATGAATAGCGTATTATTCTCACCCAAACGATTCATCCAAGTTTTTTTCCACTCTTCTAAGGTGTAATGTCTGGAAGTTTTTTCTGTAATTAAATCGTCTTCATCAATAACAAGGTGTGAAAAAGCATCAATTTTATTGAAAACCATGATGGTGGCTTTGTCATCGCTTTTTATCTCTTTCAGAATCTCGTTTACCGATTCAATATGGTCTTCAAAATCCGGATGTGAAATGTCCACTACGTGAAGTAACAAATCTGCTTCTCTCACTTCATCAAGCGTACTTTTGAAGGACTCCACTAGTTGTGTAGGTAATTTTCTGATGAAACCTACGGTATCAGAAAGTAAGAATGGTAAATTTTTAATCACCACTTTTCTTACGGTTGTGTCTAGTGTAGCAAAGAGTTTGTTTTCGACAAAAACATCACTTTTGCTAACCAAATTCATCAAAGTTGATTTTCCTACGTTAGTATAACCGACCAAAGCCACTCGGACCATCGCTCCTCTGTTACCTCGTTGCACAGCCATTTGTTTATCGATGACTTTGAGTTTGTCTTTAAGCAAAGAAATACGGTCTCTAACAATACGTCTATCTGTCTCAATTTCAGTTTCTCCCGGACCGCGAAGACCAATACCTCCTTTTTGACGCTCCAAGTGAGTCCACATACCGGTTAGTCTTGGTAATAGATATTGATATTGAGCTAATTCTACCTGAGTTCTGGCATACGAAGTTTGAGCTCTTTGAGCAAAAATATCCAAAATCAGATTGGTTCGGTCTAATACTTTTACACCCAAAATTTTATTCAGGTTTTTTTGTTGCGATGGCGAAAGTTCATCGTCAAAAATAACCGTTGATATATCATTGTCTTTTACGTAATACGCAATTTCATCTATTTTACCTGTTCCTAAAAATGTTTTAGGGTTAGGTCTTTCTAGCTTTTGAGAAAAACGTTTCACCACTTCACCTCCTGCTGTTGTAGTCAGAAACTCCAATTCGTCAAGATATTCGTTGAGTTTATCTTCGTTTTGATTTCCGGTTATTATTCCTACAATTACTGTTTTTTCAAAATTTGTTTGTTCTATCTCGAGCATAATTATTCATCCTATATGTTACAAAGGTAAGAAGATTTAGTTTTAGAGCGATAAAGTTCTTTGTTAGATTCTTCGTACCTTTGTGTATTATTGAATTCGAAAAATGACTATTACGCAACTTCACTATGTTTTGGCTCTGGCCGAACATAGAAATTTCACTTTAGCAGCCGAAAAATGTTTTGTTACGCAACCCACTTTGAGTATGCAAATTCAAAAGCTGGAGGAAGAACTCGATGTAATCATTTTTGACCGTACCAAAAAACCGATTCAACTCACTTCGGTAGGTGAAAAAATTGTGGAACAGGCTCGAAGAATTGTGAATGAGTCTGAACGCATACAAGACATAATCGATATTCAGAAAGGTTTTGTGGGAGGTGATTTCAAACTTGGAATTATTCCAACCGTAATGCCAACTTTGCTTCCGATGTTTCTCAATACATTCATCAAAAAATATCCGAAAGTACATCTGATTATCGAAGAAAGAAACACTACAGATATCCTACAACGACTGAAAAACGGACACCTCGATGCCGGAATTTTAGCCACTCCGCTCGAAGATGACGAAATCAAAGAAAAAGTGTTGTATTATGAGCCTTTTGTGGGGTATGTTCCTACGACCAATGTGTTGTATCAGCAAGAAAAAATCCATCCGGATGATTTGAATAGCAACGAATTACTTTTACTCGAAGACGGACATTGTTTTACTAGAGGTGTATTGAATATTTGTAAAACTAAAGCTGAAAAAAGCAACGATAAATTCGAACTCAAAAGCGGAAGTTTTGAAACGCTTATTCAGTTAGCAAACGAAGGTTTAGGAGTAACTTTGCTTCCGTATCTTCATACGTTGAATATTACAGAGAAAGACAAGGAGAAACTCAAACATTTTGAAAATCCGGTTCCGTCAAGAGAAATTAGCATTGTGCATACCAAAAATGAACTCAAAATTCAGATTATTGAGGCTTTGTATAACACGATTCAAGGTGTGGTGAGAGGCGCTATTGTTTTTCATGATGTGAAAATCATTAGTCCGCTTTCTAAAAAAGGTTCCAATTAAACTAGATAACAAAATGAACATCATCATAACAGGCACCAGCAGAGGAATAGGTTTCGAATTAGCTTTATTGTTTGCAGAAAAAGGGCACAATGTTTTGGCTCTTTCCAGAAAAAACAATCAGGCTCTGCTTCAAAATCCGAATATTTCTTTTTTGTCTGTCGATTTATCAGATAAAAATGATTTGGATTTGGTTGAGAACTTTATTTCGAATACTTGGAAAAAAGTCGATATTATCATCCATAACGCAGGTGCTTTGGTGAACAAGCCTTTTGAACAAATCACTAGCGAAGAGTTTGAATACGTATATAAAGTTAACGTTTTTGGGGTGGCTTATCTGACTCAAACCGTACTTCCTTTTATGGAAAAAGGCGCTCATGTGGTGACCATTAGCAGTATGGGGGGTGTTCAAGGAACGATGAAATTCCCTGGTTTGGCAGCTTATTCTTCAAGTAAGGGAGCTGTGATTACCCTTTCGGAATTATTAGCTGAAGAATATAAAGACAAAGGAATTTCGTTTAATGTGTTAGCGCTAGGAGCTGTTCAAACCGAAATGTTAGCCGAGGCTTTCCCGGGTTATCAAGCTCCGATTAATGCTAAAGAAATGGCTGATTTTATCTATAATTTTGCTTTAGAAGGAGCTAAATTCCAAAACGGAAAAGTGGTTCAGGTTTCAACTTCGACACCTTAAAGATTTCAGATTTATAAATGAAAAAACTTCTGTACATACTATTTTGTATCACTCTGATTTCCTGTAATTCTAAAACAGAGGAAATCAAAGAAGAAGTTGTGGTTTTTTCAAGTAACGGAACAACCATTTATGAAAGTGATATTTATGAAGTAATAAATGGAATTTATAAAGGATATATTGCTGAAATGAAAGAATACAATAAAGATGAAGCTTTTTATCTTGTTTATTTTTCAAAATTTGCTGAATTTGAAAATATGGGGTTAAATGAAAATGGTATAAAAAATTACCTGAAAAATTTAGCAGACCAAAATTTAATTGAAGAAAAAGATATAGAGTTTATTTATCAACAGGTTCAGAGTTCAAAAGAAATCAAATTGGAACAAAATCGGATTAAAGACTTTGAGCTTATTTGTGCAGATACCCTTTATCAATTGCGACTTTCAAGTAAAACAAATAATGATTTTGGGTACAAAATAATTGATAGGTATGGATTCTCAGAAATAAGTTATATTTCGTTACCTTTATTTACTTTAGATAAAAATACAGTAATTATTAATTTGGGTTTATATGCTATGGGTGGCAGAGTTTCAATTTATAAAAGAGAAAATAGTAAATGGATTTGGGCGAAAGATATTAGCATGTGGATAAGCTAACTTTAAACCTTAAACAATTCAAACTTTAAACAAAAATAGAATGACAAATAACGATATATTTAAAAAACTTCGTGTGGCGCTGCAGCTCAGAGACGAAGAAATTGTAGATATCCTACAACTGGTAGATTTTAGAATTTCAAAAGCAGAATTGGGAGCTTTCTTCCGTAGTGAAGACCACCCAAACTACAAAGAATGTGGTGACCAGATTCTGAGGAATTTCCTGAACGGATTGGTAATTCACCTGAGAGGAACCAAAGAAAACCCGAAAAATCCGAAAGAAGTTTTGGCTCAAAAGAAAGTAGAAACCAAGGAGCCAAAAACAGAAGTTAAAGAACCAAAAAAGGACAAAAAACCAACTTCTGAAAACAAACCCGCTAAAAAGTTTGCTCCGAAAAAAGATATTAAAAAATCACCTTTCGGGAAAGTAAAATTCAACAACGGAAAAAAGAAAAAAGATTAAAAAATGATTTCGGTTGTAAGTGCAACAATTGAAGATATCCAGATAATTCGAGAGGTAGCTCAAATTACTTGGTATCCGACCTTTAAAGATATTCTCTCTGAAAAGCAAATCGAGTATATGCTTGATATGATGTATTCTGAAGAAGCTTTACAAGAACAAATCGAAATTAGAAAACATCAATTTTTCTTAGCCAAAGAAAACGAAAAAACTGTAGGTTATTTGTCTGTTGAGGTAAATTACAACCAAGAACCTATTACAAAAATCCATAAAATTTACATTCTTCCTGAATTGCAAGGTAAAGGAATCGGGAAACTATTAATGCAAAAAGCAGAGCAAGTAGCTTTAGAGCATCAAAATTCGATTCTTTCACTCAACGTAAACCGATTCAATAAAGCCTTAAAGTTTTATGAAACAGTAGGTTTTTCTATTGCCAAAACCGAAGATATCGATATTGGTAATGGTTATTTGATGGAAGATTTTGTGATGGAGAAAAATCTTATTCTTTAATAGAATAAAGCTCGGTTAAATTAGTTTCTGGCTCTAGTTCTATAGCCGGATTGTTTTGAGTAAACCAACGAGTCGTTAAATTTCCTTTTAGGATAATTTTGTCACCTTTTACATCGAGCCAACTTCCTTCTCTCA